>NZ_FNHL01000002.1:0-315603 GCF_900103715.1 Halogranum gelatinilyticum | reverse complement strand
GGTCTGGTCTCTCTCAGTTCTCCCGAAGCGAGCGTGCAGTGACGACAGTGTCGTCGTCGAGTCGTGGCGAGACGAATCAGCGAGAAAGACGACAGCTGAAACGACGTCAACGAAGAAGCCGCCAGCGAGAACAGCACCGACGTCGGCCGCTCAGTAGTCGTAGTCGCTCTCTTTGATCTGGACGTACTTGCCGTTGCGGTACTTGAACTTCGTCTTCTGGTAGCCGCCGACGAGGCGGGCCGCGCTCAGCCCCGCGCCGAGTTTCGAGGTGTTGAACAGTTTGTAGCCGTCGTCGTCGGCCTTGAGCTTGTTCGCGGTCTTGAACGCCCAGTCCCACTTGTCGGGACCGTAGCCGCGGACGCACTCGGCCATCGCGACGTTGCGCAGGACTTCGTCGCCGATGGCGTCCTTCCACCGCTTGTTGTACTCGCTCAGGTCGCCCTCGCCCGCAAGTTCGCCAGCGATTGCGCCCGTGCGGACCGCGACGTGGTCGCCGCCCTCGTGGAACGCCGAGGTGGCACCCATCGCGCCGCCGGTGACGGCGATCCCGGCGTCGACCGGCGAGTCGATGGGTCGCGTCGAGGAGATGGGATACGTCTCGGTCCCCTTCGACTTGCCGCGGTCTTCGACGACCGGGAAGTCCTCGTCGATGTCGTACTCGTCGCCCCAGAGATGTTCGAGCAGCCGTTCGATGTAGACACTCCCAGAAGGAATGCGTTCGTCGTCCTCGTGGAGCAGCGCGTACTTCTCGCGGTCTTCGACCTCGTCGATGTCCATCCCGATGGGCATCGTCAGGCCCACGCGGGCGACGTTGTTGTCGTTCGGGAAGACCCACGGATAGGCCGTATGGCCGGGCATATAGCCCCACCAGAACATGATGGCACCGGCGACCTCCTCGAAGACCTCCTCGGGGAACTCGCGGTGTTCCTGGTAGGCGATGTGGTTGGCCTTTACCGAGGCCATGATTTCCGAGGCCTGCTTGTCACCCGGCAGGAACCGGTCGAGCACCTTGTTGGTGACCGTGCGCTGGGGACCGTCGGCGAGGACGATGAAGTCCGCACCGACCGTCGACTTGTCGGCGAGCGTGAGGACGTGTCGGGGGTCGTCCTCGGTGCCGGAGGCCGTGAGGTCGGTCTCGACGTCCTTGACCGAGGCCTTGACCCGATATTCGGCACCGGCGTCCTCGGCGCGGTCGCGGAGGAAGTCGTCGAAGCGGGCGCGCTGCATCGCGTACCCGAAGTGGTCGTACGACGACTCGATGCCGGTCGTCCGCATCGTCAGCGATTCGTTCGGGCCGATGAACTCGGCGCGGTCCAACTCGTGTAAGACGACGTCGTCGGGGAACTCGTCGGGGTGGATACCCATGATGTCGACCCAGTAGTCGAGGATACCCGCCGCGTCAGTCGAGTCCGGTCCCAGTCGCTCGCGGTCCGCGCGCGGAACGCCCTTCTCGAAGACGAGGGCGTCCGCACCGGCCGTGGCGGCGGCGTGTGCCGCTGCGGACCCGGCAGGCCCGCCACCGACGATTGCCACGTCAACGCGCTTCATACTCTGTTACCGGCAGCACTGGGCTATTAAAGGTCCGGAACGTCGCGTCGCCGCGGGGTTCTGTCCTCCGCGCGCGGTCAGTCACCGAGGAACGGGACTCCGGCCCGCGCGCCGTAGCTCTCGACGAGCGTGGCGGCGACGATGGCCGTCGCGACGAGACCGGGCACCGCGCCGACGACGAACGCGACCTCCTTCGAGACGACGAGCGCGAGACCGCCGACGAGCACCGGGCCGAGGACGCCGCCGACGCCCTTCGCCGTCGTCCGCAGCCCCATCAGTTCGGACTCGCGGTCGGCGGGCGCGACGTCGCCGATGAACGCCAGCGCGCCGGTCGTCATCGCCGAGAACGACGCGGCGATGAGCAGGAAGGCGACGACGGCGACGGCGAACCGCACGGTCGGCGACGCCGGGAGTGTCGCCGCCGCGGCCACCAGCGCGAACAGCGCGCTCCCGGCCATCCCGAGCGTGATGAGCCGTTTGCGTCCCGTGACGTCGGCGACACGGCCGAAGAGGAGCATGAAGACGGCCTGTCCGCCGGGGTTGAGCGCGAGGACGACACCCATCAGGAACGCCGAGAGACCGAGCGACTGCGGGAGGTAGACCGGCATCAGCGACATCACGCCGAGGACGGTCATGTTCCGGAGCGCGAGCGCGACGTAGAGCCATTTGAGTCCATTTGTCTCCAGATGGGCGCGGTCGCCGACGGCGGGGAAGAGCCGCTCTCTGACCTCGCTGGCGACTTCGGCCACGGTCGGGTCGGCGTCCGGTTTGGGGGCGTTGTCAGTGAGGAAAACGACAGCGATAGTGGAGACGAGACTCACACCGGCGATGACGAGAAACAGCGAATCCGGAACGAAGAGTCCGAGCAGCGCGCCCGCGGTGAGCTGGCCGCCGGTGAAGCCGACCGCGCGAGCACTGTTGAAGAAGCCGACCGCACGGCCACGGCCAGAGTCGCCGCCGCTCGCGCTGACGACGGTGAGCATCACGGGCGGGAACGCGGCGGCAAAGGCGGCGTACAGCCCCCGGAGGCCGACGAACGCCCACGTCGCCTCGACGGCGACGAGCGGGAGGACGGCCAGCGTCGCGCCGACGCCGGTCGCGACGAGGACGGCCCGGCGGCGGCCGGTCACGTCGGCGACGGCCCCCCAGAAGGGGGCAAAGAGCATCATGCCCGCGAAGTACGCGGTGTAGACGAGCGCGGCAGCGAGGTCCGAGCCGCCGCCGTCACCGATGTAGAAGCCGAGTGCCGTCCCCATCAGGATGCCGCTGCCGAAGCGGGTGGCGGCGGCGACGGTGACGACGAGGCGGTCGCGAAGGGTCACTGTCGGGGGCTACGGTAATCGGCCCTAAACGTCTCTCGAAAGCGCTCCGAGAGAGACCGCGAAGACGCTGCCGAATGAGGTGCTATCTTAACCCCTACCGTGTAACTGCCACGCATGACCGACTCCGATGTCGACATCGCGGTCCTGCGACAGAAGATCCACGGGATGTCCGCCGACGGCTACATCGACGCACTGCGCGAGCGGCTACCAGAGAAGAACATCGTCTACGGGCAGACGCCGGCAGAGGAGCGCGAACTGCTGAAGGAAGCCGAGATTGCGGCCGGCTTCAACGTGCCCGCGAAACTGCTCGACGACGCCGAGAACCTGCAGCTCTTCGCCTGCTCGTTCGCCGGCACGGGCCATCTCCCGATGGACGCACTGGAGGAGCACGGCGTCGCCGTCACCAACGCCTCAGGCGTCCACGGGCCGAACATCGCCGAACACGTCCTCGGGGCCATCCTGAGCTTCACCCGCGGCTTCCACACCGCGTGGCGTCAGAAGGAACGGACCGAGTGGCGTTCTTTCGAAACGCACGAACTCCAGGGAAGCACCGTCTCGGTCGTCGGTCTCGGCGCGATCGGCCAGACCGTCCTCGACCGCCTCGACGCCTTCGGCGTCCACACGGTCGGCGTCCGCTACAGCCCCGAGAAGGGTGGCCCTGCCGACGAGATTCTCGGCTTCGACGAGCTTCACGAGGCACTCGCCGTCTCGGACTACGTCGTCATCGCGGCCCCCCTGACCGACGCGACGGAGGGGATGTTCGACGCGAACGCGTTCAAGACGATGAAGCCCGAGAGCGTCCTCGTCAACATCGGCCGCGGTCCCATCGTCGACACCGACGACCTCGTCTCCGCGCTCAAGGGCAACGCCATCCGGGGTGCCGCACTCGACGTCACCGACCCCGAACCGCTCCCCTCGGACCACGACCTCTGGACCTTCGACAACGTGCTCATCACGCCGCACAACGCCGGACACACCCCGAACTACTGGGAACGGCTCGCCGACATCCTCGCGCGCAACGTCGAACAGGTCGAGGAGACGGGGAGCTATGAGGACCTGGAGAACCAGGTAAACTAAGAGAACTAGACGACTTCGTTCCGCAACGTCCCGACTCCATCGTAGGTAATCTCGATCACGTCGCCGGGTTCGACGGTGCCCGGATTCGCCGGACTACCGAACGCGATGGCGTCGCCCGGCCGAAAGGTAAAGCGCTTCGAGAGATACGAGACGACCTCGTACGGGCCGAACAGCATCAACTCGGTGTTGGCCTCTTGGCGACGCTCGCCGCTGACGTCGGTGTGCATATCGATGCTTCGCGGGTCGAGGTCCGTCTCCAGCCACGGGCCGAGCGGAGCCGAGCCGTCGAACGCCTTTCTGGCCGTGCGGCCCTGTTGGTCCAGCGCGTCGACGTCGTTCATTATCGTGTAGCCACGGATATGGTCGGGAGCCTCCTCCGGCGAGAAGTCGTGGCAGGTGTCGTCGATGACGGCGACCAGCTCGCCCGCGTAGGTGAGTTCCTCGGTGAACTCGGGGTACGGGATTGGTTCCTCGTGGGCGATAACGGATGCGGGAGGCTTGATGAAGAAGTCCGGTTCCTCCGGCCGCTCGTACTCCATCTGTTCCAACGTGGCCGCGTAGTTCCGGCCGACGCAGTAGAGTGCCGACGGCTCACACGGCGCGAGCAGCGGGCCGTCGTCGCCGACGACGTACTCGCCATCGTCGGTGACGACGACGCCGTCGCGGTATTCGCCTTCACGTGGTCCCTCGGGGGTCTGGATACGCGCACGTCTCATGGCTGGTGGTTGGTGGAGTCGGACAGAAAGCTGTGGGGGTCCGTCGGCCACCGAGTGAGGCGGGTCGCCTCGGCTCAGAACCCGAAGATCGGGACGAACCGGAAGGCGAGATAGGAGCCAACCGTCGCGATGGCAGGCACGACGTTCTGCATCAGGACGACGCGGGCGGTCGTCACGGGGTTGAACAGTGCCCCCGGACTGGGGATGTCGTCGACGTCCTCGGCACCGATCGGGGGGAGCGGTTCACCCTCCTCGTCGGCCGCCAGCGCGTCGACCGTGACCCGTGCGCCGCCGTCGCCGGTGACGACTTCGGGCGCGGTCAGCGGTCGGGTCGCACGGCCCCAGCCCAGCCCGACAATCGACATCGTCGCGATGATGACGAAGCTCGCGGGGATGCCGAGTGCCGAGAGGAAGACCACCAGCGTCGAGGAGACCGACGCGACGACGATGGCGGCAGTCAGGGGGAGTTCCGTGATGTCGCTGCCCATCGTCTCCAGGGTTCGTCGGGCGATGGTGAACGCGCCGATGGTGACGGCGACGCCGCCGAAGATGATGGCCGGGTTCATCGCCAGTTCGCCGCTGCCGACCAGCGGTGCGACCGCGTTGGCGATGTTCGAAGTGCCCGAGGAGAAGGCCATCAGACAGCCGATGGCGACGACCGTGAAGGTCCCGCCCAGCTCCCGGCGGTTGGTCGTCCGGTGGACCCGCGGGATGGGAATCAGCCCCGAGCGGTCGATGTCGAACAGCGGGCCCGTACTCCGCTCCATCGCGACCATCTCGTTCAGCCGAGCGTAGAAGTACCGGCCGATGATCAGCGAGACCCAAAAGCCGATGATGGGCGAGACGACCCACCAGACGACGATCTCTCCCATCACAGCGAAGTCCAGCACGCCACCGGCCAGCCCGAGACCGGCGATCGCACCCACCGCGGTCATCGAGGTCGAGGCCGGGACGCCGAAGACGTTGCCGACCAACAGGGCGATGCCGATGAAGAAGAGCACCGCGATGGAAGCTTCGAGCGTGAAGACCCCGGTGTCGACGACCAGTTCACTGCCGAGTTTCGTCACCACGTTTCGCCCGAGCGTCCAGGCACCGATGAAGAAGAACACACCCATCAGCCCCGCGGCGACGGGCTTCGAGATCGCGTCGGCACCGACGGCAGGCCCGAACGCCGGTCCCGTGGTCGAGCCGCCGATGTTGTAGGCGACGAACATCGCGACGACGACGCCAGCGACGAGGAGTACGCTGCTCATCGATCCTCAGTCTCGTCGTCGTCGGTTCCGTTGTCTTTGGCTTCGTTGTCCTCGGTCTCGTCGTCGTCGGCCTCGTTGTCTTTGGCTTCGTCGTCGGCAGCCTCGTCCGCGTCACCGTCCGCACGCTCGGCCGCTTTCTGTTCTTCCAGGGTCCGCTCGACCGTTTCGTCGACCTTCTCTTCGACGGTCTTCTCGACAGTCTCGTCGACTTTTTCTCCCACAGTCTTCTCCACCGTCTCGTCGACCTTCTCTTCGACAGTCTTCTCCACCGTCTCGCCGACCTTCTCTTCGACGGTCTTCTCCACCGTCTCGCCAACTGTCTTCTCCACCGTCTCGCCGACCTTCTCGTCGACAGTCTTCTCCACCGTCTCTCCGACGGTCTTCTCGACAGTCTCGCCGACTGTTTTCTCCACCGTTTCGCCGACCTTCTCGTCAACTGTCTTCTCCACCGTCTCTTCGACAGTTTCGCCGACCGTTTTCTCGACTGTCTCTCCAACCTTTTCGTCGACTGTCTTCTCTACCGTCTCTTCGACGGTCTCGCCGACGGTTTTCTCCACCGTCTCGCCGACCTTCTCGTCGACTGTCTTCTCTACCGTCTCGCCGACGGTTTTCTCCACCGTCTCTCCGACCGTTTTCTCGACTGTCTCGCCGACAGTCTTTTCGACCGTCTCGCCGACCTTCTCGTCGACTGTCTTCTCTACCGTCTCGCCGACGGTTTTCTCCACCGTCTCTCCGACTTTCTCGTCGACCGTCTTCTCCACCGTCTCACCAACCGTCTTTTCGACGGTCTCGTTGACGGTCTCCTCGACAGTCTCCTTGACGGCCGTCGTCATCCAGTTCGGGTCGAACCGGGCCATCTTCCAGACGACATGGAGGACGTAGGAGACCAGCACCCCGAACCCGAACGCCAGCCCGATGGCGTTTCCGGCGACGACGATCAGCCCGACCGAAATCGCGATCAACAGCCCGTAGGTCAAGTCGACGATGGAGTCGACGCGACTCGGGTTCACGACCCACCCAGGTCGAAGGCCATCTGCCTGCAAAGAACGGACCGGGACTCAATAACTGTGAAAAAACTCATACGGATTATAAACTGCGCTCGCTCAAGTAATTTGGCAAAGACCACTGTTCGCCGAGCGTGTCTGTCAGATGACCTCAGGAGAGAATATCGTCGTCGCCAACAGACCGAACAGTAGAGTCAGCAAGGCGACACGAAAGACACCGGCGACGCGCCGTCGCCGTTTCGGCAGGGATTCGGCGACCCCGGAGAGGGCAAAGCCGACTGCGACGGCCAGTGCAGTAACCGACGGTGACGCACCGAGCGACCAGTAGTAGACGTAGCTGCTCAGAGAGAGTAGTGACCCGGCGAACAGTGCCACCGTATTGGGACGTCCGGACGGTTCGTGAAACACAGTCCGATTCAGTATGGAGGTCATGAGGTTCAACTCGGGGTACTATTCACATGATTCATACGGGATTAAAATTTGACCAATCTTCCGGCGTGATCCCCAACGAAGTAGATTGATTGGCTAACCACTATTTTCGATGAGTGATAGAAATTCAGTATGTCTCTGATTACGGCTGCCGGGTTGGCAATCGATATTCTCGGAGCGTTCATCCTCGTTATTGCTGACTTACCTAACCGGCGTCAAGAGTTCTCCCGGTATTGTCCTCGGATCAAGCACGTAGAGAGGGTGAGACGAGAGATGACGACCAAAGAAGGCGGTGGTGAGGTCTGGCTTCGGAAGGGGGATAAAGCGCACGAAGAGATCTGTGACATCCTGGAACAGCATCTGGAAAGAGACGTAAACGGAGACATTCGGTCAAATCGAATTGGTCGGCAGAGATACACCATTAGCATTCCAGATGGAGTAGAATACCGTGATTCACCTCTTCGTCGGAAGGAATTCTCGGCCACTGTGAAAGATTGGGAGGCCCGGTATATTCGTCGTCTCGGGATTGGCGTGTTAGCTATTGGGTTCGCTCTTCAGTTTGTGATGGTGCTAGGCGGATAGTCGATTCGCGCCCTGTGTTCAGCACGTCCACAGTAATACAACAGTAGACAGAGATTCTCGTTTCCGTTCTGAGAACGACACCCAGTCAAACCGCTTCTGAAGACACAGGTATTGTACCACGAGCGAACGGAGTGAGCGAGTGGGCCGACGACTGAACGGAGGACGGCGAAGCCGTCCGAAGAGAAGGAGGAGTGCTTTTGATCGAGCTTTTGCCGAGGGCTGGCGAAGCCAGCCCGCAGAGCAAAAGGTCGTCCCTTAGACCCAGCCTTCTTCGACGAGCAGTTCGCCGTTCAGCACCGAGGCACCGGCCGCGCCGCGAATCGTGTTGTGCGCGAGGCAGTTGTACTTGATACCGTTCGCCGTCGACTGGATGCCGCCGGCGGCGACGGCCATGCCGCCTTCGAGGTTGCGGTCGAGCCGCGGCTGCGGGCGCATCGGGTCGTCGAAGACGTGAATCAGCTGTTCGGGCGCGCTCGGGAGGTCGATACCGGGGAACGCTTCCATCGCCTCGGCGACCTCGTCGACGCTGGGGTCGTCGGCGAGGTCCGCGAAGACGGATTCGAGGTGGCCGTCGAGCGTCGGGATCCGATTACATGAAGCGTTGACTTCGGCACCGTGGAGGCTCAGTTCCGCGCCGTCGAAGGAGCCGAGCAGCTTGCGGGATTCGGACTCCATCTTCTCCTCTTCGCCGCCGATGTGCGGGATGGCGTTGTCGATGATCTCCATCGAGGTGACGCCGTCGTAGCCCGCGCCGGAGACGGCCTGGAGGGTCGTGACGTGGACGCGGTCGAGGCCGAACTCGTCGAGCGCGGCGAGCGTCGGGACCATCGTGATGGTCGAGCAGTTCGGGTTCTTGATGAGCGCGCCGTCCCAGCCGCGCTCGTCGCGCTGGACCTCGATGAGACCGAGGTGGTCGGCGTTGATCTCGGGGATGGTGAGCGGCACGTCCTCGGCCATCCGGTCGTTCGAGGAGTTCGAGGAGACGACGTAGCCCGCCTCGGCGAAGTCCGGTTCGACGTCGGCGGCGACGCCCGACGGGAGCGAGGAGAAGATGAGGTCGAGGTCGTCGTCGAGGGCGTCGGCCGCCGTGGGCTGGACTTCCATCTCGGCGACGTCGTCCGGGATGGGGGTGCCGACGCGCCACTTGGCCGCCTCGCGGTAGCTCTTGCCCGCGCTGGACTCGCTGGCGGTGACCGCCGCGAGTTCGAACGTCGGGTGGCCGTCGAGAAGCTGGATGAATCGCTGGCCGACTGCACCGGTTGCACCGAGGATTCCGACTCGTACTGACATTGCTATGCGATAGGGTGACAATAGCTTAAGGCGGTTTGGATTCCGGGTGGGGCGGCAGTATCTGCCGAGACTGTCGAGAGAGGTCACACCGACGACATTGGATCTGAGCACGTCGCCGTTGCCGACGACGCAGTCGACGCCGACACGTCGAACGGAACACGTTTGTGGGGTCGTCGTCTACCCTCGACTGCACACCTTTAGTCCCCGCCCGAGTTCTTCCACCTTGGAAGCGATGACCGCGCGGCGAACCCGGGTGTGCGACATTCCAGGGCCACGTACTGAGTGGCCATCCGACGTCGGCGACGACGACGGACAGGACTCCGTCCGCCCCAAAGAGACGAGTGCCCGGCACGAGGGTTTCCCGGTTGACTCGGCATGCTGCCATCGGGATGAGACCGGCCGTTAGTGTTCCGGGCAACAGTTCTGATTCGACGAGCGGTTGCTGCTCTCCGGTTACACGAATTAAGTGATGGGTTCAGTACGTCTCGACGGCGACACCGAGACGCTCGAAGCCGTCGACGTTCCGGGTCAGCACAGGTTCGTCGAGGACGTCCACCGTTCTCCTGATGATGCAGACCCGGATGAACATCCGGTTGACAGCGAAGAGACCGACCATCCGCGCGAAGAGAACTACGACAGCGGGAACTCGCAGAACGCGTATTGGTGGACTCGCAAGTGCGTGTGATACGCCCGTGAGTCAGTCACTCCAAACCAATCCCGTCGCGATGACCGACGAGGCGGCGGATTTCTGGCATAGGCACCAACAAATCACCTCGCCTCATTTTTGACGCTTAACTAAACACGACCCGTGGACGGGGGGATTCGGTCCCCACGCCATGTCGACAAGGCCACCGGTGTCCGTGCGGATTCAACGGTCGGGGCGGCCCCACCCGGGGTGCGACCCCACGGTCACTCGTCAGGGGGCGCCCGAATCAGTCGTCGGTAGGTGCGGCCTCTGGAGGTTCGTCGGTCGACTTCGGGTCGATTCCGCGGCGGTTCGCGTCGAACTCCGAGAGGCCGTAGACGAGTCCGACCAGGGAGACGCCGCCGACCGCGAGCAGGACGAACGGCGTGATACGGGTGTACCCCCACACGAGCATCAGCACGATCGCCACGAGGACGACCGTCGCTGCGTAGTAGAACTGCGTACGGACGTGGTCGATGAGGTCGGCACCGGTGAACGTCGACGACAGCACTGTCGTGTCGGAGATAGGGGAGGAGTGGTCGCCGAAGATGGCCCCCGAGAACACCATTCCGACGATGGCCGCGACCATGGTGTGGCTACCGGTGAGGTCCCAGGCCACCGGAACGGCGATCGGGGTGACGATGGCCATGGTCCCCCAAGAACTCCCCGTGGAGAAGGCGATGAACGCGGCCGTAATCAGCACCGCGACGGGCAGGATCTCGGGCGAGAGGAACTGTCCGACGAGAGTCGAGATGTACGCGCCCGTGCCCAGTCCGCCGTCCTCGACCGGCGCGACGACGTTGCCGATGCTCCACGCGAGGACCAGAATCGTCACTGCTGTCAACATGATGCCAAACCCGTCGATGGTCGTGTCGACGCTCTCGCCCAGCGATAGCAGGTTGTACACGTATCCGAGCACGTAGGTCGAGACGACCATCGCGAAGGAGCCGAATATTAACGCCACCGCGTAGTCGGCACCCGTGACCATATCGTACAGCGACGCCCCCGGTTCGTAGCCGGTGTACAATGCCGAACCGATAGTGACGGAGATGAGCACGACGATGGGCAAGAAGAACGAGATTAGCCGTGGGTCGTCGATGTTCGGCGTCCCGAGTTCGGATTCGACGTCCTGCATCGGTCGGGCGTCGTCGCGGGTCACCTTGCCGGTTCTGGCGGCGCGGTGTTCGGCGGTGAGCATCTCGCCGAAGTCCCGCTGGGTGAGCACGACGATACCGACCATTACGATGGCCAAAATAGCGTACATGTTGTAGGGGATCGACTGCAAGAAGATCCCGAAGGAGTCGGGAATCTCACTCTCGGCCAGGTTCGTCGCCTCGTAGCCCGACTCGATCATCGACAGCTGGAACGCGACCCACGAGGAAATCGCCAGCGTCGCGACCGGCGCGGCGGTCGAGTCCACCAGGTACGAGAGTTTCTCCCGTGAGATGTGCAGATGGTCCGAGACGTCTTTCATCGTACTCCCGACGACGGCCGTGTTCGCGTAGTCGTCGAAGAACAGCACGACCCCGAGTATCCACGCCGCGACGCCGGCCTTGCGTTTCGTGTCGATGCGTTCGAGCGCGAAGTCCCGGACAGCGTGCGAGCCACCCAGCCGCCAGATCATCGCGACAGACGACCCGAGCAACAACGTGAAGATGATTATCTGGGCGTGAAAGACGCTCTCACCGACTGCTGCCGCGATCCAGTCGAACGTCTGTCCAAGCCCGACACCACCGGTGAGGATGACACCCCCGGCCCAGACGCCGACGAACAGCGAGAGGACCGCTTTTCGAGTGGCGATCGCGAGAACGATGGCCAGCAACGGCGGGATGAGCGATAGTGCCCCAAACTCTGTCATATGTGCACATACTACACAAGATTATATAAAGGCCATCCAACAGTCGAACAGTTATATAAATACCATCCAACAGTCGAGCCCGAATTTAATGCGCTGGCTCTCGAGGGTAGGCCATGACCAAAGTTCTGGTTCCGTTCGACGGTTCGAAGCTCGCAATCCAGGCCCTCCGGTTCGCCTACGAGCGCTTCCCGGAGGCGGAGGTGACGGCGCTGTTCGTCGTCGACACGAGCGTTACGTACCAGCCCGAAAAGTACGTGGGTGTGAAACTCGGCGAGATTTACGAGCAGCGCAAGAAGGAGGGCGAAGCGATGCTTGAGGAGGCTGAGGCGGTCGCTGCGGAGTTCGACGCGCCGCTGACGACGGCGATCGAACAGGGCCGACCGTGGCAGGAGATCCTCGACTACGTCGACGATCACGACGTCGACCACGTCGTTCTCGGGAGTCACAGCCGTGATTTCCTCGAGCGGTTCTTCGTCGGAAGCGTCGCCGAACGCGTCGTCGATCGGATTCCGGTTCCAGTCACCCTCATCCGGTAACCGGCGAGTGCTGGCCGTCGAGGGGTCCGTCGTCACTCCTGACCGGACCGGCCGACTCGACCGGTCGCCCATCGAGAGCGAGTCAACGGATGTCAAATGGCTGAATGCTGTGGTGTATACCTCCTCTGAATCGGCCACACGTATCCAGATGGACTTTTGAGTGGTCGTGTAGACACTGCTGAATCCAGGTCGCGGTTCTCAAAACTAGATTGGGTCGAGGTTGTCAGGAACGCCAGCGCATAGGTGCGTCAAATTCTGCGGTCAGTATCTGGGATGGCGGACTTCGACTTCTCCAGAATCTACTAGTAGTATGTCGATTGATAGTGTTCCGGGCAACAGCTCAGACTATCGGAGATACGTCTCTACTGCTTCTGCGCCGCGGTCGACGAACGAGCCCGTCACGCGACCTTGCCACGCGACGAAGTCCTCGCGTCGAGGCGAATGAACAGCCCACGGTGAGACGAACGACTGCAGAGGAACACCACCGACCCCCCAGCGTTCGTCAGCGAGTGCAATCGAGTCGGAGTACTCTTTCGTCGAGATGGCGACAGCGATGTACTGTTCACCGTCGAACGGATGAGTGTCGTTGCTCACGATGAGCCAGGGTCGCTGCCGGTCGTCGCCGAGTTTGAATGGATCCGCGCTTCGAACGACGTCACCACGCTCTGGTTGTATCTACGTCGTGTCCTCGCTTTCGTGGTGCTCGCTCGGATGGGGCGTCTCCGGTGCGGTCGTCTCCCACTCGTCGACGTCGATCCCGTCGTCTTCGTCGTCGAGTCGGCTGCTAACGGTGTGTAAATCGTACGCGGCCGTGATTCTCTCTTCGTCGTCCGTAATCGCCCAGTATTCGCCCTTGTGCCGGACCAGCTGACGCTGCTTCAACCGTGACAGGGCAGTTCCAACAGTGTTCGGGCGTTCACCGATAGCACTGGCAATCTCCGAGCGAGTGAACGCTTGGTCACGATGTGTATGGAGATAGACGACTACCTGTTCTGGAACGCTCGGTCCCTGTGGAAGGTCTCCAGACTCGAAGTCATCGATACTCACGGGCATGGTCTGAGATTCGTGTGCCGACGTAATCAGTGTACTGCCGTACCTCTGTAGTCGCGCCTAGCAGTTTACCAATCTCCAGTGTTCCGGGCAACAGTTCTGTCTACTACCAGATTCATCTCTGCATGACGCGTACTGTCTGAATTCCTACTCCCGAAGCAGGTTCCAAAGAGCGGTACGGGTCTACCTCTCGACGGATTCGCTCGGAGCCGTTGCACGCTCAGTGCTCCCGTCCGGAGAGAGTCCGAGTCGTCGCTTATGGTCCCGCATCGGGACCATCTTGGCGAACTTCCCGATGCCGATGGGCGGGACGTTCCGGAAGAAGGTCTCGAAGGAGTCGCCGTCGACGACGTAGAGTTCCGCCCAGAACCCGAGCCCACCGTCCGGGTCGGCCTCCTCGTTGTACCACTTCCACGCCGGGATATGCGGGCCGTCAGGGTCTGTCGCGAACCGTTGGAGATCCTCCAGCGAGCGCCAGTACTGCATCGCCGCCCCCTTGCGGAACCCGAGGAATATCGGGGTGTAGCCGAGGAAGCCGCTGTCCGGGTCCGCCTCCAGTTGCTTGAACATCTTCGCGACCTTCCAGTTCGCAATAAGCCAGTGTGGAAGCGCGCGGAGCTTGTTGAGCCGCATCCCGTTGATGTAGATCACGAAGCCGTCGTCCATCTCCGCAGCCATCCGTTCTCGGAAAATCCCAGTCATGTCCCTGTATCTACGCTGCCTGAGGGAATAAGCGAGACAGCCGAACGGGAAGCATGGGAAACACTGTCCGCCGTGCGGCCGTCCTATCCGTTGCGAGACTCGCTTGAGCGCGAGTCGCCGAGCGCTGCCCGTATCGCTCGACGGTATCGGGCGGCGAGGGCCGTCACCACGAGCCGGTCGCGGTCGTTGACGCCGAGGACGACGAGCGTCCCGACGTACGTCACGGCACCCACGACGAGTCCGACGGCGACCGCCTCGACACCGCGCAGCGTCTCACGGACGAGCAGCATGACCCCAGTCGCAGCAGCACCCGCCGCGAGCGGTTTGAAGAACGTCGCGTCGAAGGGCCACAGCCCCTCGAAATGCCGCAGGAGACCGACCTGGATACCGTTCTGCACCGCGATGGCGATGGCCGTGCCGAGTGCCGCGCCGGGCAGACCGAACGCGCTGACGAACGCGAAGGTGAGAAGCGTGTTCAGGACGGCAAGGAGCCAGTCGAGCACCATCCGGGCGTACTGGTGGTCGGTCATCATGAGCAGCCAGCCCGTCGCGCCGACGGCACTGCCGACGAGCACCCCGCCGAGATAGACCACGAGCGGGAGGTAGCCGGTCGTAAAGGTCGGGCCGAAGACGGAGAGGATCGCCCGGCCGTAGACGACCAGCACCACGAGAATCGGGACGACACAGGTGACGATGAGCCGCGTCACCGCCGTGTAGACCGCATCGAGCGTCTCCATCTCGTCGTTGGCGTACAGTTCCGATGCGACCGGCGGGAGAAGCATATTGAACGAGAGGAGCGGAATCCACGCCAGCGAGACGAGGACGAGCACGACGTTGTAGACACCTGCGGCCTTCGCGGTCAACAGGAAGCCGACGAGCAGCACGTCCACGCGGTTCTGAAACACCTTCCCGAGACTGCTCAGGGCGATGGGTCCCGAGTGGTTGTAGAACCGCCGTGCCTCCGAGCGCGCACCGGCGAGCGTCGGGCGGATGTCGCTCGCTGCGATGACCATCGGAAAGCCCACGACTGCGAGCACGGCCATCCCGGCGACGAACCCGCCAGCGACGCCGACGACCGAATAGCCCAGCACCGTCGCCCCCACGGCGACGGCCAGTTTGACCACCGGGCGGAGCACGCGGTTGAACAGTACCTCGCCGCGGGCCGACTGCACCGCCCGGAGGACACCGGCGTGAATCCGCACCACGCCGACGAGGACGACCAGTGCCGCAAAGAGCTGTATCGTCGGCGGAAAGTCGGGGTGTGCGACCGTCGCGTCGTTGAGCCAGCCGCTGGTGAGCAGCAAGCCACCGGCGATGGCGACGCCGACGACCAGCGTCGTCAGATACGCCAGTCCCACGACGCGACCCTGTCGGTCCGGGTCGCCGTCGTACGCGGAGAGATACCGCTGGAGCGTCGCGACCGACCCGAGGTTGACGAGCCGGAACAACAGCTGGGTGACGCGCCAGGCGAAGGCGTAGACGCCGTAGACGACGGGACCGAACCCCTGTGCGAGCACGTACTCGGTCGCCGTCGTCAGTGCCCGCTGGAGGGACTGTCCGCCGGAGGTGACGACTGCACCGTGGCCGATGGTCAACAGTGCGTCGCGTTCGTCGTCGGGGATCTCCTCGGCAGAACTGTCGTCGGTCGGAACGTCGTCGGATGTCTCGGTGGCCACTGTCGCGTGTCTGAAAATTGCTGGCGTCGCCGATAAGTCGCGCGATTCTCTCGTCAGCGACTGCGGGCAGTCGCCGTCAGTCGGCCGCCTGCCCGCCGTCGACGGGGACCGTGTGGCCGGTGATGTACGAGGCGTCCGACGAGCAGAGGAATGCAACATAGCCCTTTGGAGGCCGAATGGCAGCCGATGAAAATGGCAGCTGATGCGAATAGCAGGCGATACAGATGGCAGCCGGTGCAAAAGCGCGTCTAGTCGGCGCGGAACCGAATTGTGATACCGTCCGGGTCGGCGAGTTCGAAGCCGTCTTCGGCGTCGCCGCGGTCCGTCACCTCGGCCCCCGCCTCGGCGAGTCTCCGTCGCGTCGTCGCGAGTGTCTCGTCGTCCGGAACGATCACCTCGAACCACGCGAGACCGCGGCCGCCGACCGGCTTCGACCGGCCGTTCCAGACGTTGAGACCGAGATGGTGGTGGTAGTCGCCCGCGGCGAGAAACAGTGCCGAGGGCAGTTCGGTCTGGACGCCGAAGCCCAGCGTCTCGGTGTAGAAGTCGCGCGCCGCGTCCAGCGAGGTGGTTTCCAGATGGACGTGGCCGACCGTCGTCCCGGCGGGCGCGCTCGCCGACCCGTCGGAGGCGGCCGCGACCTCGCCGATGTCGAGCGGTATCGTCCCGATGTCGGCCGTCCCGTCGTCGTTGCGGGGCCACTCCTCGCGCGGTTTGTCCCAGTAGAGTTCGACCCCGTTGCCCTCGGGGTCGCTGGTGTAGAGTGCCTCGCTCACGTAGTGGTCCGAGGCACCGCTCAGCCGCCAGTGCTCTCGCACGCGGTCGAGCGCGGCACCGAGCGCGGCGCGCGAGGGAAACAGGAACGCGTTGTGGAACAGCCCCGCTCCGTCGCGGTCTCTGGGCGCTGCCTCGGCGTCCCGGCGCAGGACGAGCAGCGGCGTCCCGTCGACGCCGAGCGTCGCCGCGTCGTCGTCGTGTGTCTGGACCGTGAGACCGACGACGTCGCGGTAGAACGCGACCGTCTCGTCGAGGTCGCTGACGGTCAGGGCGGTGCGGCCGATGCGTGCGGTGTCAGGGACGGCTGGGGAGTGAGTCATGAGTGTGAAGCGTGGAGGCTATCGAGGGAGTCTCTCCGGAGAAACGCCACGAGGTGGGGAATAGTCGTCGGTGTCGGTGATGTTGTCAGTGTCGCCAGTGTCGTCGATGTCGTCGGCGCGGTGGTTGGCCGACGGAGTCAGTAGCCGACGCCGAGCTGTGTGTGGACTGCCGTGCCGTCTTCGAGCACGTCGGCAAAGGCGACGGCGAAGTCCTCCATCGAGATGCGGCTCTCGCCCTCGTCGTCGGCGACGAGTTCGCCTTCTGCGGTCCGGTACTCGCCCGTGCGCTCGCCGGGTTCGATGAACGCCGGGGGCGCGAGGTAGGTCCATTCGATGTCCTCGGCCGCACTGATGACGTCGTAGGCCTCGATGGCCGCGCGGGCGACCGGCTCCCACTCGTCGGGGAAGTCCTCGGTGTCGACGAGCTGGACGCCGGGCGCGACTTCGAGGATGCCCGCGCCGCCGGTCCAGACGAGCCGGTCGACGCCCGCCTCGCGGACGCCCTCGACGACGGCCTCGGCCATCTCGACGAGAGCCGCGACATCTTCGTCTTCGGAGGGACCGAGCGCGGAGGCGACCGCGTCGTGACCCGCCGCGAGTTCGGCGACGTCGCCCGCGTCGGTGGCGTCGCCAGCGACGGTCTCGAAGTCCGGGTCGTCGATTCCGTCGACGTCGCCGCTTCGGGAGACGCCCGTCACCGCGTGGCCGCGGTCGAGCAGTTCGGTCGTGATTCGTCGTCCGATGCGTCCGCTTGCGCCGAGTAGGAGTACCTTCATGGTGTCTGTTGGGGTGGTCGAAAGTCACCGCCGACCCACCGCGGGTGAGCGGTCATCTCTTCACACCAGGTATTGGTGCGTGACCTTCATATAGCTCAGCGAACGTCGACTTGACCAGGTAACACCGATGTCATCAGAAGGCGACCTCGCGGCGAAGTACGGCGACTGTCCGGTGGTCAAGACGCTCGAAGAGATCGGCTCGCGCTGGCGGATGACGGTGATTCACGTCCTCCGCGAGGGTGACCTCCGGTTCAACGAACTGAAGCGCGCGACGGACGCGAACTCACAGACGCTCTCGCGCGTCCTCGAAGACCTGGAAGAGACGGGCTACGTCGACCGCCGCGTCGCCGACGGCAGTCCGGTCGCGGTCTACTACTCGCTCACGCAGAAGGGGTCGGAACTCCACGCGGCGTTCGATGAGATCCATGCGTGGGGCGAGAAGTGGATGGACGGGGACGAGGACGTCGACGCGGAGTGACTGCGTCGGTCTCCGAGCGCAGTTACAGCCCGGCGACGTCTTCGATGGCGTCGGTCAGTTCCTCGATGGACTCGACAGTGTGTTCGCCCATATGGCCGATACGGAACGTCTGCTCGCCGAGCTGTGAGCCGTAGCCGTTCGAGAAGGCGAAGTCGTACGTCTCGGAGACCTCCTCGATGGTCGCGGCGACGTCGATGCCTTGGGTGTTCTCGATGCAGGCCACAGTTTGCGACTCGTAGCCCTCCTCGGGGAACATATCGAAGTGTTCGTAGGCCCACTCGCGGGTGTACTCGGCCATCTCGGCGTGACGCTGGCTGCGGGCCTTGTGGCCCTCCTCCAGCATATACTTCATCTGCTTGCGGTAGGCGAGCATGACCGGGATGGCGGGCGTCGAATGGGTCTGGCCCTTGCGGTCGTAGTAGTCGAACGCGCGCTGGAAGCCGCCGTACCACGACGCCTGGTCCTTTGCGACCTCACGCTCGTAGGCGGCGTCGGAGACGGCACAGACCGCCAGTCCCGGCGGCATGGCGAAGGCCTTCTGCGTGGAGGCGAAGATGACGTCGATGTTGTGCTCGTCGATGTCGACGTAGTCGCCGCCGAGCGAGGAGACCGCGTCGACGACGAAGTAGGTGTCCGGATACTCCGCGACGACGTCGCCGATCTCCTCGATGGGGTTGCGGACGCCGGTCGAACTCTCGTTCATCACGCAGCCGACGACGTCGTAGTGTTTGTCGCTCTCGTCGAGATACTGTCGGACGTCTTCGGGTTTGACCGCCTCGCCCCACTCGTATTCGAGCCGGTCGACGTTCTTGCCAAGTCGGTCGGCGACGTTGGCGAAGCGTTCGGAGAAGCTGCCGCAGGTCGTGACGAGGATGTTCTCGTCGACGAGGTTGAGCGTCGCAGCCTCCCAGAATTCGGTACCAGAGGCCGTGAGGATTTCGAGGTTGTGCTCGGTGCCGAGGAACTCCTTCGTGTCCTCGACGATGGTCGTATAGAGGTCCGTCATCCGGTCCATCCGGTGGCCGAACATCGGCTGGGCCATCTCCTCGATGACGTCCTCGCGGACCTCGGTCGGGCCGGGGATGTACAGTGTCTTTTCGCGATAGTCGTCTCTGTATTCGCGTTTCTTGGTCACGGATGCCACCTGAGTATTCTGCACTGTGTCGGCGGACGGCATGGTACTTGTGATTGCATCCAATATCGGCGCGGCAGGCGACGGCGAGAACGACCCCCGACGGCCGGACGTACCAGGGAGTTGACTGTCGCCACAGAGACGACAGAACGGGCGTCAAACCGAGAACTGTAGCGTCACCGACGGGTCAAAGTTAAATATAGTGACGATAACTGTTCGCCCATCGCCCCGTGATCGTCGCAATCATCCTCTCGGCACTCGGATTCTTTCTGACGGCTGCCGTGACCCAGACCAAAGGGCTCCGACTCGGCGGGGCGATTCTCGTCCCGACAATCGTGGTGTACGCGCTCAAAGACTTCACCACGCTCCCGGTCTTCCTCGTCAGCACCGCCGTCGCCTATCTCGTGCTCTGGCAGGCGAAAGAACGGACCCTGGTCTACGGGCGCGACGAGTTCATCGTCGCCCTCGCGGCCGGGGCACTCCTGCCGGTGGCTGGCTATCTCGCCCTCAGGACATTCGTGCCAGCCATCGTCGACACCAACTCCGTCCTCCTGCTCGGGAGTATCCTGCCGGGACTCGCTGCGTACAACGTGAGCCAGACGAAACCCGAATACCGCCGCCAGGACCTGCTCTACACGGCCGCGCTGGTGCTCGGACTGATCCTGCTCGGTGGTCTCGTCATCTCGCCGTGGACCGCCCGCGCAATCGGCGACCTGACGCCGCTCGTGCTGTTCGCCAGGACGGCCGACGTCGCCGTCCTCAGGGGCGCAGTCGTCGACGGCTATCTCGCGCCGAACGTCGAAATCAAGACCACTATCGTGGCACTGATGACGGTCGGGATGATGCTCTCGGAACTCGTCCGCCGCGGGTTCGGCATCCGTATCGGCATCATCTCGATGGCGTTGCTCGCGTTGTTCGCGCTCGTCAGCTACTGGCTGCTTATCCTGTTCGTGCTCTCGTTTCTCGTGTCGCTCGTGGCTGTCTGGGCGATTCACCACACGACGTTGCTGTACGGTCGGGTGCTCATCAGTCTCGGCTGCGGCGTCGGCTCGCTGGCCGCGCTGGCGTTCGCGATGCAGCTCCCCGTCGTCAGAGGGATGTCGGCACTGTTCGTCGGCGTCATCGCCGGTGTCGACGCCTACGCCGTCCACACGACGCCGCCCCGTGAGCGCCGCATCCAGCCGTTTCTCGCCCTCGGGGTGTTCGTCGGCATGCTCCTCTTAGTCCGGACGGTCGTCGACCCGTTCCGTCGCGGTCTCATCCAGGAGCTGACGGTCTGGCATCTCGTCGGTGGCGCGCTTGTCGTCGCTGTCTGCCTGCTGGTGGCGTACAGCTTGCGCATCCCCGAACCGGCCGACGAAGACGTGTTTTCGGCGTCCGTTCTCTCGGGAGGTGACGGCTGATGAGACCGTTCGAACACCATCTCTCGTACGGCGGGACGGAGCTGAGTGGGACGGGACTGCTCGACCGGATTCGGGCCTTCTTCGGGCGGGGGGACCACCACCGCGACCTGCTCGCGGAGGCGGACTTCCGCATCAGCGTCTCGGGCATCCGCGGCAAGTCATCGACCGCAAAGCGGCTGGGCGAACTGCTCGCGGAGCGGGGCCACGACACGTACACGAAGATCACCGGCGACCATCCGACCTCCTACTACAACGGTCGCATGATTCCCATCCAGCGGCGAGGGCCGCGGGTGACGCTGTACGAGAACCTGAACCTGATCAGGCAGTTCGTCCCCCAGCTGGCGAACACCGCGCCCGACGACAGCATCGTCATGGAGAATCAGGCCATCACCGAGTACACGATGCGGATGGTCAACGAGCAGTTCCTCAAGCCCGACGTGGTGCTCATCTGTAACGTCCGACAGGACCACAACGACACGCTGGGCAAGCGTCGACAGACCATCGCTCGCTCGTTCGCTCGGTCGGTGCCGAAGGGCTGTCACGTCATCAGCGGCGAGCAACATCCCGTCATCCACGACTATCTCCGCGAAGAGATCGAAGCCCGCGGCGGGACCATCGAACAGGTCGACGTCCCGGAGGGCCACCGCCATCTGACCGGTGCGGAGACGGTCCACGCGCTGAACCACGTCCTCGACTATCTCGACGAGGAGCGGGTTCCGGACACCGAACTCCGAGAGATGCTCGATGCGATTCAACCGGAGTGGACGACGCTCCCCGGTGGCCGCGTGTTCAACGCCGCAAAGGTCAACGAGATCGAGAGCACCGAGCTGTTCCGCCGCCAACTCGCCGGTGAGGGCGACGGTGCGGAACCCGTCTGTCCGTTCGTCTTCCTCCGCCGGGACCGTCGGGGGCGGACGGCGTCGTTCGTCCGCTACATCAACATCCTGGCCGACCGCGACCTCATCGACCGCGTCCACGTCGGCGGCGCGTACACCAGGGTCTTCGCCCGTCGCGTCGACGTCCCGGCGACGGAGCACGACACGGACGAAACGGACGCAAGCGACGTGCTCGACGCGCTGCTCGCGACGGACCAGCCGGTGATGTTCATGGCCAACACCGTCCACCCGTTCATGCGCGACCTCGCCGACGAGGTCACGACCCGTGAACACGGTGGCGCGGTGCCGTTACCGCCGTACTGAGTCGGCTCAGTCGTCCGCTTCGACCGACTCGGCCCGCGGCACCGTCACGTCCGGCAATCCGGCTTCGATCTCCTCGCGCCGCCCCTCGAACTTACCGGGGAGGACGAGCCGTTCGCCGAGCGAGTCGAGCGGTTCGTCGCTGTCGTAGCCCGGCTCACTCGTCGCAAGCTCGAACAGGACCCCACCGAACTCACGGAAGTAGACCGAGCGGAACCAGTGGCGGTTGATCTGGTTCGTCGGATTCAGCCCCTGCCCGCGGACGGCCTTCCGCATCTCGGCTTGGTCCTCGTCGGTCGGCGTCTGGAAGGCGACGTGGTGGACCGTCCCGTGGCCCTGTCGGCCGCCCTGGATGGTCGGCAGCACGTCGACGTACTTGCCGACCGAGCCGCTGGCGGCGAAGCGGGTCCGCTCGTCGCCGGGGGTGTCACCCTGCGCCTGTTCGGTACCGACCTCTTCGAGACCCATCGTGCGCAGGAGGTCCTGCGTCGGGTGGGGGTCGGCGAGCCAGAGCGTCACCGAGTGGAAACCGCGGATGGCGGACTCTTCAGGAACGAACTCCGTCCACGGAACCGTCGGCTCGTCGTCGGGAATCTCGACTTCGACGAGTTCGATTGGGAGACCGTCGGGGTCGCGGAAGGGCAGGACGGTCTCGCCGAAGCGCTCCACTCTCGCGTCGTAGTCGACGTCGTACTCGTCGAAGCGGTCCTCCCAGTAGTCGAGGCTTCCCTCGGGGACGCGGAAGGCCGTCCGCGAGACCTGCCCGGAGCCGACCTTCCCCTGCGGCAGGTCCTCCCACGGGAAGAACGTCATACTCGTCCCTGGGGTGCCCTCGGCGTCCGCGAAGAAGAAGTGGTACGTGCCGGGGTCGTCCTGGTTGATGGAGCGTTTGACGAGTCGGAGACCGAGCGTCTCCACCCAGAAGTCCATGTTGCGCTGGGGGTCGCCCGCGATGCAGGTCACGTGGTGGATACCCGGTGTCGGTGTAGGGGTTGCCATTACCTAACGGTAGGTGCTGGAGCGACTTCAATTACCGCTGACGTGAGTGTTACCGGGCCATGGCAGCGTCTGGCGTGACGACATGAATCCAGCGCGGACAAGCTGGTCGTATCGCTGGGAACGACTGTCGGTAACACTTAGTCGATTCCACGTCGACAGCCACTGATGACAGAACGGTGGCTCTACGCGTGGGGACTCGGCTCCGTCGCTTTCGGTGGGGCGTCGCTGCTCGTCCCGCTCTACATCGTCCAACTGGGTGCGACACCCGTACAGCTCGGAATTCTGGCTGCGACGGCCGCCGTCATCGCCGCGCCAGGCGCGATCGTCTTCGGCCGGCTCGCGAACCGCGTCAGCCAACGCCGACCGCTGGTGTTGGTGACGCTCGTCGGCGTCGCCCTCGCGCTCACCGCGATTCCCTTCCTCTCGAACATCACGGCGGTCATCGTCGCCAACGCGGCGCTGTGGCTCGTCGTGTCGTCCGTTGCACCGGTGTTGACCATGCTCGTCGTCGACGACGCCCCCGAGTCGGCGTGGAGCGCGCGCATCGGCCGGTTGAACAAGTTCCAGGGCTACGGCTGGGCCGGCGGCCTCGTCCTCGGGACGGTCTGGCCCTTCGTCGGCCCGCTCGTCGTGGGAGCCGCCACGGCCGGACCGGCGGTCGACGTGACGCTCGTGACGCAGACGCTCTTCTGGCTGCTCGCGGGCTGTGCCGCGCTGAGCGCGCTCGGAGCCGCACGGTCGCTGCCGCGGCCCGCGCCCGAGAACCACGTCACGAGCGAGCACCGCGTCCGTCGCATCGCCCGGCTCCTGGCGAGTTCTCGCGGCGGCGTCAAGGGGGCGACGTTCGCCTTCTCGCCGAACCGGCTGTACTGGACGACGCGGAACATCCATCCCCGAAAGCTCGCCGGGCGGTTCGACGCGGCACTGGTGACCTACTTCGCCGCGGCGACGCTCTTCTTCGTCGGCTTCGCGGCCTTCTGGGCACCGCTGCCCCTGTTCTTCACGGAGGCGTCGTTCGGCTCCGGAGAGGTCTTCGGGCTGTATCTCGTCTCCAGCGTCGCCTCCGCCGCCCTGTACGAACGTGCCGGGCGGCTCGCGTCGACGTACGACGTCCGGCTGCTGCAGTCCGGCGCGCTCACACTGCGAGGCGTCCTGTTTCCGGCCGTGGTGCTCGCGACGGCCGTCGGCGCGGTGTCGGTGGGTCTCGTGACGGCTGGCGTCGTCCTCGCCGGAATCGGCGTGACGTGGGCGGTCATCGCCGTCGTCGGGACGGCCATCGTCACCCGACTCGCACCGGCCAGCGTCCGCGGGGAAGTGCTCGGTCTCCACACAGCACTCGGAGCCGTCGCGGGCGGCATCGGCAGCGTCCTCGGCGGCTGGGCGGCGAGTTTCGGCTACCTTGCCGCCTTCAGCGTCGCGGGCGGGCTGGTCCTCCTCGGCGCGCTGCTGGTCGGCTCGCTCCGCGTGCTCTCTGGCGGGACGCGGGCGACGGAACCGCCAGCCCAACCGGTCGCAGAGACGCCGCCGACCACCGTCGTCCCGGCCGTCTCGACGGAAGAGGTCGAGGCCGAAGCGGAACTGCGCGCGAAGTAACCGAATCCGAACTAGCCTCCCGCACGCGATTGATTTACTTCTCTGCCGGAGCGGACGTTCGACAGACAGTTTGAGGCAGCTATATCGTGTGAGATAGAGACTAGCGTAGTAGAGAACTAGTGCCAACACAGAGAACGAGCCAGAAGAGACCAACACGGGAAACAAGAGACCAGAGACCAACATCGAAACCGAAACCGAAACCGGAATCGGAATCGAGACACGCCCACACCTGCACGCGGTGCGGCGCGCCCACGGACGTCGACGACGTCGTGACGAACCATTCGCTCTCGGACCCACTCCAGGTGACGGAGTGTGCCAACTGTGGTGCCGTCGTCGACATCGGCGGCCACCGCTGGTAGCTGGTCGCAGGGCGACCCATACCTCGCGAGTCGCGGACCTTCGATGTCGGCCCAACGGTTAGGTTCATGGGCAATCACTACTGGGGTATGACACGACGACGGAGCCGACGGGACGTCCTTCGGTCGGGCGCGGTAGTGACACTCGGTGGCCTCGCGGGCTGTGTCGGCGCGCCGACGCGCGACTCGCTCCTGAGCGAGGGGTTCGAGTCGGAACTGGACAGCTGGGACTCCCACGCCCACATCGGACCGGAGGAGCCGCTGTCGGCCTTCGAGTGGGAGATCGAACGGAGCCGGACGCAGGCGGCGACGGGCGACTGGAGTCTCGAACTGTTCACCGAGGGCGACCACGACGACGGGACGGCGTGGGTCTCGACGGAACTCGACCCCGGCGAGGCAACGTCGTTCAGCGTCTCGCTGCAGGCGTGGAGCGAGTCGGAGAGTTTCAACACCCTGCGAAACCTCGTCGCCTACCTCGGGCCGACCGAACCGACCGCGGAGGGGGACTTCCCCGACCCAGGGGCGAACTCGACGGCGGTCCCCGAGGCACCCTTCGGCGGGCTTCGGGAACCGTTGCATCTCGCCGAGGGATGGCGCGAGTACAGCTTCGAGTGGGAGCCGGAGTCGACGCCGGAGTCGCTGTTTCTCGCCGTCGGCGTCTCGGTGGTCTGGGAGGCCGACGCGACACACTACCTCGACGACATCGTCGTCACGGCCGAGTGAGCGCAGGCGACGCGACTTCCGTTCGTCATATGCCAACCGAGTACCCAATAGAGAGGAGCGTCTACGAAGAGGTACTCAAATGTCGAATGCAACACGGGCACGGTTGCGGTCCGCAGCCGACGAGACCGAATCGACGACGGAGGACGCGCGTCAGCAGGCTGACGCCGACGCCGAGCGGCAGTCGACGGACGAGGATCTCGTCTACGACGAACGCCACGGCGAGTGGGTCGACCCCGAGACCGGCGAGGTCGTCCGCGAGAACCAGCTCGACCACGGGCCGGAGTGGCGCGCGTTCGACAGCGCGGAGCGCGACGCGAAGTCCCGCGTGGGCGCGCCGACGACGAAACTGATGCACGACGACGGGCTGTCGACCAACATCGGCTGGCAGAACAAAGACGCCTACGGCAACTCGCTGTCGGGCCGCCAGCGGAAGAAGATGCAACGCCTGCGGACGTGGAACGAGCGGTTCCGCACGCGGGATTCCAAAGAACGGAACCTCAAGCAGGCACTCGGCGAGATCGAGCGGATGGGCAGCGCGCTCGGTCTGCCGAAGAACGTCCGCGAGACGGCCTCGGTCGTCTACCGCCGCGCACTCGCCGAGAACCTCCTCCCCGGCCGCTCCATCGAGGGCGTCGCCACCGCCTCGCTCTACGCGGCCGCCCGACAGGCGGGCGTTCCGCGGAGCCTCGACGAGGTCCGCCGCGTCTCGCGCGTCGACAAGGACGAGGTCAGTCGGACCTACCGCTACGTCGTGCGCGAACTCAAACTGGAGGTCCAGCCCGCGGACCCCGAGCAGTATCTCCCGCGGTTCGTCAGCGACCTCGACGTCGACGGCGACGTCGAGAGCTACGCACACGTGCTCCTCCAGAACGCGAAGGAACAGGGCGTCCACAGCGGGAAATCGCCGGTCGGTCTCGCCGCGGCCGCCATCTACGCCGGTGGTCTCCTCGCCAACGAGGAGCTGACGCAAGCGGCAGTCAGCGACGTGACCGACATCAGCGAAGTCACCATCAGAAACCGCTACCGCGAACTGTTCGACGCGGCCGACCAGGCCGACCTCGACGACGCGAAGGCGAACCTCGCGGCGTAAACAACCCTCTTTCTCAGACTTCCGTCGCCATCGGAGGCCCCGAGCGGTCCTCGCCGATGTCGGCGACCGACTGTGAGACGAAGTTGCCGATGATCCACGATTCGGCCTGCTGGAGGCGGTACTGGAGCGTCGAGCGCGGCACACCGAGCGCGTCGGCGACCTCCGACATCGACGTCCCGCGGGGCGTCTGGTAGTAGCCCATCCGGACCGCTGTCTCGATTGCCTCGCGCTGCTCGTACGGCAGCTCCGCCAGCGAGACGGCCTCTTCGGCCCAGTACGACGGGCCGCCGATCTGCCGGAAGCTCAGGGAGAGTCCGTCGCGGAGTTCCTCGCTGAGCGCGTCGTGGAGCCCGCCCGCGTCGCCGTCGTCGCGCATCAGAATCCGCCACTCGTAGCGGTTCTCCCGGCGTTCCGCCGTCGGGATGTAGCCCTCGCCGAGATACATACAGGCGAGTTGGGGAATCGAGTAACAGTCGCCCGGTGAGGGTCGGTAGGTGTAGACCGTCCGGCGCGACGGCGACGACTCCAGAATCTCGTGTTCCCAGTCGGTGTGGCAGTGTCGCGAGCCGATACACTCGTTGCAGTGTTCGGGCGCGGTGTAGATCTCGTCGAGTTCTTTCAGGGCGGTCTCGGGTCCGGCGATCCGGTCGATGCGCCACATACTCGTCGGCGAGACGTGGGTGTTCATCGTCCGCGCGTGGAGGTCGGGGTTGTCGATGAAGACGTCCATCAGGGGGTCGGCCCCCTTCTCGTACTCGATGGTGAAGGCGAACTCTCGCATACGCGAAGTTGGCTATGGCCAACTAAATAGATTGAGGTGTCGGTGCGGTCAGGCGTAGTGGACGACTCGGGAGCCGCCGGTGTCGGCGACGCGATCAGGACGTCCGTCGGCGACGCTGTCGTTCGCATCGTCGGCGACGCCGTCGGGACGAGCAAGCACCGGCGAGACCGCCACCGAGACGCACGCTTTTGTGGACCGACCGTGAGTGTCCGAATATGCAGACACGCCCGCTCGGCGACACCGGTCACGACAGCACCATCATGACCTTCGGGGCAATCGCGCTCAACTGGCTCGACCAGGAGGGCGCAAACCAGATGGTCGAGTTGATGCTCGACCGCGGGGTCAACCACTTCGACGTCGCCCCGATGTACGGCGACGCCGAGTTGAAACTCGGCCCGAAACTCCGTCAGCACCGAGAGGACATCTTCCTCGGCTGCAAGACCCAAGAGCGCGACGCCGAGGGTGCGCGCCGGAAGATGGACCAGTCGCTCAATCGGCTGGGCGTCGACCACATCGACCTCTATCAGATTCACGGCCTGGAGTACGAACACGAACTGGACACCATCACGGCCGAGGGCGGCGCGCTGGAGACCATCCGCGAGGCCAAGGCGGAGGGCACCATCAGCCACATCGGCCTGACGAGCCACGGCAACCCCCAGCTCATCCTCGACGCCATCGACCGCATCGACGACCTCGACAGCCTGATGTTCCCGCTCAACCCCGTCGTCGTCGGCAAGGACGACGAGGACCACGCCTACGACGCCGTCCTCGAACGCGCAGCGGAGGAGGGCATCGGCACGCTGGGAATCAAAGCCTTCGCGCGCGGGCCGTGGCCCTCGACCGACGAGCTTCCGGAGGCCGACCGGCCGTACGCCAACTGGTACGAACCGGTCGACACGCCCGACGAGATCACAGAGCGGTTCGACTTCGCGGCTTCGCAAGGACTGACGAGCGTCGTCAGCATGGGCGACCCGAAGCTGGTGTCGATGGTGCTGCACGCCGCGACCCAGTACGACGGCATGACCGACGAGGCCCAGCGGTCGCTCGTCGAGCGGCTTCGGCACGACGACAGCCCCGTACCCGAACAGCTGCACCACTGAGTCGTTCCCTCAAATGGACGTCCCCACGACCGTCTCGGCCGCGCTCGCAGACCAGCCGGTCGAGGGTGCGGTCTGTCTTGAGGCCGGTGCGGGCGTCGGCAACACCACTGCCGGGTTGCTCGCGGCGGGAGCCGAGCGCGTCTACGCCGTCACCAACGACGCCGACCACGCCGCGACCGTCCGCGAGCGCGTCGCCGACGACCACCCCGGGCGGGCAGCGGTCCTCGAATCAGACCTCCGTGCCCTGCCGCTCGCGGCCGACTCGGTCGACGTCGTCACCGCCCACGGCCTGCTCAACGTGCTCACCCCCGCCGCGCTCGACACGGTCGTCAGCGAGCTGACGCGGGTCGCCGCCCCCGGCTGCCGGCTCGTCGTCGACGACTACGACCCGCTTCCCGCCGAAGCGGCCGTCCGCGACCTCTTCGCCCTGGAGAACGCAGCGAGCGAACTAGCGCGCGGCGAGTCAGCGTTGACGTTCTACCCCGCCACGTCGGTACGGCGGACGGCCGTCGGTGCGGGCTGGACGTTCGACCGCGAGCGGACGCTGCTGGAGCCAGTACCGTGGACCGCGGGGCACGTCGAGGCTCACGCGAACGTCGCGCGGTCGTTCGCGTCGCAGGTCTCGGGCGACCTCGGTGCGTCGCTGGCAGCCGAGGCTGACCGGCTCCAGCGAGAAATCGGCTCAGAGGACGTCGGCCGGATGTACAGCCTCGCGTTTCGGTTCCCCGAGTGACCGCGGGCGAAGTGATTCCGGTTCAGACCGAGACGATACCGAGCACACCGAGGACCGCGACGAGTAGGCCGACGACCCCGAGCAGTCCGAGATACTTCAGCGACGCCCAGCGGTAGCCGAAGAAGGAGAAGAAGCCGGCGAAGGCGAACCAGAACAGCGAGAGCGGGTCGCCCGACTGGAACGCCTGAAAGCCCATCGCGGCGAGGAAGCCGAGGAAGCCGAGCGGCCAGAGCTGTCGGGGCACGGTGGCCCCTTCCATCTGTGTTTGGACCATACACGAGAGTACGTCACGAGTGCCGATAAACCGGTACGCCGGCCCCCACCGGGCGAGAACCGTCGGCCCGGTCGCCGCACCGTCCGCAGGCTGTGGCGTCACCGCTCACCGCCGCGGTGGAGCTGTTCCCGCACGACGGCTGCCTCAGCCTTCCGCAGGAGTTCGCCGGCCGTACTCCGCGCGCAGTCGAGTTCGGCGGCGACGTCGCTCACGCTCCCGGTTCGCGGGACGTCGTAGTAACCGAGGGCCTCGGCGGCAGCGAGCGCGGCCTGCTGGCGGTCGGTGAGCCGCGCCGGCGACGACGGCTTGCGGAACTCCGAGACACGTTCGATACGGGTGTCGAGCAGATCCCCGAGGTCGGCGTAGAGCCGGCTCAGTTCGGCCTGCTCGCCGACTGCCTCGAACACGGCGTCGCCGTCGTCGAGAAAGACCACCGGCGGGAGAAAGACGACACCGGAGCGAGCGACGAGGTCGAGCACGTCCGCGTCGAGTTCGTACTCGGACTGGTGGAGGAAGGCGTAGGTCCCGCCATCGCCGGCGACGGTGCTCGACGCGACAGCCGTCTCGACGGCCGTCAGGAGTTCCCGGACCGTCGCCGGCTCGGCATCGTACCACGAGAGGGTCGTGACCTCTGCGGTGGGTCCCCAGACGAGCAGTTCCATACGGGAGACCTCGTCCGTGTCTGCGAGTCGACGGTGAATCGGATGGGCGGCGGTCGGTGGATAGCTCACCCGGAACGCGACGCGCTTCATGCCGAGTGGCTACCGACGAAGTATATAAAAAGCCGCACGAGTTCGGCATCACGGCCTCCACTCGGGCGCGAGAAGAAACAGACGATGGCTCTCACCGACGCTCCCCTCGACTCCCACGCCGCAGACGTGTGCGACGGGCGCGCCGTCGTCGACGGTCAGGCCGTCACCTACGCCGAGTACGGTGCTCCGGACGGCGACCCGGTCGTCTTCCTCCACGGCACGCCGGGGTCGCGACTGCTCGGCGCGCTGTTCCACGAGGCCGCACGGGACCGCGGCGTCCGCGTGCTCGCGCCCGACAGACCGGGGTACGGCGGGTCGCCGCCGTGGCCCGACCGGACGCTGGCCGACACCGGCCACGTCGTCGCCGCCGTTCTGTCCGACGCGGGCGTCGACACGGCCGGACTCGTGGGGTTCTCCGGTGGCGGCCCGCACGCGCTGGCGGCCGCGGCGACACGTGACGACCTCGTCACCGCCGTCGACGTCGTCGCGGGCGCGCTCCCGCCGGACGCGCGGACGACGACGCCCGCACCGGTTCGACTCTTCGAACGACTGGCCACGACGACGCCGCGGCTGTTGGGTGGGCTACTGCGAGTACAGGCGTTGGTCGCCGCCCGGGCGTCGCCGTCGCTCGTCGTCTCGCAGTACGCCGCAGACCCCGACAGCGTCGCCGACGAGGTCGCCGCCCTCGTCGCACGGGACTTCGTCGAGGCGCTCGAGACCCACCGACAGGGGTTCGTGCGGGAGACGCGGCTCCTCGCCGACGACTGGGACGTCTCGCTCGGCGATGTCGACGGTCCCGCCCGACTGTGGTACGGCGGCGCGGACACGAACGTCGGCGGCGACGCGGCGGCGCTCGGACGGCGACTGCCGGCGGCCCAGACGACGACCTTCCCCGAGGCTGACCACCTCGGCACGTTGCTCCGGAGTCGCGAACCCGTACTCGACCGCTACGCGACCGAGTGAGGAGCGGGACTACCCTTCCGCGGCCGCGCCCGACCCTGACCCCGTAGACGAGTCGAGCGGAAACAGCTCACGGAGTCCGTCGGGCAGGGCCATCGCGTCGAGTTCCGCGGCGACGTCGATAGCGACGATGGCCTCGTCGACCGTCTCGCGCCGTTGGAGTGCGGCGACCTGATAGAGATAGTTGAGCCGCAGGAGGTCGACGGCGGTCTCGTCGTCGCCGCGCTCGAGATACTTCGTCACCCAGCCCGAGTCGGGGTAGAGATGGTGTTTCGAGGTGAGGCCCGCGGCGACGACGACGTCGCGGACGCGCTTCGGGAAGGGGATGTCGGCCTGCCGGCTGCCGTGGAGATGGCCGAACTCGCGGCCCGCGAGGGTGAACTCGCGGCCGCCGAACCGGTGGTCGTCGACGGCGACGCCGGGCCAGGCGGCGACCGTCGTTTCGATAGCTGTGGTCACGACTGTCGTAGGCTGTCTGGGGAGAAAAGCCGCGCGTCGGGTTCGCGGGAGCGGGAGCGGTGTGAGGCTGGTGGGGCTTACGACAGGCCGCCGACACCCGAGGCCGCGTCGGGCAGGTCGTGGGCCGTCGAATCCATGCCGAGTTCGTCGAGTGCGGCCTTCATGTGCTCGTCCTTCGCGTAGTCCGCACCGGCCTCCTCGCGAATCTCCTGGGTCTTGGCGAGGACTTCACCACGGCGCTCGTCGGGGATGTCGTACTTGTCCGTCGACAGCTCGATGACGAGACCGTTGTTGTCCTGCGTGTACAGCGAGAAGAAGATACCGCGGTCGAAGATGTTGTAGCCGCGGCCGTCCTCCTCGATGGCCTCGACCATCTCGCCGAAGCGCTCGGGGTCGACGCTGAAACAGAGATGGTGGACCGAGCCGACCTGACCGCGCTGGCCGCGGCGGTTCGAGGGGCGGTCGTCGCTGACGAAGAACGTCACGATGCGGCCGTCGCCGGTGTCGAAGAACAGATGCGTCTGGGAGGGGTCGTCGAGGTTCGGCTGGCGGAGCACGAGCGGCATCCCGAGCAGGTCGCGGTAGAAGGCGACCGTGTCCTCCTCGTTGCTTCCCCAGATGGTCATGTGGTCGGTGCCGGTGGTGTGGAAGGGGCTGTCGGGCAGGTCGGCGGTGACTGGGTTGTCGCTCATCACCCTCGACTACACACGGCGGACCGATAAACGCGGCAGTTACCCCCACCCCAGCCGGTTACGCTCGTGTCAGTTGGGGTGTTAAATCGCTGCGGCGACAACCAATCAGTCAATGCTGACCGACGTCTCCGGCGTCCACCACGTCTCCGCCATCGCCAGCGACCCCCAGCGAGTCGTCGACTTCTACACCGACGTCTTGGGGCTTCGGTTCGTCCGGCGCACCGTCAACTTCGAGGACCAGTTCAACTACCATCTCTACTTCGGCGACGCCGACGGCTCGCCGGGGTCCGTGCTGACGTTCTTCGCGTATCCACGGGAGGTCGAAGGCCGCCTCGGCAGCCCCGGTATCCACACGACGCAGCTGGCGATTCCCGAGCACGCCGTCGAATACTGGGTCGAACGGCTGCGGAGCCACGACGTCGAGGTGGGCGAGCTGACCACGAGGTTCGGCAGTGAGGCGCAAGGTGCTTCGAGAGAAGCGAGCGACGACCAGCCGCGAGCAGAGACCGTCGTCCCCTTCACGGACCCCGACGGGATGCAGGTGGAACTGGTGACTGGGCCGTCCCAAGACCTACCCTACGAGGCCGGTCCGGTCCCGGTCGACCGCGCGATTCGGGGCGTCCGTGGCGTCTCGCTCCAGTCGCGGAGTCCCTACGTCACCGCGAGCCTGCTCGACACCTTCGGCTTCGACCTCGTCGGCGAGAACGACGAGCGCGTCCGCTACCGACTCCCCGGCGGCCGCCGCTCGACCGTCGACATCCTGACGGGCGACGCCTCCTTCGGCCGGGAGGGTGCGGGGTCGATTCACCACGTGGCCTTCGGCGTCGAGGACGAGGACACGCTTCACGAGTGGCGCGAGCTGCTGGAGGAGCGCGACTTCGACGTCTCGCGCGTCAAGGACCGCCAGTTCATGCACTCGCTGTACGTTCGGGAACCCGGCGGCGTCCTGTTCGAGCTGGCGACGGAGCGCGAGGGCGTCGCCGTCGACGCGCCGGTACCGGGCGAGTCGCTCGTCCTGCCGCCGTGGCTGGAGCAGGACAGAGGGATGATCGAGGGACAGCTGCCGCCGCTCTCCGCGCCGGGTGAGAGCGAATAATGGCCGCGGAGGGACCTCATGCCGACCAGCCCATCGAGACGGCGGGCGCGCCGCTGGCCGTCGCCGACGCGGCCGTCGTCATGCTCCACGGCCGCGGCGACAGTCCACGGAACTTCCTCCGGCTGACCGACGAGTTCCACCACCGCGGCGTGCTCGCTATCGCCCCGGAAGCGGCCGGTCGCGCGTGGTATCCGGGGCCGCTTGAGGAACCCCGAGAGAACAAGGAGCCGTGGCTCTCCTCGGCACTCGCGCTCGTCAACCGCGCGGTTGACGTGGCCGCGGACGCAGGTATCCCACCCGAGCGGGTCGTCTTTGTCGGCTTCTCACAGGGTGGGTCGATAGCGGCGGAGTACGTCGCCAGTCAGCCACGGCGATACGGCGGCCTCGCAGTCCTCGCGGGGAGCCTGTTCGGTCCCGACGCGGGCGGCGACCACGGCGGCGACCTCGACGGCACGCCCGTCTTCCTCGGCTGTGGCGCGGACGACCCGCACGTCGACGCCGACCGAATCCGAGGGTCGGCAGCGACGTTCCGGCGACTCGGTGCCGACGTGACCGACCGCGTCTACGACGGACTCGGCCACAGCATCAACGACGACGAGATTGCGGCGATAGACCGGTTGGTCGGTGGCGTTGCTGGCATCTCTGGCGTCGCTGGCGACGACACTCGCGACGAGTCCTGAGAGTGCCCATCAGGGCCGCGAGGAGTCGCGGTCCAACTCGAAGCGAGTCCGCGTGTACCGGTCGTTGTCGCCGAGACAGTAGCCGACAGCGAAGGCCGCGTCGTCGGGATAGACGTGCAGCGACCGACTCCTGACGGGGCTGTAGACGGCGTGGATGTCGTTGACGCGGGGGTCGACGACCGCCGCGTCGCCCGGGTGGAGGACGTGTGAGTCGAGGATGCGGAGTTCGTACTCGTCGTGACCGGCTTCGTGGGCAACCATGTCGACGACGACGAGCAAGCCGTCGACGAGGACCTCAAAACAGGGACGGCCGTGGTGTTCGTGCGGCAGGAGGCTGTAGCCCGGTGGCCACTCCATGAAACGGACGACGTGGCTGCCGGGGTCGCCGACGACCTTCCGGCGGGTGTAGCTGTCCGCCGGGGCCGGGTCGGTCGCGACGCCGTCGAAGAACGTGGGGTCGCGGATGGCGGCTTGCAGGAGGGCTGGCCCGCGCTCGACGAACGCGTCGTCACCGAGTGCGAGGAGGTCGCCGAGTCTCTCAGAGAGGGCACTGACGGCCTGGTTCGGCCCGTGGGATGCCGCACGGCTCATAGCGTACTAGACGTCGTGACAGTACATGAGTCGTGCTCCGAGAGAGCCAGCCACGCTATGGAAACCGTTTTTCAGGCCCCTCCCGAACGTCGAGCCATGAACGTACGCGACATCGCCGACCTCGGGCCGGACGAGCGCGCCGCCCTCTTCGAGCGCGACGCCGGCATCGAGGCGGTCCGGGGTGACGTCCGCGACATCGTCGACCGCGTCGAGACGGAGGGCGACGTGGCCGTCCGGGAGTTCTGCCGCGAGTTCGACGGCGTCGAGGTCGGCAACCTCGACATCACCGACGCGGCCGAACGCGCCTACGACGAGATCGACGAGGGGGTTCGCGAAGCCATCGAGACCGCGGCCGAGAACATCCGCGAGTTCCACGAGCGACAGGTCCCCGACGACTGGCGCGAGGACTTCGACGGCCGCGAGCTGGGCCGTCGCTACCGGCCGCTGGACCGCGTCGGCGTCTACGCCCCCGGCGGGACCGCCGCCTACCCCTCCAGCGTCCTGATGGGCGTCGTCCCGGCGAAGGTGGCTGGCGTCGACCACGTCGCCGTCGCGACACCGCCGGCCGACGAGATCAACCCCGTGACGCTCGCGGCCATCCACGTCGCCGACGCGGACGTCGTCTACAGCATCGGCGGCGCGCAGGCCATCTCGGCGCTCGCCTACGGCACGGAGACGGTCAAGGCCGTCCAGAAGGTCGTCGGGCCGGGCAACAAGTGGGTCACGGCCGCGAAGGCCGAAGTCCGCGGCGACGTCGAGATCGACTTCCTCGCCGGCCCGAGCGAGGTCATGGTCGTCGCCGACGACACCGCCGACCCCGCCTTCGTCGCTGCGGACCTCGTCGCACAGGCCGAACACGACCCGAACGCTTCGGTCGTCGCCGTCACTGACGACGAGGCAACGGCGGAGGCCATCGCCGACGAGGTCGACAAGCAGGCCGCCGAGCGTGAACGCGCCGACATCATCGCCGACGCGCTCGACAACGACGCCAGCGGCGTCTTCCTCGCCCGCTCGATGTCCGAGGCCGTCCTCTTCGCCGAGGAGTACGCCGCCGAACATCTGACGATTCAGGCGCGCGACGACGAGGAGCTGCTCGACCGCATCTCCAACGCGGGTAGCGTCTTTCTCGGACCATATACTCCTGTCGCGGCGGGCGACTACGCCTCCGGCACGAACCACGTGTTGCCGACGAACGGCGGCGCGCGGCTCTACGGCGGGCTCTCCGTGGACAGCTTCCTCCGGTCGACGACGGTCCAGCGACTCGACCGCGAGGGACTCGACGGTCTCGCCGAGACGGTCACGACGCTCGCCGAGGCCGAGGGGCTGGAGGCCCACGCCGCGAGCGTCCGCAAGCGGTTCGACGGCGAGGCGACCGACGGGACGACCGAAGCAGGCGACGACGCCGACGAGTGAACCGCAGCCAGTCGACGCCGACGTTCGCCGACGCCTGTGAGTCGGTCCTCTCGGAGCCGGAGAGCGAGCACTCGCTGTATACGACGCTCGCGCCGCTGTACGACCGGCTGATGGCCGACCTCGAAGAGCACTACGACAACAAGTTCCGCGCGCTCGCGCCGCACGTCCCCGAGACGGCCGAGACGGTCCTGGAGGTGGGCTGCGGCGTCGGCGGTCTCCTCCCCCTGCTCGAAGCCCGCTTCCCGCACGTCGTCGGCCTCGACCGTCGGCCCGAACTCCTGGCGTTCGCCGAGCGACGCGCCCGCCACGCCGCCCTCGTCGAGGGCGACGTGACCGACTGCGACCTCGACGAGCGTTTCGACGTCGTCGTCGCCGTCGAGTACGTCACCGCCCACCTGCTGACCGACGACGACCTCGCGGCCGCCTTCGAGACGGTCTACGACCGGCTGCAGCCGGAGGGCGTGTTCGTCTTCGACGCGGTCGTCGACCCCGTCGCGGTCGAGGAGCCGGGCGTCGACGTGTTCACGGGCGGTGGCTACCGGCTCGAACGCGCCGTCGACGTCGTCCCCGCGCCCGACCTCCCCGGCGTTCGCGTCGACACCGACTACCGCGTCACCGACGTCGCGGGCGACCGACAGGCGACCGCGAGCGAGCGACTGCCGGTTCGGACGTTCACCCTCGTCGAACTCCGTGACGCGCTCGCGGCGGCTGGCTTCGGCGACGTCGTCGTCGAACACGACGCGGCCGACGAGGGCGCGGTGCTCGTCGTCGCACGGCGGTGAGCGGGGGGCGAACCGGCGAACCCCTACCCCAGCGTCAGGGTTAACACGTCGGACCAAGTAATGATGGCTATGAGCACGGAAACCGCCGAGGGGAGCGCGCGCGCGCCCATCACGGTCACACCAGCGGCGGCCGACGAGGCCCTCTCGCTTCTGAACAGCGAGGGGATGGACACGGACGTCGCCGGGCTGCGGCTGTTCGTCCAGCAGGGCGGCTGTGCGGGTCTCTCCTACGGGATGCGCTTCGACAACGAACCGGAAGACGACGATACGGTCACCGACTTCCACGGTCTCCGGGTCTTCGTCGACCCCGCGAGCATGAAGTACATCGGCGGCTCGACGCTCGACTACGAGAGCGGCCTGCAGGCCAAGGGCTTCCACGTCGAGAACCCCAACGTCGAGAGCGAGTGCGGCTGCGGCGAGTCGTTCCGGACGTAGAGCAAGGTTCTTTTCGTCGGCTCCGTAGGTGGGCGTATGGCCCTCCACTCACGACGCGACGTTCTCGGACTCGGGAGCGTAGCGGCGGCGACGGCACTCGCGGGCTGTACCGACTGGCAGTTCGCGCGACGGCCCGACCTGACCCTTGACCTAATCAACCGCTACCCGAACCCGGTTGAGTTCCATGTCGAACTACTCAGGGCGGATGGGAACGAGCGAAGCGAGGCGAGAGTCCTGAACGAGTGGTACGAGCTGCCGGGACGCGACGAGGAGTCCGGGAGAGTCAGCGACGAGAACGCCGTCCCCAGCCGGCCGTATCTGGTTCGCGTCGCAGCCAGAGACACTAGTGGCCGCCACATCGACCAGGCACACTACCACTTCCTCCCCGACTGTACGGGCGGCGACCACCCACCGGAACGGCTGCTCATCGCGCTCTCAGCAAACGAGAACGTCGAAGGAGCGGCGTACTTCGTTGAGTTCACGCAGTCCTACTGTTCGACCGACGCTGTCATCCTCTGACGGAGGAACCAAGTTCAAAAGCCACCGTAACGTACTGGTCGTCGTGACACTCGAAGCATCTACGACGCCCGACGGCGAGCAGGTCTACGTCAGCCGAAGCGAGGGACTCCGCGGCTCGGAAGGGCCGTTCTTCGTCGTCTACGTCTCCGACGACGCCGACAACCGCTGGGGGTTCTACTGTAGCAACTGCGACACGTTCGACAACGCGATGGACACGATGGGCCGCATCGCCTGCAACCAGTGTGGCAACATCCGCAAACCCGACGAGTGGGACGCCGCCCACGAGTAGGCCGAGTCAGGCGATTCTCGCGCCAGAGGGCTTCAAGTTGTCGATGACGCCCGTGCCAAGATTTATCATGGGTGGTGAACAATAATCATTTACATGGCCCCTGTTACCATGCCACCAGTCGAGCAAGCGCGGGAGATATTCACCCGTCTCGGCTACGTCGTCTCCGGCGAGGGGACGGAACTCACGGCGGAGCGCAAGTGGCGCACCGTCCACGTAACCGCGATGACCGGAACGGATGCGGAGACCGAATGTATCCGCACAGACGGCGGCGACGGCGAGCCGCGATTGCGCTGTTTCGTCACGTGGGACGGCTATGCAGGGGAGCTTCGTGAGCGACTACTCGACGTCAAGCCGCCGTACGACTGGGCGGTCATCGAGGTCGACAACCACGGCGGCTACGAGGTCCTCGACAACGCGACCGTCCCGGCCTGACCGGGCTGACAGCCCACCGACTTTTTCACCCCACCAGCCGACCGGAGAGCCATGGCCGTACTCCAACTCGACATCGTCACACAGGCACTCGCCGAGTTCGCCGCCAACTTCCGAGCCGCGCTCCCCGCAATCATCTCGGGACTCGTCTTCCTGTTCGTGGCCGCCATCGCGGTCAAGGGTATCCTGTTTGCGCTCAAAGTCGCCCTCTCGCGGACGCTCCCCGGGGAGGCCCCAGCCTACCGACAGTTCATCACGACCATCGTCGCCGTCTTCCTCTGGTTCGGCGTCGGCCTGTCGTTTCTCTCCATCGTCGGTCTGGAGAGCATCGCCGCCTCCCTCGGGACCGCCGCGGGCTTCATCGCACTCGGCATCTCCTACGCCACGTCGGGCATGATCGCCGACGCCGTCGCGGGCGTCTATCTGCTCAAGGACCCCGACTTCAACCCCGGCGACCAGGTGCAGGCGGGCGACACCACGGGCGTCGTCGAGACCATCGAACTCCGCAAGACCCGACTCGCAGTCGACGGCGACACGGTCGTCCGTGGCAACGCCGAGATCGAGAAGAAGTGGCGGAAGATGGGACCACCGGCAGAGAACGTCGAAAACGCCGAAAACGCCGGAAACGCCGAGACCGACGCGAGTGTGACTAGCTAGCACATCTTCCGAGCGGCTTATCTCTCCAGCGAGCGAACGACTGGCCGTGTTTATCGGTCACGCTCTCCTCGCGTTCGCGCTCGTCGCGAGCGTCGCCGCGTTTCGCGGGTGGCCGCGCGAGCGCGCGCTCACGGTCGGTATCGTCGCCGGGCTGTTCGCCGCCGCGCCCGACGTCGACATCGCCTACGCGCTCGTCGGCGTCGCCACCGCGAGCGTGACCGACGCGCTGGCGTTGGCGGGCGTCTTCTGGCAGACTGGCAACCTCGTCCACCGGGCGGTCACCCACTCGCTCGTCGTCGCCGTCGTCGTCAGCGTCGCCGTCGGACTCGTCACCAGCTGGCGACGGGCTGAAGGTGGGGCTGGCGCACGGCCCGCAGGGGCCGCCGGTCTCGTCGTCGCGACCGCACTCGTCGCCGTCGCGGGCGCGGTCAGTGGCGTGCTGGGCGCGAGCGTCATGGGACTGTTCGTTCTCGTCTCGCTCGCGGTCGCCGTCGCGGCGGCCGACCGGACCGACCTCGACGCGAAGACGGTTGCGAGCGCGGCACTCGTCGGCGTCGCCTCCCACCCCTTCGGCGACCTCTTCACCGGCGAGCCGCCAGCGATGCTCTACCCGTTCGAGGTGACGCTCGTCGCCGAGCGCGTCACGCTCCACGAGGCCGCGACGCTCCATCTCCTCTCGGCGTTCGGTCTCGAACTCGCGACGGTCTGGGCGGCCGCGCTCGTCGCACTGTGGCTCACCGGCCGGTCGCTTCGGACCGTCGTCGACCCGCGGGCGGCACTCGGCGTCGGCTACGCCGCCAGCCTGCTCGTCATCCCGGCACCGACGCTCGACCTCTCGTATCCCTTCGTCTTCACCGTGCTCGCGGTCGGGGCAATCGGCGCGACGCCGCGGATGAACCGGCGCGGGCGGACCGGAGCCGACGGAGCGTCCGCCGTCCTGACCGGGTCCCCGGTAGTCGGCCGGTTCGCGGCGTTCGAGCTGCCCGACCGCTACTCGGCCGCCCTGACCGGACTGGCCGCGGTCACGCTCGCGTGGCTCGCGTACTCCGTCCTCTATCTCGTCGCCTGAGCGGTTCCGAGGCCGAAACGTTTTGCACCACACCCCACCTACGGATGGGTATGTCGCGCTCCGGCCTCCGAGACGTCGTCGAACGCCGACAGACGAACGCCGTCATCGGCTGGCTACTCGTGGGGTTTCTCACCCTCGTCGCCGGTGCCGGGCTGTTCACCGGCGACCTGCTCTGGGCCGGGTTCACCATCGTCGTCGCCGCGCTCGTCGTCGTGCCCGCCGTCGTCTCCCGTGACCCGCTGGCGATGCTGCCGTGGGAGGTCGTCGCCCTGGCGTCGCTGCCGATGCTCGCCCGTGTACTCATCACCGGCCAGCGCGTCGGCGGAATCACTCTCACCGGACGGGTGACGACCTATCTCGCCGTCGCAGCGGTCGCGCTCATCATCGCCGTCGAACTCGACGTGTTCACCCCGGTGAAGATGAACTACTCCTTCGCCGTCCTGTTCGTCGTCATCGCGACGATGGCCGCTGCGGGCGTCTGGGCGGTCGCCCAGTGGCTTTCGGATATCTATCTCGGGACCGCCTTCTTCGCCGAACGGGTCGGTGAGACGACGACCGCCGAGACGAGACTCATGTGGGACTTCGTCGCCGCGACGGCCGCCGGGCTCGGCGCGGGGCTGCTCTTCGAGTTCTACTTCCGCAGGCAGCGTGACCGCGAAGCCGCGCTCGTCGAGGAGGTGCAGACGTGAGTTCCGACGCAGGCTCCGGGGGCGAGAGAGCCTCCGACGGCGGGTCGGCCGCCTCGTCCAACGTGGGGGCAGACGCCTCGTCCGACGTGGAGTCAGGCCCGAAAGCGGGTGAGATGGGTGAGACGGCGGACGCCCCGGCGTCGGCGGCACTCGCCCGCTTCCGCTCGCTCGTCGACCTCGACGAACGGACCCAGCGGTGGCTCGCGCGAGCGATGCAGCTGACGCTCGTCGGGCTGCTGTTCATCGGTCTCGAACGCGGCGACCTCGGCATCATCGTCAATACGGCCGTCGCACTCGCCATCACCTACCTGCCCGCGATACTCGAACGCGACTACCACGTCCCGATGAATCCGGGGCTGACGCTGTGGATCTCCTCGGCCGTCTTCCTCCACGCGCTCGGCACCGTCGGCGTGCCGGGGACCGACCAGTCGTTCTACACGTCGCTCGCGTGGTGGGACAGCGTCACCCACGCGCTGTCGGCCAGCGTCGTCGCCGCCATCGGCTACACGGTCGCCCGCGGCATCGACGAACACACCGAGGCCGTCCGGCTCCCCCCGCGGTTCATGTTCGTCTTCATCCTCCTCTTTGTCGTCGCCTTCGGCGTCTTCTGGGAGGTCATCGAGTTCGCCATCGGCGGCGCGGCCGACATCACGGGCAACGACGCCGTCCTGACGCAGTACGGACTGGAAGACACGATGACCGACCTCATCTTCGACATCGTCGGCGGCGTCATCGTCGCGGTCTGGGGGACGGCCCACCTGACGGACGTCGCCGGAGCGGTGACCGCGCGGCTCGACGGGACGGGGGACTGAGGCGGGAGCGCGAACCGTCGGCGGCAGTCGGAGAGTGCGTCACGTGGTATCATTAGGGACGGTCTTTTTCATCTAGCCGAGTGAACAGGAGGGTGGATGGTATACAAGAAGATCACCCTCATCGGCCGCAGTGACGAGAGTTTCGACGACGCCGTCGACGACGCGATCGACCGCGCACAGAACACCCTCGACAACGTCCACTGGATCGAGGTGAAAGAGCTGGGTGTCGAAATCGCCACGGTCGACACACGAGAGTATCAGGCGGAGGTCGAGGTGGCCTTCCAGCTCGAAGAGCCACAGGGCTAACCGACGAACCGGACGCCAGCGACGCTGCGACGGAGGCTGCGTCGCCGACCGTATCCCGAGCCGCATCCCGACGGCTTCTTGTCGTCGGAAGCGTCACCTCGGGTAATGCCGCGGTTTCTCCACTATTCGGACATCGAGAACGTCTACGACGACCCCGAGCGTGCGGGCCGCCTCGCCGGGACCATCACTGAGCTGGACGGCGACGACGCGCTCGTCGTCGGCACCGGCGACAACACCTCGCCGGGCGTCGTCGCGATGGTCGCGAAGGGCCACCAGGCACTGGACTTCTTCCGCGCCGTCGACGCCGACCTCGCGACCTTCGGCAACCACGACTTCGACTACGGTCCCGACGAGACCCGGACGCTCCTCGCCGACGCCCCCCAGACCTGGGTGAGCGCGAACGTCTTCGACGAGGACGGCGAACCCTTCGGCGCGGCCGAGGGCGTCGTCCCGTGGACCGTCGAACAGGTCGACGGCGCACGCGTCGGCTTCTTCGGCGTCACCGACCCCGCGACCGACTCGCTGAACCCGAGTGCGGCCGAGTTGACCCTCTCGGACCCCTACGAGGCCGCCGAGTCGGCCGTCGCCGACCTCCGTGCCGAAGGCGTCGACTACGTCGTCGCGCTCTCCCATCTCGGCGGGGGCGACGACGAACTGGCCGAGCGGGTCGACGTCGACGTTATCCTCGGCGGCCACGTCCACAGCGAGCGCGCGGAGTACGTTAACGACACGCTCCTGACTCGCCCCGGCGTCAACGGCGAGGTCGTCCTCGAAGTCACGCTGGACGCCGACGGCGCGCGCGTCGAACGCCACGATGCGACGCAGGGACCGGAGACGCCCGAGTTGGCCGACGCCCTCCGTGCCCGCGTCGCGGCGGCCGGGCTGGACGAGGTGGTCGCGACGGTCGACGAGCCGATTCCGCGCGACGCCGACGTGGTCCACGGCGGCGAGTGTCGCGTCGGCAACTTCGTCGCCGACGCCTACCGGTGGGCGGCCGACTCGGACGTCGCGCTCCAGAACAGCGGCGGCCTGCGTGCGGGTCCGCCGCTCGCGGGCGACGTGACCATCGCCGACCTCGTGAGCGTCGTCCCCTTCGAGGAACCCGTCGCCGTCGCCGAGGTGACGGGCGCGGAGTTGCTCGACGCCTTCCGACAGATGTCCTCGGCCGTCGTCGACTTCGGCGAGGACGGCTGGTGGCACGGCCACGTCAGTGGCGCGCGGATCGTTTGGGACGACGACGCCGCGGAACTTCTCGAGGCGACCGTCGGGGGCGAACCCGTCGACCCCGAGCGACTGTACACGGTGGCGATGGCGGAGTATCTGCTCCACTCGGACCACGAGTTCCCGGCCATCGAGGAACGTCACCGCGCGGGCGAGTTCGGGATTCAACACGACGTGCTCGCGGACTACGCCCGTGAGTTCGGCATCGACTCGGCCGTCGAGGGCCGTATCGAGCGACGGTCGTCGGCCGCGGGGTCGGCGACGACGGCGACGTCGGCGAGTCAGACGGAGTGAGCCGTGGGCTGGCGGGCCGGACGGCCGCCAGCGAGTCACCGAATCGCACGACAGCCACCCGCACTCTTTCGCCCAAAGGGTAAGGTTGACACCGCCGAGGCGAGTGGGTTCTGGCAATGACACTGGTCGTGGTTCCCGTCCGCTACCCCCTGACCAGCCACTCGCGAGCGACGCTCGCGGAGGCCATCGAGGTCGCCGAAGACCGCGATGCCGAACTGACTGTCCTGCACGTCAACCTCTATCAGGACAGCGACGGGGTGACGCGGACAGAGCTGAAACGCGCGGTCGAGCGGGAGTTCGGACAGGTCCCCCGGACGCGGTACGTCGTCCGTCGGGGCTTTCTCGTCGAGGAGACGATTCTGGAAGAGGTGGCCGCCGAAGGGGCCGACGTGGTCGTCATCGGCTCGAAACAGGCAGGCCGCTGGCGACGGACCCTCCGTCGGTTCCTCGACGACCCGGACATCGAGTCGTTCCTCCGCGAGAAACTGGACTGTACCGTCATCACGGTACGGGCGAGCTGAGCGGCGGCCGCCGGCTACGTCGGCTACATCGACTCGTCGGGGGTTTTGGATGCGTCGCCGTTGGAGGCGTCAGCGTCCGAGGTGTCGACATCGGTGGTATCGACGGCATCGACGTCGGGCGCGCTGCCTCCATCTTCGAGCGTCTCGCCCTCGGGGACGCCGTCTCCGGTCGCCGCGGCGTCGACGTCTCCTTCTTCGCTGGGCGGGGCGGTACCGTGTCTGACCGCGACCTGTGCTTCGCCGCTCGTCTCGTCGAAGATGAGATGCTGGTGCGGGTAGGCGAACTCGATGTCGACGTCTGTCTCCTCGACGAGAGCCCACAGCTTGGTCTGGACGTTCGAGCGGACGGTGCCGATCTTGTACGGTTTCTGTGCCCAGTAGCGGAGTCGGATGAGCACGCCGTGGTCGGCGTAGCTCTGGATGTAGGCCCGCGGCGTCGCCGGATAGCGGGCACTCCCGATGCGGATGTCGGGACCGCCCTCGATGACGTCGTCGCACTGGCGGGCGGCGCGCTCGATGAGGTCCCGCGAGCCGGGGATGTCGCTCTCGTAGGTGACGAGCACGTCGAGCGTCAGGCGGGTCCGCTCGTCCTCGGCGGAGAAGTTCGTCACGTCGCGCTCGCGGATCGAGGAGTTCGCGATGACGAGGAAGGTGTTGTCAAGGGTGATCATCTTGGTGTACCGCAGCGTGATGTCCTCGACGAAGCCGCGCTTGCCGTCGTCGAGTTCGATCATGTCGCCGATCTCGTAGGGCTGGTCGGCGAGGACGAACAGCCCGTTGATGACGCTGCCGACGATGGGTGCGAGCACGATACCGAGGACGGCCGAGAAGACCGTCACCGAGAGGACGATGTTGCCGATCTCGAGACCGGCGAGCGTCATTCCTAACACCGTGAAGACGAGGACCGTCCCGACACGGACGCCCCGGAGGACGGTCTGGGCGACGCTCTGGCGATGGAACCGCTTGGCGATGGGCCGACCGAGCAGCCGGACGACGTACTTCGAGAGGGAGGCACCGACGAGCGCGACGAAGATGACCACGAGGATCTGGAGCGTCGGCGTCGCCGGAAGCACGGGGAGGAGATCGAAGATACCACCGGCCGGTTCGGGCGTCGGGGGACCGCTCGTCGGTGTGGGGCTTGGCGCGGGAGTCGGCGTCGCTGTGCCGGAGTCCGTGCCGGTCTGGCCCGGTGTCGACGTCCCTGCCTGTGCGAGGAGACGGTCGAGCAGTCGCCGCCAGCCAGTTGTCATTGCATAGCCCTCTCCGTGTCGGTGAAAAAGCGTTGTCCTCTCAGGGGGCGTGTCACACACCGTCCAATCCGGAGAACGCCCGGACCGGAGCCGGTGCGAGTCGAACGACCGTGATATACCACAGGGTTTCGGAAATCTGTGCTACTCGGTTTTTAGTAAATTCCTTAAGGTGGGACCACAGTGGGTGAACCATGGTAGACGACCTCCGAGTCAACATGGAGCGCGTCGGGGAGCGCTTCAACCTCGGCGAGTACGAAATCGACGCATATCTCGCCGTCCTCGAACACGGCGAACTCACTGCGAGCGAGATCGCAGACAGGACAGAGATCCCACAGCCGCGGGTGTACGACACGGTTCGAAGCCTCTCGGACCGCGGACTGGTCGAGCTCCGCGAGTCGCGGCCGATGAAGATCGTCGCCGTCAACCCCGAGGACGCCTTCGGCAACATCCAGTCGTCGCTGACGGAACTCGTCGAGGAACTCGGTGCACGGTACACTGCGCCCGCGCGAGACACCGAGGCCGTCTCGCTCGTCAAGTCCCGCTCGACCATCCTGCGGTATCTCGAAGACGTCATCGACACCGCCGAATACGAACTCGTCCTGTCGCTGACGCCGGACCTCCTGCGGCGGTTCTACGAGGATCTCTCGGCCGCCATCGACGACGGCGTCAGCATCGACCTGCTCGTCACGCCCGCGAGCCGCGCGCCGGACCCGGCGGAGTTCGACTATCTCGAAGTCTGTACCATCGCCCGTGCGCGGCGAGGGATTACGACGCCGGTGCTGGCCGTCGCCGACGGCGAGTACTCGGTCTACGCGACACAGGACGCGCTGCGCGACGACCAGGACCGCTACGGCGTCATCTTCAACCGTTCGGCACTGGGCTTCCTCGTCAGCGGCTTCTTCGGGACCGTCCTGTGGACGACCGCCGAGACGCTCGCGGCCGACGGGATGCACCACCCCTTCCCGCGGCGCTACGCCTCTATCCGCCGAGCCGTCAAGGACATCGAGGAGATGGGCGGGGAGTTCTACGCGACCGTCCAGGGCCGCGACGTCGAGACGGGCAACGCCATCGTCGTCGAGGGGAAGGTCGTCGAGGTCTCGTTCGTCGACACCGAGGAGGTCGCCTCGATGATCATCGAGACCGAAGACGGCCGTCTCGAAGTCGGTGGGCTGGTCGCGGCGCTCGAAGACATCGAAGCGCAGGAACTGCGGCTGGCGCGCGAGGCGCCGCCGGGCTTGGAATAGCAGAACTCGTTTTCGGCCGTCCGGCCGCTCTCGGCCGGTCAGTCTTCGACTGTCTCGTCGAACTCGTAGACGATGGTCTCACACTCGCTACAGGCGAGTACGTCGTAGACGACGCCGCCGTAGGCACCTTTCGACCCGCCACAGCAGGCGGCGGTCGTCGTCTCCTCGACGACGCCACCACACTTCGGACAGTGTTCGAGGAACATCCGGAGCGGCTGGGCCGCGTCGACGCGAACCGACTCGGGCACGTCGTGGTCGGCCATCACCCGGATGGCTGCGGTCTCGGCGATGGCGATGGCGCGCGTGAGATGGACCGCCTGCCCCTGGCCCTCGACGACGACCCAGCCGTCGTCGACCGCACCCTCGGCCTCGAAAGGTGCGGCGTCGGCGACCGCGGCGGCGAACGCCGCGTCGTCCAGCCCGCGGAGTTCGGCCATCGTCGACTCCCACGCCTCGACGAACTCGTCCGTCGGCACGACCATCTCGCCGTCGTCGACGATGATTCCCGCTTCCAAGAGCGCGCCCATCACCTGCGCGCCGTCGGCGTCGAGTGCCGTCAGCGAGTCGGAGTCCGGCGGTGTCTCCGGTTCGTCGTCAGCGGTGTCAGCCTCCTCGGCGTCAGTCTCATCAGTCTCGTCGGTCTCGTCGACCGTCTCCCCGTCGCCCGCGCGCTCGACGGTGACCGTCGAGAACGAGTCCGAGCGCGGTTCGTCGGTCTTGAAGTCGACCGGCAGCGGTTCGACCAGTCGGGGAGCGAACTGTGGTGTGTAGGGGACGACGTAGCCGCGGAGTGCGATGGCGGCCGCGCCGAAGAGGAGGACGGCCACACCCGCGGGCTTCCAGCGACGGCCGACGACCCCGGCGAGACCGAGGACGAACGCGCTGTTGACGGCGGTACAGGGCCAACATCGGGCGTCGCCCGTGTGCTCCGGCTTGCGGAGCGTCTCGAAGAGTGACATAGGACTGTCTCACGGGCGGGGTGGCTTGAGAGTTGTGACCACGAGCCGACAGCCACGGCCGGAAATTACTTACAGAACACTTTCATAACTTCGTAAGAGATCGCCCAAGAGAGCGAAAATACCTTAGCTCTGGGGACTAACCGCAAGACGTGAGCGGCATATATCTGACAGCGAATTCACTACAACAGAGGTAGTAATTCTTCCCGAACGTTTAAATAAGTCCTGTCCATACTTTCCAACTGTAATGGTTGACAGTGACTCACACGTAGATGGCGGACGCGACGGTATCTCGCGTCGCCGGTTCGTGCAAGCAGCAGGTGCATCGGGCGTGGCCGTCGGGCTCGCCGGTTGTATCAGTGGTGGTGACGGTGGCAGCGGCAGTGACGGGCCGATCGACACCGAGGCGCCCACGGAGGACGTCACGGTCCGTTGGGCCGCGGACACGCGCCTCTCCGACAACGCAGACGCAGTACAGCAGGCCCTTTACGACGCCGGGCTACCGGAGAACATCACCGTCGAGTTCATTGCTGGCTCGCAGGTGACGGACAACCGCCAGCAGCAGTACCAGCAGTGGCTCAGCGCGGGTCGCGAAGAGCCGACCCTGCTCATGATGGACAGTGGCTGGACGATTCCGTTCATCGTGCGCGAGCAGCTGCAGAACCTCTCGACGGCGCTCCCGGACGACCTCATCAGTACGGTCGAAGAGGAGTACTTCGGTGCCTCCGTCGAGACGGCGAAGAACCCGGGTTCGGGCGATATGTTCGGGATTCCGCTGTTCCCGGACTTCCCGACGATGCAGTACCGCAAGGACCTCTTCCGCGAGGCCGGCTACAGCGACTCGGACTTCGAGACGTGGGCGACAGAGTCCATGCAGTGGCAGGAGTTCTCGCAGGCGGTCGCCGAGGTTCGTGACGCGACCGACACCGAACACGGCTTCACGTTCCAGGCCGACATCTACGAGGGGCTCTCGTGCTGTGACTTCAACGAGTTCATGACCTCGTGGGGCGGCGCGTTCTTCGGCGAACACGAGAACCTGTTCGGCCCGGTCGGCGACCGCCCGATCACGATCGAGGAAGACGCCGTCCTCGAATCGATCCGGATGGTCCGCTCGTTCATCCACGGCTCGGACGCCGAGAACACGCTCGACGGCTACGAGCAGATCTCGCCCGAGGCCGTCCTGCAGTGGACCGAAGAGCCGTCGCGCGCACCGTTCATGAACGGCAACGTCGTCGCACACCGCAACTGGCCGTACTCGATCAACGCCGCCGGTGCCGAGGACGCCTTCGGCGAGGACCTCGGCGTCATGCCGATCCCGTACGGCATCCCGGCCAGCGAAGCCCAGTACGAGGGAACCGGTGGACCGGTCGCCGCCCTCGGTGGCTGGCATCTGACGATGAACCCGAGCGCGCCCGACCTGCAGAAGCGTGCCGCGCTGCAGGTCTTCCAGACCATCACGCAGGAAGACTTCCAGCTGAATATGTTCGGTATCACGGGCTGGATTCCGCCGCGTCCGTCGCTGCTCAGCTCCGACGAGGCCGCAGAGGTCCCCGTCACGGGTCGCTACGTCGAGCAGCTGCGTGTCGCCGGTGAGAACGCGGTTCCCCGGCCGGTCACCGAAGTCTGGCCGCAGCAGTCCGGTCCGGTCGCAGAGCGCGTGAACGCCGCGTACGCGGGCGACAGTTCGCCCGAGGACGCGATGGCAGAACTGGCGTCGACGCTGCAGGAAATCGAGGACAACGCCTAAGCGTCTCGCCTTCGACCTTCATTATTGTTACCAATGGCCACAGAACAGGAATCACAAGGAGCGTTACGTGACAGCTCTCGCTCGGGTCCATACGTCACGGCTATCCGTTGGATGGAGAGCCTCAGCGAGACGCAGTTCGCGTACTTCCTCCTGACGCCGGCGATTCTCCTGCTGCTGGTTATCGCGGTGTATCCGCTGCTGTCGACATTCCGGATGTCGCTCTTCGCGGACGCACTCAGCGGTGCCGCACCACTCGGGGAGTTCGTCGGGATCACGAACTACGTCGAACTGATCACTAACCAAAAGTCGTACGCGCTACCCGCGCCGTTCCTCCCGACGTCGCTGAGCGTCGAAGGGCTCATGTCCAGTGCGCTGGGCGTGACCCTCGTGTTCACCCTCGTGAGCGTCTTCTTCGAGACCATCATCGGTTTCGTGCAGGCGCTCATCCTCGACCAGGACTTCCGTGGACGGCGCTGGGTCCGCGTCGCCATCATCATCCCGTGGGCCGTTCCCATCGTCATCCAGGGGATGATCTTCTACCTGCTGTTCCAGCCGGGGATCGGGTTCCTCGTGGGGACCTCGCAGAACCCCTCGATCCTGAACTCGCTGGGCATCATCGGCACGACGCCGCTCGTCAACACCATCGACTCGACGCTCATCATCACGGTGGCCGACGTCTGGAAGACGACGGCGTTCATGGCACTGCTCATCCTCGCCGGACTGCAGAGCATCGACCGCTCGCTCTACGACGTCGCACGGGTGTCCGGCGCGTCGAAGCTCCAGCAGTTCAAGATGATCACGCTGCCGCTCATCCTGCCGACCATCCTCGTCGCGATGCTGTTCCGCACCATCGCCGCGATGCGTGTCTACGGCATCATCGAGACGACGACCGGCTGTCAGACGGTTCCGTCGCTGTCGTGTCTCGTCGTCTCGAGTTTCAGTCAGCGCGCGTGGGGGACGGCCGCGACCGTCGCCTTCGTGACGGCCGCCATCATCGGCATCGTCGTCTCGGTCTACATCGTCAAGTTCGCCGACGCTGAAGGGGGTGGCTTCTGATGGCAGCCGACTCCGGACAGGGAACCTCCATCGGCGAGGACCGCCCGCTCAAACGCGGCGCGTTCGGCCGCTGGGTCGACCGCTCCATCCAGAACCCCGAACGGGTCTACCGCGCGATGTTCTACGTCGCGACGGTGTTCTTCCTGTTCACCACGCTGTTCCCGTTCTACTGGCTGTTAGCGCTCGCGCTGACGCCACAGAGTATGCTGTCGAACGTCGGACTCCTCCCGAACGGCTTCAACCCGATGTCGTTCGTGACGGTGTTCGAACGCGTCCCGTTCCACGTGTTCATGTTCAACAGCTTCGTGCTCGGTGTCCTGACGACGGTCATCGTGCTCGTCTTGGCGAGTCTCGCCGGGTACGTCTTCGGTCGCCTCCGGTTCCCCGGAAAGGCACCGTTGATGCTCGGTATCCTGGCCATCTCGTACTTCCCGCCAGCGGCGTTCCTCATCCCGCTGTTCGAACTGTTCACGGGGTCGCTGCAAGTCGCGATTCCCGGGACCGGCCTGTTCATCAACAGTCCGGACATCTTCAACACGCCGTGGTCGATGGTGGTTCCGTTCAGCGCGCTGTTCATGCCGCTGTCCATCTTCATCCTCACGACGTTCTACGGGCAGATCCCCGACGGGCTGGAGGACGCCGCCCGTGTCGAGGGGACGACTCGACTCGGCGCGCTGTTCCGGGTCATCATCCCGCTGTCGGCACCCGGTGTCGCCACCGCGGGCGTCCTGACGTTCATCAGCGTCTACAACGAGTTCTTCTTCTCGTTCCTGATGAACAACGGCGAAGCGGGCAACTGGGCCCCCATCGTGGCCGGCATCCTCGGCCTGCAGGGGCAGTTCGACACGCCGTACCATCTGATGGCCGCCGCAAGCATCATGGGGGTGCTGCCGGTCGCCATCCTCGTCATCATCGCACAGGAGAAGATTGTCAGCGGGCTCACCGCAGGAGCACTCAAGGAGTAAGACCATGGGAGACGTAAAACTCGAACACGTAACCAAGCAGTACGACGATGTAACGGCAGTCGACGACATGAACGTCGAGATTCACGACGGCGAGTTCATCTGTCTCGTCGGACCTTCCGGCTGTGGGAAGTCCACGACGATGGAGATGATCGCGGGGCTGACCATCCCCTCCGAGGGGAAGGTCTCCATCGCCGGTCACGACGTGACCAACCTTCCGCCGAAGGACCGCGGCATCGCGATGGTCTTCCAGAACATCGCGCTGTTCCCGCACATGGACGTCTACGACAACATCAGCTTCGGGCTCCGCCTCCGCGACTACGACAAGGAGGAGATCGACCGGCGCGTCCAGAAGGCCTCGGACATCGTCCAGCTGGAAGGGATGCTCGACCGGATGCCCGACGAGATGTCCGGTGGACAGCGTCAGCGCGTCGCCATCGCCCGCGCCATCGTCCGGAACCCCGAAGTGTTCCTGATGGACGAGCCGCTGGCGAACCTCGACGCGAAGCTCCGCGTCCATATGCGGACGGAGCTTCAGCGGCTCCACAAGGAGCTGGACACGACCATCATCTACGTCACGCACGACCAGGCGGAGGCGATGACGATGAGCGACCGTATCGCCGTCATCGACTCCGGGCAGCTCCAGCAGATCGACCCGCCGCTGGTCTGCTACAACGAGCCGAAGAACCTGTTCGTCGCGGGCTTCATCGGCTCGCCGTCGATGAACTTCATCGAGGGCGAAGTCACGGAAAGCGGCTTCACCTCGAAGAACTTCGACATCGAGTTCGACCCCGCACAGATGGGTGTCAACGTCGGTGACGAAGTCACGCTCGGCATCCGGCCGGAGGACGTCTTCCCGATCGACGAAGGTCGGAGCATCTCGCACCCGACCGCCGAAATCTCGGCCGTCAGCGACGTGCTGGAGCCGATGGGTGACGAGATCTTCATCTACCTCATGCTCGACGAGGACGCCGATATGAACATGACGCAGACGGCCTCGAACAGCCAGCTGCTCATGAGCGTCGACCCCGACAGCGACATCTCGGAGGACGAAGACGTCGAGGTCGTCCTCGACCGCAGCAAGATCCACCTGTTCGACACGAACAACGGGGACGCCATCCAGCACGGTCTGGTCAAGCCGACGACACCCGAAAGCACTACCCAGACCGAAGCCGAGAGCGACGACTAGCGATGGTCACCGACTCCGGCGTGCTGTACATCGTGCTCGTCAGCCTGTTGTTCCTGCCGTGGGCCTACGGGGTGGTGCGGTTCGTGATGGACCTCCGGTCCATCTACATCCCGAAGGGACGGCAGTTCCTCCGCGGGCGACGGAAGCTCAAAGAGGAGAAGAAAGAGGAAGAAGAACGCTCCGAGCGCGAACAGCAGCTCTACTGACGCGCGCACCGTTTTCTCGGTTCTCACGGCCGTCGAGTCCTGCTTTCGCGGGGTTACTGTCGGTATCACGCCCGCTTGCGGAGAACGAGTAACTTAACTATTCTTTGAGTAAACTTCACCACGATGAGCAACGACCGTCCCCCACGCATCGGAATCGTCGGGCTTGGGAACATCGGCCACCACCACGCCACCCAGCTCGAGAACCTCGACGCCGACCTCGTCGGCGGCGTCGACATCGCCGAAGAGGCCCGCGAGCGGTTCACCGAGGAGTTCGACGCACTCGCCTACGAGAGCGACGAGGAGCTGTACGAGGTCGTCGACGCCGTCATCATCACGACCCCGAACCGGTTCCACGAGGAGTACGCGATCTCCGCGCTGGAAGCTGGCGTCGACGTCCTCCTGGAGAAGCCGCTGGCACACAGCCTCGAAAGCGCCGAACGCATCGCCGCCGCGGCCGAGGAGGCCGAGGGCTTCTGTATGGTCGGCTTCAACAACCGCTTTGCCAACCCCGTCGAAGTCCTCAAGCACTACCAGGACGAGGGCCGCTTCGGCGACGTGACCCACGTCGAGGCGAACTACGTCCGTCGCCGCGGCGTCCCCGGCCGCGGCTCGTGGTTCACGAACAAGGAGATCTCCGGCGGCGGTGCCCTCATCGACATCGGCGTCCACGCCATCGACCTCGCGCTCTACTTCCTCGACTTCCCCGAGATCGTCGAGGTCTCGGGCGTCACCCGCTCGCAGTTCGGCGGCCGTGACGACTACGCCTTCGTCGAGATGTGGGGCGAAGACACCGGCCCGGAGGGCTTCGACGTCGACGACTCCGCGAGCGCGTTCCTCCGCACCGCCGACGGCACGACCGTCTCGCTCGAAGTCGCGTGGGCCGTCAACCGCCCCACAAACGACGAGTTCCTCATCCAGGGCACCGAGGCTGGCGCGAACTTCGACCGCGCGGCCCAGGAACTCACCCTCTACGAGTCCGGACAGGGCGGTGCGAACCATCTCACCGATACGACCGTCGACACGCGGTCGGTGACGACCCACGCGGAGGAACAGAAGCTGTTCGTCCAGGCCGTCGAAGACGGTGAGGCACCCGACCGCAACACCGTCGAGCAGGGGCTGGCGGTCCAACGCGTCATCGACGCCATCTACGAGTCCTCGGAGACCGGCCGCGCCGTCCGTCTGGACGAGTAGGACCCGACTCCGAACGGCCGTCGAGCCGGAATCGGTCCTCGCTGTGGCCACACGATTTTTAGGCGTGAGACGTGAAGCCGTGAGTGATGCAAATCGCAGAGCTGTCGCTACGTCTCGTCGCCGGGCTCGCGCTCATCCTGGCGAACGGGTTCTTCGTCGCCATCGAGTTCGCGTTGACACGGGTCCGACAGTACTCCGAAGACGAGTTCGACACGCCGGGGCTGCGTCGGGCGTGGGAGATGACCGACGACCTCGAGATCTATCTGACGAGCTGCCAGGTCGGGATTACGGCGTCGTCCATCGCGGTCGGTATCGTCGCCGAGCCCGCGCTGGCCGCGCTGTTCGAGCCGTATCTGACGAACCCGGCACTCACCTCCATCGGGGCCGGGGGGATTCTCGCCTTCATCATCATCAACCTCGTACACCTGACCCACGGCGAGCAGACGCCGACCTACCTCGGCGTCGAGCGGACCAAGTTCGTCTGTAAGTACGGGGCCACCCCGCTCTACTGGTTCGCGAAGCTCATCTCGCCCATCATCTCCATCGGCGACACCGTCGCCAAGTGGACGCTGAAGCTGTTCGGCGTGGAGATGACCGGCGCGTGGCTGGAGGCCGAACAGGACGCCATCGAGTCCCGCGCGGACCTTCACAAGCGACTCGGCTCCGTGCTCGACGAGGGTGAACTGCCCGAAGAACGTCGTCAGGAGGTCATGAACGCGCTGCGCGTCGGCGACCAGTCCGTCGAGAGCGTGATGGTCGACCGCGACGACATCGTCGCGCTGTCGACGGAGAACAGCCCCGAAGAAAACCTCGAGGTCGTCTCCGAGACCCCTCACACCCGCTTCCCTCTCGTCGGCGAGGGCTTCGAGGACTTCCGCGGTATCGTCTATATGCCCGCGGTGTTCAACCACTTTGAGGCGTTCTCGAACGGCGAGATCGACGTCGAGGAGTTGGCCGCGCCGCCGATGACGCTCGCGGCGAACACGAGCGTCAGCGACGCTATCGACCAGTTCCAGGCCGAGAGTCAGGAACTCGCGCTCGTGATGCGCGACGGCGAGGTCGTCGGTCTCCTGACCGCGACCGACGCCTTCGAGTCGGTGATGGGCGAACTGGACGACCCGCTCGACGAGGCGGCCGACGATGAGCGGCCGCAGCGAGGCGGCGGCGCGCCGAGCGGTGCGTCGCCGACCTGACGGCAACCATCGGTTCCTCCTGAACTTTTATTCGTCGCGTAGTTGTAGCCCCGCGTATGGACGTCGGAGTACTCACAGTCCCCCTCGGTGGGGAGTCGCTCGAAGACGCATTGACATACCTCTCCGGTCTCGGTGTCGACGCAGTCGAACTCGCCTGCGGCGGCTTCCCCGGAGATGCACATCTCGACCGCGAACAGTACCTCGGCAACGAGGAGGCCCAAGCGGAGTTACAGGAACTCCTCGACGAACACGGGATGCGAGTGAGCGCGCTCGCGACGCACAACAACCCGCTGCATCCCGACGAGGAGACGGCGGCCGAGGCCGACGCGGAGCTTCGCGAGGCAATCCAACTCGCCGCCGAACTCGACGTCAACACCGTCACCGGGTTCTCGGGGCTGCCCGCGGGCGGCCCGAACGACGAGGTGCCGAACTGGATCACCGCGCCGTGGCCCACCGAGCACGCTGAGGCGCACGACTACCAGTGGGAGGTCGCCGTCGACTACTGGTCTGAGATCGCCGAGTTCGCTGACGACCACGGTGTCGACGTCGCCATCGAGATGCACCCGAACATGCTCGTCTACGAACCGACCGGGATGGCGAAACTGCGCGAGGCGACGAACGAGCGTATCGGCGCGAACTTCGACCCCTCACATCTCTACTGGCAGGACATCGACGTGACGAAGGCCATCCGCTTCCTCGGCGAGCAGGACGCCATCCACCACTTCCACGCCAAGGACACGAAGGTCTACGACGCCAACGCCGACGTGAAGGGCGTCCTCGACACCGATGCTTACACCGAGGAGTTCGACCGCTCGTGGCTGTTCCGCTCGGTCGGCTACGGCCACGGCGAGGAACACTGGAAGGACGTCGTCTCGACGCTCCGGATGGTCGGCTACGACGGCGCGCTCAGCATCGAACACGAGGACTCGCTGACCTCCTCGCGGGAGGGTCTGGAGAAGGCGGTCGACCTGCTCCAGCGCGCAGTCTTCGAGACCACCCCCGGTGACGCCTACTGGGCGGAGTAACCATGACGGACGAACCACTCGACGTCGGCGTCCTGGGCTATCGGTTCATGGGCAAGGCGCACTCGAACGCGCTGGCCCGCTTGCCGATGTTCTTCGACGACGCGCCCGACGTGAACCGCCACACGCTCGTCGGCCGCGACGAGGAGGCACTCGCGGAGGCGGCCGAGCAGTTCGGCTTCGAACACACCTCCACGGACTGGGAAGCCGTCGTCGACGAGGTCGACGTCTTCTACAACCTCGGCCCGAACCACGTCCACGCCGAGCCGTCGATTGCGGCACTCGAAGCCGGGACGCCGGTCTTCTGTGAGAAGCCGCTCGCACCCACCCTGGACGAGGCCGAAGAGATGCGCGACGCCGCGGCCGACGCGGGCGTCGTCGCGGGCTGTGCGTTCAACTACCGCTTCGTCCCGGCCATCCGCTACGCGCGGAACCTCATCGCCGACGGCAAGCTCGGCGAGATTCACCAGGTTCGCGGCCGCTATCTCCAGGACTGGCTCGTCGACCCCGAGGCTCCGTGGTCGTGGCGCAACGACGAGGAGATGGCAGGAAGCGGCGCGCTCGGCGACCTCGGTGCCCACACCATCGACCTCGCGCGCTTCCTCGTCGGCGACGAAGTCGGCGAAATCGACCGAATCTCGGGACAACTTCAAACGTTCGTCGAGGAGCGCCCCGTCGCCGGGAGCGACGAGACCCGGCCGGTCACCGTCGACGACGCCTACACCGCACAGGCGGAGTACGAGTCCGGTGCCATCGGGACGTTCGAGGCCTCTCGCGTGACGGACGGCCACAAGAACGACCACACCATCCAGATTCACGGCTCGGAGGGCAGTTTGAAGTTCTCGCTCGAACGGCTGAACGAACTGGAGTACAAGGGTGCGGACCACCGCGGCTACGAGACCATCCTCGTCACCGACGAGTCCGACCCGTATCTGGAGCACTGGTGGCCGCCGGGCCACGTCATCGGCTGGGAACACACCTTCGTCCACGAGAACTACGAGTTCCTCTCGGCCGTCCGCGACGATGCGGAGTTCCATCCGTCGTTCGAGGACGGCTACGAGGTCCAGCGCGTGCTGGACGCCATCGAGCGAAGTGACGAGACTGGTGAGTGGGTCTCGCTGACGTAGGTCAGCGCGACACCTGCGAGGCAGTCTTCGAGGCGAGTGGGTCTCGTTGGACTAAGCCAGCAGAACAGCTTCGGGACGTGTTTTTTGAGAGAACAGAGTCGAGAGCGGCGAGAGTGGCGTGTCGGCTCAGAACTCGCGGACGCCGTCGTCGGTGACGACCTCGTCGATGAGGTCGACCGGGGTCGCGTCGTAGGCGGGGTTCTCGATGATGACACCCTCGGTCGGTTCGAGAAGCACCTCGCTGGCCGGGCGGTACTCGTTCTCGAAGGCGAAGCCGTCCTCGATAATCTTCGCGCCGCTTCCGGCGACGGTGACGGGGACGTCGAGGCGGTGGGCGGTGGCGATGAGCGGGAAGGTGCCGACGCGGTTGTAGAGGGTGTCATCGACGATGCAGTCCATGCCGATGACGACGCGGTCGCATTCGGGCAGATACGTGCCCGAGGCACCGTCGACCATCAGATGCGGGTCGACGCGGTCGATCTCGGCGAGCGTGCGGGCGGTCTTCCGGCCGAGGTAGCGCGGCCGGGCCTCGGTGATGTAGGCGGTCGTGTGGATGCCCTCGCTCGCGGCGAGTTCGACCCCCTCCAGCACGGTCGAGGAGTAATCGTGCGTGAGGAAGGTCTCGCCGTCGACGAAGGTGTCCGCGAGGTTACGGGCAGCTTTGCGCTTGCCCGTCTCGATGTCCTCGACGACGCGGGCGATGGTCGACTTCGCGATCTTCTTGGCCGATTCGACGGAGTCCGCGCGGCCGACGACGCTGCGGGCGACCTCCCGCATCGCGTTGTGCAGGGAGGCGTGTGAGGGGTTCGCCCGACGGAGCGCGCCCGTGTTGTGTTCGAGGTCGCGCTCGAACTCGTCGACGGTGGCGTAGTCACGGTCGAGCAACGCCGACAGCGACCGGGTGGCCTTCACCGCGACGACAGACGAGGAGTGCGTCTGCATCTCTCGGATCTCCTCGATTGTCTCGTCTATCATATTCGAAGGGTCGTCCCTTCGAGCAAAAGACCTTCCGGGAGCGAGAATCCGAGACAGTCCCGACACCCCTGGAAACCGTCCGGGACGTCGGAAGCGTCGGAGACGTCGGAGGGGCGTCACGGTGGTCTCATCGCAACCACGAACTGTGACGGTTAGGGCGAACGTTCCCCTGGAGACGTAACCGACTCTGGTTACGGGGAGTGGGCAATCGCCGCTTCATTTAAGAACACTTCCACGAAGAATAGGTATAATGCTCGAGGACGATTTCGGTCGCGAGGTCTCTGGGGTGCGGATCTCTCTCACCGACCGGTGTAACTTCGACTGCGTCTACTGTCACAACGAGGGACTGGGTGACACACGTGGGCCGATGGACGCCCAAGACAGTGAGATGAGTGCCGACGACGTCGTCCGCTTTCTGGAGGTCGTCGAGGAGTTCGGCGTCGAGAAGGTGAAGTTCACCGGCGGCGAACCGATGCTCCGACAGGACCTCGAAGAGATCATCCGCCGGACGCCCGACTCGATGGAGACCTCGCTGACGACGAACGGCACCTTCCTCCCGGGCCGTGCGGAGGCACTCAAGGAGGCGGGTCTCGACCGCGTCAATGTCTCGCAGGACGCGCTGGACCGCGAGGCGTTCGCCGAGATCACGAAATCGGGCGCGTACGAGAAGGTCATCGAGGGCGTCCACGCCGCCGTCGACGCGGGGTTGACGCCGGTCAAGCTCAACATGGTCGTCTTCAAACACACCGCGGGCTACGTCGAGGGGATGGTCGACCACGTCGCCGAGAACGAAGGACTCCAGCTCCAGCTCATCCAGTATATGCCCGAGCTGACCGGCAAGCCCGAGTGGAACATCGACATCGGACGCGTCCACGACTGGCTCGCCGACCTCGCCGACCGCGTGGAGACCCGCGATATGCACGACCGCAAGCGGTACTACGTCGGTGAGGGGATGGTCGAGATCGTCGACCCCGTCGAGAACGAGACCTTCTGTGCGAACTGCCACCGAGTGCGCGTCACCCACGAGGGTTATCTGAAGGGCTGTCTCAACCGCAACGACGACCTCAAGTCGATGGGTGAGATGACGAAAGCCGAGATCCGCGAGACGTTCCGCGAGGTCGTCGCCAACCGGGTCCCCTACTACGGCGAGTATCTCGTCCAGAACGACAGCGGCGAGTACGTCCTCAACGAGAAGTATCTGGGCGTCAAGGCCTGACGGTCACCCGCGGTTCCACTCGTCCTCCAGCAGTCCGAAGTAGTGCGTGTCACAGTAGCGGCCGTCGACGTAGGCGTTCTCCCGCTGGACGCCCTCGGCGGTGAAGCCGATCGATTCGAGGAGTCGCATCGAGGCCTCGTTGAAGTCGTAGACGGCCGCGCTGACACGGTGGATACGGAGCTGGGCGAACGCGTAGTCGACCATCAACTCCAGTGCCTCGCGGGCGTAGCCGTTTCGGCGGAAGGCCGGGCGGAGCCAGTAGGCGACGTCGACGGTACCCGTCTCGCGGTCGATCGGGTCGAACTCGATGACGCCAGCACGGCGGTCGTCGTGGTCGTCGTACTCGCCGTCGACGACGACGAGCAGCTGCAGGACGTCTTTGCTCGTGCTGGTCTCCTCGAACCATTCGCGCTCTTGGAGACCGTTGCTCGGGAGGACCTGCCCCGCGGAGACGCGGACGCTGGGGTCGTTGACGCCGTCGCGGAGCAGTTCGAGGTCCTCCTCCTCGACGGTGTTGAGAGTGATACGCTCGCCTTCGAGAACCGCTGGACCGGGCATAGCTCTCACGAGGGGGGTCGGGACCAAGAAGCTGGGTGTCGCGGGACCTACCTACTCTCTGTGGTACAGCGACAGCCACAGGCGGCGATGACCACGTGGCCGTCGTCGGCCGTCTCAGTCGTCGGCCGCGTCCGTTGCGTCCCTCGCGGTGTCGGTCCGTCTACCGGAGGGCTGTGCCACCCAATCGCTGAACACGGACTCGTGGTGTTCGTCAAGCAGTGGCGCGCGGCGGCCCGGTTGGCTGGGCGTCGCCGTCATCTTGATGGGCTGGCCAGCGATGGTCACCCGCTCGTCCGTGCCGGGCTGGTCGACCTCCACGAGCATCTCGCGGTCGCGGATGTGCGAGTCGGCGAAGACGTCTTCGACGCTTTGGACCCGTTCGCAGGGGACCTCACCGACGAGCGCGTCGACGACCTCGTCGCTCGTCCGGCTCGCCGTCCAGTCGGCGATCTCGTCGCCCAGTGGCTCGCGGTTCCGGCGGCGACTCGCCGCGTCCGGGTAGTCGGCGGCGAGGTCCGGCCGGTCCATCGCCCGACAGAGTGCCTCCCAGTGGTTGTCGCCGAAGGCGGCGATGACGACGTGGCCGTCGGCCGTCTCGAAGGAGTCGTAGGGGAAGAGTGTCGGATGGGAGTTGCCCTGTCGCGTCGGCGGGTCGCCGGTGTAGGAGTACTGGTAGACCGTCCGCTCACAGAGGCTGACGATGCTGTCGTACATCCCGGTGTCGACGAACTGGCCTTCTCCCGTCCGGTCGCGGTGGTGGACTGCGGCGAGGATGCCGACGGCGTTGAGCGTCGCGGTGAACAGGTCACCGATGCCGGGACCGACCTTCGTCGGTGGGCCGTCTTCCTCGCCAGTTATCTCCATCACGCCGCCGAGTGCCTGTGCCACGAGGTCGAACGAGGGCTGGCCCTGGCGGTGGGTCTCGCCCGTGCGGGGGTCGCCGAAGCCACGGATCGCGCTGTAGACCAACTGGGGGTTGTGTTCGCGGAGCGTCTCGTAGCCGAGGTCGAACCGCTCCATCGTCCCCGCGCGGTAGTTCTCGACGACGACGTCGGCCGCCTCGACGAGCGAGAGGAAGTCCGCGCGCCCCTCGTCGCTGCCGAGGTCGAGTTCGATGGAGCGCTTGCCGCGGTTGACGCTCTGGAAGTAGCCACCGTAGGGCTGCTCCGACGGCGACGAGCCGTCGGACTCAGGCTCTTCCGAAGGACGGACGAACGGTGGATTCGACCGGATGAGGTCGCCGCCGGGACGCTCGACCTTTACCACGTCCGCGCCGAGGTCCGCGAGGAGCATCGTGCAGTACGGTCCGGCGAGCACCTGTGTCAGGTCGAGCACCCGAAGGTCGCTGAGCGCGGCCATGGCTTACGCCGTCGTGGATAGGAGGGAAAAATCTACCCCATTAATCATGTAGTTTGTGTGGATATGACACACCGGTTGGTAAAACACCTTAAAGAATATTATCATTATAAATCATTAACTTTATCTGTTCCTTCACGGTCCTTCACGATGATGCCGCGAACAGTCATCCTTGGCGTGATCGGCTCCGACGCACACGTCGTCGGAATCACCATACTCGACCAGGCTCTTTCGGCGGCGGGGTTCGACGTTGTCAACCTCGGCGTCCAGACGTCCCAAGCGGAGTTCGTCGACGCAGCGACGGCCCACGACGCGGACGCGGTACTGGTCTCCTCGCTCTACGGCCACGCCGAGCAGGACTGCCGCGGCTTCCACGAGCAGCTCGCGGCGGCTGATCTCGACCTCCCGACCTACATCGGCGGCAACCTCGCCGTCGGACAGGACGAGTGGACCGAGACCCGCCGTCGCTTCGAGCGGATGGGGTTCACCCGCGTCTTCGACTCGGAGACGGAACCCCAGGAGGCCATCGACGCACTCCGTGTCGACCTCGACATCTCGACGACAGAGACCGACCGCGAGTCGGTCCCCGCCTACACCTGATGGTTCGGGACGAACGCCTCCCGGAGTCCGAACTCGGCCGTATCGCCGACCGACTCCGTGGAGACTGGCCGACAGCCGAGGCTGTCGACTTCGAGGAGGCCCTCGGCTACCACGAGACGCTCCCCGACGAGAAACGCTTCGCGCACGTCCTCGAATCGGCCGACAGGCCGCTGCTACAGCCCCGAGCGGGCGTGCCACGTCTCGACCCACAGGTCGACCTCCTGACCCATCTCTGGGAGGACGGCGGGGCCGACCTGCTCCCGACGACCATCGACTCCTACACCCGCGACAACGAGTACGGGAAGGCACAGGAGGGACTGGACGAGGCCCGCGAGTCCGGCGAGGACACGCTCAACGGCTTCCCCGCCGTCAACCACGGCGTCGACGGCTGTCGCGAGCTCATCGAACGCGTCCCCGGCCCCATCGAAGTGCGCCACGGGACGCCCGACGCCCGGCTCCTCGCGCTCGTCACCTTCGCTGGCGGCTTCCAGAGCTTCGAGGGCGGTCCCATCTCGTACAACATCCCGTACACCAAGCGTCGCGACCTGGGAGAGACCATCGAACACTGGCAGTTCGTCGACCGCCTTGCAGGGCTCTACACGGAGTTCGGTGTCCGCATCAACCGCGAACCGTTCGGCCCGCTGACCGGGACGCTCGTTCCCCCCTCCATCGCCATCGCCATCGGCGTCGTCGAAGGGTTGTTGGCGGCGACACAGGGTGTGAAGTCGCTCACGCTCGGCTACGGCCAGGTCGGCAACCTCGTGCAGGACGTCGCCGCGCTCCGGGCGCTCCGGGCGCTCGGCGAGGAGTATCTCCCGGACGACGTTGCCGTCACCACCGTCTTCCACGAGTGGATGGGCGGCTTCCCGCCGGACGAGGCTCGCGCGAACGGCGTCATCGGTCTCGGCGGGGCGACCGCTGCGGTCGCGAAGCCGGACAAGGTCATCACGAAATCGCCCCAGGAGTTCCAAGGCGTGCCTACGATGGAGGCCAACGCCGCCGGACTGCGAACCACACGACAGCTCATCGATATGCTCATCGAACAGGACGTGACGCTCGACGGTATCGACGACGAACAGGCCTTCATCGAACGCTCCACCCGCTCGCTCTTCGACACGGTGTTCGACCTCGGCGACGGCGACGTCGCCCACGGCACGCTCCGGGCGTTCGAGACCGGGGCACTCGACGTGCCCTTCGCCCCCAGCGAGAGCGCGAAGGGCGCGGTCTTGCCCGCCCGCGACGACGACGGCCGGGTCCGGATTCTGGAGTTCGGCGACCTCGCACTCTCCGCCGACCTGAAAGAGGTTCACCGAAATCGGCTGGACGAGCGGGCCGAGACCGAAGGCCGGGACTGCTCCTTTCGGATGGTCGCCGACGACGTCGACGCCATCAGCGACGGCCGACTCATCGGCCGACCGAAAGGCTCCACGGAGGGATGGACGTGACCGTCCGCATCGAGTCGGTGCGAGCCGTCCCGACGGTCTCGGGATTCTTCTTCGACGACCAGCGTGCCATCAAAGCCGGGGCCGAACAGGAGGGATTCGACTACCGGGGCGACCCGGTGACACCGGGCTTCCGTCGGATCCGCGAGGCCGGCGAGGCACTCTCGGTCGAACTCGAACTCTCGTCCGGCGAGATCGCGACCGGCGACTGCTGTGCGGTGCAGTATTCGGGTGCCGGTGGCCGCGACCCGCTGTTCCGGGCGCGTGAGTACCGCTCCGTAGTGGAGGGACCGGTCGCCGAGAACCTCCGCGGACGCGACGCGACGGCGTTCCTGACCAACGCGAAGTTGGTCGAAGCGATGACGCCCGGGGAGGGCGGTGACCGACTGCATACGGCGATTCGCTACGGTGTCTCCCAGGCGTTGTTGGACGCGGCGGCCACGAGTCAGCGGACGACGATGGCCGACGTCCTCGCCGACGCCTACGACGTCGAACCGGCGACCGAACCGATACCGGTCTTCGGGCAGTCGGGCGACGACCGCCGTGTCAACGCCGAGAAGATGCTCCTGAAGGGCGTGCCCGTGCTCCCTCACGGGCTGTTCAACAGTGTCGAGAAGGTCGGCGAGTCGGGCGAACGACTCCGCGACTACCTAGGGTGGCTCTCCGAGCGTGCGACTCGGCTCGACGGCTACGAGCCACGGTTCCACGTCGACGTCTACGGGATTCTTGGAGAAGTCTTCGGCCCGCCCTACGACCGCGCCGAGGTCGTCGACTACTTCGCCGACCTGCGTGCGGCGGCCGCGCCCTATCCGCTCCAGGTCGAGGGACCGATGGACGAGGGGAGCCGGGAGACACAGATTCGGGCCATGGCCGAGTTGCGTGACGGTCTCGCAGACGGTGGTGTCGCCGTCGACGTCGTCGCCGACGAGTGGTGCAACACGTTCGACGACGTGCAGGCGTTCGTCGACGCCGGTGCGGCCGACGTGGTGCAGGTGAAGACGCCCGACTTGGGTGGGATTCACCGCAGTGCCGAGGCCGTCCTGACCTGCCGCGGAACCGACACCCGGGCGTATCTCGGTGGGACGTGCAACGAGACAGATGTCTCCGCACGTACGTGCGCGCACGTCGCGCTCGCGACGCGGGCGGCACAGGTGCTCGCCAAGCCCGGGATGGGCTTCGACGAGGGGTTCATGCTCGTGACCAACGAGATGCGCCGGACGGTGGCGCGTCGGAAGCGGACTGTCGGGGAACGGGAGGTGCCCGCCGATGACTGACGACGTCGACTGGACGGCAGCGATGCCCGAGGCACTCGCCCGTGCCGACACCCTGGAGAAAGGGAGCTACTTCGAGGACTTCACCGAGGGCGAGACGGTCGAACACGCGCCCGGTCTGCGGCTGACCCGCGACGGCAACGACCTGTGGACCAGCCAGACGCTCAACCACGACCCGGCCTACTGGCGGCCCGATGCCGCCCGCGACCGTGGCTTCGACGAGCCGCCGATTCACCCGGATTACCTCGTCGCCTGCACGATGGGACCGAGCGTCGAAGATCTCAGCGAGAAGGGCGGCTACTTCCTCGGGCGGACGGACGTGCGCTTTCACCGCGAGGCCGTCTCTCCAGGCACGGACCTCCGTGTCGAATCTCGGGTACTGGACAAACGGACCTCGTCGTCCCGGCCAGCCTACGGCATCGTGAGCTGGGAGACCACGAGTTACGACGTCGCGACCGACGAGCCGCTGTGTTCCTACACGCGGACGAACATGGTGCCCCGTCGTGAGCCGGGAGACGCGGTTGCGACCGACGGTGGGGAGACGGCGACGTCGCCCACGCCCTCGCTCCCGATCGACCTCGTCGCTCCTTCGGGCCCGTATTTCGAGGACTTCCGTGAGGCTCTAGAGGGAGTAGAGGGACGAGACGCCGCCGTCGCCTACCGCCACGAACGCGGCCGAACCGTCGACGACGTGCTCATGTCCGTCCTACCGCTGCGGACGCTCAACACCGCGGGACAGCACCACAACGCCGAGATGATGGCCGACTCTCCTTCGGGTGAGATGGTCGTCTACGGCGACGTCACTCGCTCTATCGCGTTGGGCCACGCCCGCTCCGACGAAGCGACGTGGCGGGAGGTGTGCTACGAGGACGAGCGGTTCCACGACTTCGTGACCACGGGCGACACCGTGTTCGCGTTCACTCGCGTCGTCGACGCGGACGCGGAAGCGGGAGACGTGAGCGTCGCCAGCGACGAGGCGAGCGGAGCCGACACCGGCCGCGTGACCTTCGAACACTACGCCGTCGCGGGTGACGACCGGGTGGTCTACTCGGGGACGCGGACGGCGCGGATTCGGCGGCGCGAGGACTGAACACAGGGAGACGAACACCACACAGACACCACAGACACGACACCACACATGACGACAGACAACCCGCGGCTCTGCCGCACGTTTCAGACCGCACCGGCCGCCGTCCCTCGCGAGAACACGGCGAAGTATCTCGACTCGGGTCTCTCGGCCACCGGCTTCGAGAAACCCGACTGGCTCGTCCCCGACATCGAGGACGGGACGGCCCCCGATATGAAAGCCGAGGCACTCGACAACGTCGTCGAACGGCTCCCCGAGAGCGACTTCGTCGGTGAGATCTGGCCCCGCGTCGAGTGGAGCTACGACGACGAGCGGTTCCGCGACCGAGGCGAGGAGCAGATTCACACCCTCGTCCGCGAGGTGGGCGAGTTCGTCGACGGCGTGGTCGTCCCGAAGGTCGGCCGCCTCGAGGACGTGCAGCGCGCCGAAGCGGTCATCAGCGAGGCCGAACGCGAGTACGGCTATCCCGAGGGGAGCGTCGGCCTGAGCGTCATCGTCGAGTCCGGGCGAGCCGTGTCGGACCTGCGGGAGATCGCCCGCTGGGGCGGTGAGTCGCGACTGCACGGGCTGGTGTTCGGCCCGGTCGACTACACGGCAGAGTTGGGTGGCCGGGAACTCGGCGGGGCGGGACCGACGTGGGAGAGCCTCCTGTGGCGACTCTCGAACGAGGCGAGCGCGAACGGTCTCGTCGCGCTCGGCGGCCCGTTCGACCAGCTGTTCGGCGAGCGAGGGGGTGTGCGGTTCTACAACGGCGACGCCTACGCCGACCAGGTGGAGCGCGAGGCACGGGTCGGTCTCGATGGAAGCTGGTCGCTGCATCCCAAGCAGACCGCCCAGGCCAATCGGTTGCACATGCCGTCGGTTGAAGAACTGGAGCGCGACATCCGCCGCATCGAGGCCTTCCAGGAGGCGAAGGGGAGCGGGACGGGTGCGGTCACCGTCGACGGCCAGATGGTCGACGAGGCGACGTTCAAGACGTTCGCAAACACCGTGCGGACGGCACGCGCCATCGACGCGGCGGCTCCCGAGCAGGCCGCCGACGTCTACGGCGAGACGCTGCTGGGGCGGACACGGGCCGTCGACACCGACTGGTAGGTGGCGGCCACGCTTTTCGGTCTGTTCGAGTCGTATTGCAACCGAGAGAGACACGGCCGACATCGGGGCTGCGGCACTCTCTCGACACGTGTCAGTGTACCACGCCGGGTCAGGTTTCGTGACCCTTAAGTAGTGACCACGAATTGTATCCAGTGCAGCAACTGTAGGGGCGTCGGGTCCCGAGTCCGTGTAGGGCGACAATAACCGACCGCGTGTTGCGGTAGCCAAGCCTGGCCCAAGGCGCTGGGTTGCTAACTCAGTGGCGTCAAGCCCCCGGGGTTCGAATCCCCGCCGCAACGCTCGCTCAATCCATCCAGCTATGAGTGCAGAAGAACCACAGGACGGCTCAGCCGAGGAGGAGGACAACCTCCGTTACTTCGTCCGCATCGGGCAGACAGACCTCGATGGGACGAAGTCGGTCGAGCGGTCCCTGACGGACATGAAAGGTATCGGCAAGCGCACAGCGCGCATCGTTGCCGACGCCGCGGGTGTGGACCGACACGCTACGTTCGGTCGACTGGAGCAGGAGGACATCGACGCAGTCACCGATGTCGTCCAGAACTTCGAAGACCACGCCCCGGAGTGGATGGTTAACCGCCAGAAGGACTTCTTCAGCGGGGAGACCACCCACAAAGTCGGAAGCGACCTCGAACAGAAACGCCGCCACGACATCAACCGCATGAAGATGATCAGCTCCTACAAGGGCGTTCGTCACAAGCGCGGCCAGAAGGTCCGCGGACAGCGGACGAAGTCCACCGGTCGTACGGAAGGTACCATCGGTGTCAACGTGGAGGCAATCCGCGAAGAAGCAGAAGCAGAAGAGGGTGGTGAAGAATAATGGCAACCGGAAAGAACACCAAGTTCTACGAGACCCCGAACCATCCCTTCCAGGGCGAGCGTATCGCTCAGGAAGCAGATCTGCTGGGCCGCTACGGCCTCAAGAACAAGAAGGAACTGTGGAAGGCACAGTCCCAGCTTCGTGACTTCCGTCGTGAATCCCGTCGCCTCCTCGGTGAGGCGCAGGGTGACATCGACGTCGCCGAAGCTGAAGGCGCGGACTTCGTCGCTCGCCTCCGCCGACTCGGTATCCTCGGCGAGGAAGACGACATCAGTGCCGTCCTGTCGCTCGACGTGACGGACCTGCTGGAGCGTCGTCTCCAGACCGTCGCCTACCGCAAGGGCCTGGCGAACACGCCGAATCAGGCGCGCCAGTTCATCACCCACGGCCACGTGACGGTCGACGGTGCTCGTGTCACCGTCCCGTCCAAGAAGGTCGAGGTGGCAGAAGAAGACACCGTCAGCTTCGACGAGAACTCGGAGCTCGCGGACGATCTCCACCCGGCACGGGCGGAGGAACAGGAGTAATCAATCATGAGCGAATCCGAAGGTGACAAGTGGGGAATCGCCCACGTCCACGCATCGTTCAACAACACGCTCATCACGGTCACGGACCAGACCGGCGCGGAGACCATCGTGAAGTCCTCCGGCGGGTCGGTCGTCAAGCAGAACCGTGACGAAGCATCGCCGTACGCAGCCATGCAGATGGCCGACTCCATCGCGGACGAGGTCAAGGCTGCAGGCATCTCGGGCCTGCACGTTCGCGTGCGCGGTCCGGGCGGTAACGGCAACAAGTCGCCGGGGCCCGGTGCCCAGGCGACGATTCGCGCGCTCGCACGCGCCGGACTCGAGATCGGCCGCATCGAAGACGTGACGCCGATCCCGCACGACGGCACGCGCGCGCCGAAGAACAAGCGGATGTAACTCACCCATGGCACACGAATTCGACGTCGAGTTCATCGAACGCGGCGACCGGAAGGCACGCTTCCTCGTCCGAGGGCTGACCCCGGCTATCGCAAACGGCATCCGCCGTGCGATGGTCGCGGACGTTCCGACGCTCTCGATCGACACGGTCCGGTTCGTCGAGAACTCCTCGGTGATGTTCGACGAGATGATCGCGCTGCGTCTGGGGCTCGTGCCGCTGACGACGAGCCTCGACGACTTCGAGGAGGGTGAGACGGTCACGCTCGCGCTCGATGTCGAAGGACCGGCCACGGCGTACTCCGGCGACATGGTGTCGTCGGTCGACTACGTCCAGCCGGCAGACGAGAACATCCCGATCATCGAACTGAAAGAGAACCAGCGGCTCGAATTCGAAGCCGACGCGGTTCTCGCATCCGGGAAGTCCCACGCCAAACATCAGGGCGGCGTGGCAGTCGGCTACCGTCACCTCCAGCAGGTGGAGGTCGTCGGCGACGCTCCCGAGTTCGACGAGGAGGAGCCACACATCCTGCGCGGGGTCATCGAGACCGAGGACGGCGAACTCGTCCACACCGACGAGTTCGACAACGACCTCACCAACCGATACCCCGGAAAAGAAGTCGCAGTAAACGACGTGCCGGGCGCGTTCGTCTTCCACGTGGAAACGGACGGCTCGTTCACGGTCGAGGAACTGGTCCTGCGTGCGGTTGAGTCGATCAACCTGCGCGCAGCAGAACTGGAAGAGAAAGTTTCGGTCTGACACCCCATGTCCCCTTCACCCACCACCACGCGCTCGCCTGCCACCGAGGCACCCCGAGCAACGGGTGTGTGGGGCACTCATCGGCGAGGACGCCGACAGTGTACCGAAACTGGTTTTAAGGGGCGTGTAGTAGAGCGGAATGCGTGCAGGGATAGCCAAGTCAGGCCAACGGCGCAGCGTTCAGGGCGCTGTCTCATAGGAGTCCGCAGGTTCAAATCCTGCTCCCTGCACTCCCTTTTTCAGGAGGTTACATCATGAGTAAGACAAACCCGAGACTCACTAGTCTCATCGCCGAGCTGAAGGCGGTCTCTCGCGAATCCGATGCCGGAGTTTGGCAGGACATCGCAGACCGTCTGGAGAAGCCCCGGCGCACCCACGCGGAAGTCAACCTGGGCCGCATCGAGCGGTACGCCCAGGAGGACGAGACCGTCGTCGTCCCCGGCAAGGTGCTGGGGAGCGGTGTGCTGGAGAAGAACGTCACCGTTGCAGCCGTCGACTTCTCCGCCACGGCGCGGAAGAAGATCGAACAGGTCGGCAGCACGGTGTCGCTGGAACAGATTGCAGAAGAGAACCCCGAAGGTTCGAACGTCCGGGTGATTAAATGAGCCTCGCAGAGTTCGACGCAGACGTCGTCATCGACGCACGGGACTGTATCCTCGGCCGCGTTGCCTCCGAAGTTGCGCAGCGCGCAATGGCTGGCGAGAAGGTCGCCATCATCAACGCCGAAGACGCCGTCATCACCGGCAGCGACGACGACATCATGAGCGTCTACCGCAAGCGGCTCGACGTCGGTTCGGACCGGGGTCCGTACTACCCGAAGCGGCCCGACCGGATCTTCAAGCGTGCCGTCCGCGGCATGCTCCCGTACAAGAAGACCCGCGGTCGCGAGGCACTCGAGAACGTCCGCGTCTACGTGGGCAACCCGTTCGACGAGGACGGCGAAGTGCTCGAAGAGACGTCGCTGGACCGACTGTCGAGTATCAAGTTCATCTCCCTCGGGGAGATCAGCGAGAAACTGGGTGCTAACGTCACATGGTAACGAACACGAGCGGCAAGAAGAAGACCGCCGTCGCTCGCGCAACCGTGCGCGAGGGCGAGGGTCGAGTGCGTATCAACTCCCAGCCAGTCGAGCTGGCGGAACCGGAGATGGCACGCCTGAAGATGCTGGAACCGTTCCGCATCGCTGGCGAAGAGCTCCGCGGCGAAGTCGACATCGACGTGCAGGTCGACGGCGGCGGGTTCAGCGGGCAGGCAGACGCCACCCGCACGGCCATCGCACGCGGCATCGTCCAGTACTTCAACGACGCCGAGCTCCGTGATGCGTACATGGAGTTCGACCGGTCGCTGCTGGTCAACGACGTGCGTCAGTCCGAATCCAAGAAATGGGGCGGACCTGGCGCCCGCGCACGCTACCAGAAGTCCTACCGCTAAGGTGATCACACCATGATGATACCCGTCCGGTGTTTCACGTGTGGCAACGTCATCGGCGAACACTGGGAAGAGTTCAAAGCTCGCGCCCGTGACGGCGACGAAGACCCCGCCGAGGTCTTAGACGAGCTCGGCGTTGAGCGCCACTGCTGCCGGCGGATGATGGTCTCGCACAAGGACCTCGTCGACGTCGTCTCCCCCTATCAATGATGACTGCCCAACGCTACAACCGCTACGAGAAAGCCCGAATCCTCGGAGCACGCGCTCTGCAGGTGTCGTACGGCGCGCCGGTGCTCATCGACACGGACGAGACGGAGCCGATCCTGATCGCCGCCGAGGAGTACGACGCAGGCGTGCTACCATTTACGGTCAAGCGGGGTGCACAGTAGAACGATGACGCTCATCACTGCTGTTCGCCTGCGCCGTATCCTCGACTCCCGTGGCAACCCCACGGTCGAGGCGGACGTTCTGACCGAGTCCGGTGGCTTTGGCCGGGCGGCCGCACCGAGTGGTGCGTCCACTGGTGAGTACGAAGCCATCGAACTCCCGCCGAGCGAGGCAATCGCCTCGGCTCGCGAGCACGCGGTTCCGCGGCTCGTGGGCGAAGTCCACGCTGGCAACCAGCGTGAGGTCGACGCGGCACTCCACGCCGCCGACGGCTCGGAGGACTTCTCGGAGATCGGTGCCAACTCGGCCGTCGCCATCTCGATGGCGGCCGCGAAGGCCGGTGCCGACGTGCTCGGCGCGCCGCTGTACCAGCATCTCGGTGGCGCGTTCCGGGGCGACAACTTCCCGATTCCCCTCGGGAACGTCATCGGTGGTGGCGAACACGCGAAGGACGCCACCAACATCCAGGAGTTCCTCGCGGCCCCCGTCGGCGCGCCGAGCGTCGCCGAGGCCGTCTTCGCCAACGCCGAGGTCCACGCCGCCGCCGCCGACATCCTCGACGAGCGCGGCGTGCCCGCGGCGAAGGGCGACGAGGGTGCCTGGGCACCCGCCGTCGACGACGCCGAGGCCTTCGACATCATGGAGGAAGCCGTCGAGCGGGTCGCAGACGACCGCGGCTTCGAGATCAAGTTCGGACTTGACATGGCCGCAGCCGAACTCTACGAGGACGGCGAATACCACTACGGCGACGAGACGAAGTCGGTCGACGAACAGATCGACTACGTCGCCGAGCTGGTGACGGACTACGACCTCGCGTACGTCGAGGACCCCCTCGACGAGAACGACTACGAGGCGTTCGCCGAACTCACCGACCGCGTCGGTGACCAGACGCTCATCTGTGGCGACGACCTGTTCGTGACGAACGTGTCGCGCCTGCAGGAGGGCATCGACAAGGGGGCTGGCAACAGCATCCTCATCAAGCCGAACCAGATCGGCACGCTGACCGACGCCTTCGACGCCATCGAACTGGCGACCGAGCACGGCTACAAGTCCGTCGTCTCTCACCGCTCCGGTGAGACGGAGGATACGACCATCGCACACCTCGCCGTGGCGACCGACGCCCCGTTCATCAAGACGGGCACCGTCCAGGGCGAGCGAACTGCCAAACTCAACGAACTCATCCGCATCGCGGAGGACGCTGTATGAGCGAAAACGACAACGAAGCACTCGAAGCCGCGGAGGAGGAGATCGACGCGGAGCCGGTCGAAGAGGCCGGTGCAGACCCGACTGTCGATCCCGACGTCTCCGCCGAAGAGGACCTGCCCGCCGAGGGGGAAGCCGACGAGGCTGCCGCCGAGGCCGAAGAAACAGAAGAACCCACGTTCGACGAGGACGTCATGCCCGACGACGAGGCAGACCTCCTCATCCCGGTCGAGGACTATCTCTCTGCTGGTGTCCACATCGGTACCCAGCAGAAGACGAAGGACATGGAACGGTTCATCCACCGTGTCCGAGACGACGGCCTGTACGTGCTCGACGTGAGTCAGACCGACTCGCGCGTCCGCACGGCCGCCGACTTCCTCGCCAACTACAACCCCGAACAGGTGCTCGTCACCTCGTCGCGCCAGTACGGTCGGTTCCCGGCGAAGAAGTTCGCCGACGCCATCGGCGCGCGCGCCCGTACCGGGCGGTTCATCCCGGGCACGCTGACGAACCCCGACTACGACGGCTACATCGAGCCGGACGTCGTGGTCGTCACGGACCCCATCGGTGACAGCCAGGCCGTCAAAGAGGCTATCACCGTCGGGATTCCGGTCATCGCGATGTGTGACTCGAACAACCAGACGTCGAACGTCGACCTCGTCATCCCGACGAACAACAAGGGTCGTCGCGCACTGTCGGTCGTCTACTGGCTGCTGGCCAACGAGACGCTCGACCGCCGCGGCGCCGAACCCACGTACGCCCTCGACGACTTCGAGGCCGGCATCTAACTCGGGATTTCGAGTTCAGACGGTTCGATTCATTTCTATCGCACGCTGAGACCGTCAGTAGCGACGCTCCGCACGGTCTCGTATCAACACAAGAACTACTTCGTGGCCACCAGTGGTGACGGACAGATGGTCTCTCGTTCGTCGCTCGTCCGACTCGGTGTTCTGGTCGTCTTCACCGGTGCAGCCGCAGTGCTGTTCCGCGTCGTCCCGAGCATCTCACTGGGTGGCACGGCCGTCCGGACGGCACTCGTCGTCGCCGCCGTCGGCGGCGTCTTTTGTCTCTGGTCCGGTTTCAGAAGATACCGAGACGGGCGGCCACGAGCCGCGGCGTGGTTCGTACTGCTCGGCGTCGGGCTTCCACTGTCGCTCGTCGACCGTCCAGTCGTTCCGTGGGTCGGAGTCGCCTTCGTGCTCGCCAGCGTCGCCGTCTCGTGGCAACTCGACGGCCGGCTCAGAGCACTGTTCTCGAACGAGAGCTAAAAGAGAGAACGAAAAAGAACGGAACGGGACGCTCTCCGTTATTCGATGACGACGAGCACGTCGCCCATGTCGACGGACTCGCCCTCGCCGACGAGGACCTGCGAGACCGTGCCGCCGCGGGAGGCAACGACGTCGTTCTCCATCTTCATCGCTTCGAGGACGCAGACAACATCGCCAGACGCGACCTCGTCGCCCTCGCTGACGTTGACAGAGAGGATGGTCCCCTGCATCTCGGCTTCGACCCGTTCGCCGTCGCCCTCGACGACGACCTCTTCTTTCTCCTCGCTCTGCTTTGCCTGCGGGGGTCGCTGGGAGCTGCCCTTGTTCCGGCCGCCGCCGGAAACCGGGATGGCGGGCGCGCCGCGCTCTTCGAGCGAGACCTGGAAGCGCTTGCCGTTGACCTCGACGGTGAAGTCGCGTTCGGTGACTTCTTCGTCGTCGTCTTCCTCCGACTCGGACTCGGCCGGACCCCACTCCGCGACGGCCTGCTTGATACGCTCTTTGTCCAGCTCTTCGTCGAGATACTTCGTCGTGTGCTCGCCAGCACAGAATTTCTCGTCGGTGAGCATCAGCCGGTGGAAGGGGATGATGGTGTGGAAGCCCTCGACCTCGAACTCCGCCAGCGCGCGCTCGGAGCGGGTGATACACTCGTCTCTGTCCCCTGCAGTGACGATGAGCTTCGCGATCATCGAGTCGTAGTCCGTCACCAGGTCGTCGCCCTGCCGGAGGGCGTCGTCCATGCGGACGCCGATACCGCCCGGCGGGTCGTAGGTCTCCAGTTTGCCACCCGGCGCGGGCGCGAAGTTCTGTGCGGCGTTCTCGGCGTTGATACGGAACTCGATGGCGTGGCCATCGATTTCGACGTCGTCCTGTGCGAAGTCGAGTTCCTCGCCCGCGGCGACCCGGAGCTGCCACTTGACGATGTCGATGCCCGTGACCTGCTCGGTGACGCAGTGTTCGACCTGAATCCGGGTGTTGACCTCCATGAAGTAGAACTCGCCGTCCTCGACGAGGAACTCCACGGTCCCGGCGTTGGCGTAGTCGGCGGCCTTGACACCGCGGCGGGCGGCCTCGCCGATGCGCTCGCGCAGGTCCTCGGTCAGCGCGGGCGACGGTGCCTCCTCGATGACCTTCTGGTGACGCCGCTGGAGCGAACAGTCACGCTCGCCGAGATGGCGGACGTTGCCGTGTTCGTCGGCGAGGATTTGGACTTCGATGTGGCGCGGAGCTTCCAGATACTTCTCGACGTAGACCGACGCGTTGTCGAAGTACGCCTCACCCTCACGCTGGGCCGTCGCGAGCTGGTCTTCGACCTCGTCCTCCGAGTGGACGACCTTCAGGCCGCGGCCGCCGCCGCCACCCTCGGCCTTGATGGCCACGGGGTAGCCGTACTCGTCGGCGATTTCCTTGACCTCGTCGGCGGACTCGACGGGTTCGGTCGTGCCGGGGACGACGGGGACGTCGGCCTCCTGCATCAGCGCGCGAGCCTTCGTCTTCTCGCCGAGCCGTTCCATCGCCGCCGCGGAGGGACCGATCCACTTCATCTCGCTCTCGCCGACCTTCGCGGCGAACGTGGCGTTCTCCGCGAGGAAGCCGTAGCCGGGGTGGATGGCGTCGGCACCGGCCTTCCGCCCGGCTTCGATGACCGCCTCGTGGTCGAGATAGGAGTCGGCCGCGCGGGCCGGGCCGATGTTGTACGCCTCGTCGGCGTAGCGGACGTGCCCCGAGTGCTTGTCGGCGTCGCTGTAGACCGCGACGGTGCGGATTCCGAGCTCTTCACAGGCGCGCATGACGCGCACTGCGATCTCACCTCGGTTCGCGACGAGAACCTTACTGAACATTTCTTGGGAACCCCTACACACAATGGTCCCGTTATTCTATCGGTCCGAAATCGGAGTGTTGTCAGCACGCCGTGCTCACGTATCGACGTGACGACGGCCGTCTCGCGGCGGTGGACTCTTGGCCACGCCGGGTCGAGAACGGCCATGCGTCTCATCGGCCACCGCGGCTGTCCCGCCCACGCTCCGGAGAACACCGTCGCCGCCGTCGAGCGGGCGGTCGAACACGTCGACATGGTGGAGATCGACGTCCAGCGGTGCGGGTCGGGCGAGCTGGTCGTCTTCCACGACGAGGCGTTGACGCGGCTGACGGGCGCGGACGGGCTGGTCCGAGAGACGGACTGGGAGACACTTCGGGACCTCCGCGTCGACGGCAGCGACGAGGGAATCCCACTCCTCTCGGAGCTGCTCGACGCCGTCCCCCCGTCGGTCGGCGTCAACGTCGAACTGAAACACGCCGGGATGGCCGGGGAGGTGGTCGCGGAGCTGAGTGGCCGAGGAAACGAGTTCCTTGTCTCGTCGTTCGAGAGCGACGCACTCCGGGAGGTGAGAGAGCGGAGCGACGTCCCGCTCGCGTACCTGTTCGCCGAAGAGTGGGCCAAGTCGCTGGCGACGGCGACGGACCTCGGCTGTGCGTACGTCCATCCGCTCTACACCCTCTTGCTGGAAGTCGGAGACGAAAGCCGGGTCGACGAAGCCCACGGCTTGGGGTTCGAAGTCAACGCGTGGACCGTGCCAACGCGTGAAGAGGTCGAAGAGCTTCGCGGGCGGGGCGTCGACGGCGTCATCGTCGACGACTGGAGGCTGGTCTAGAACCGGTCTGCACGCGACGCGGCGGTCCAGGAGTCAGTCGGCGCGCCGTCGGGCACGCGTTGCAGCGAGCGACCCTGCAGCCCCTCGATGCGGCCCGCGAAGGTCCACTTCTCGCCCTGCCACGTCTCTTCTTCATCTCCGGCGGCCGCCGCTGCGGCGGCCTGCTGGTCGCGGATGTGCGCGCCGAGGGCGGCGACGATGGCCGCGGCCTCCTCGGGGTCGGCGTCGTCCGGGAGGCTGATGTCGTCGACGAGAGTCATCAGATGGGGATGTTACCGTGTTTCTTGTCCGGGAGGTCCCCGCGCTTCGAGGTGAGCATCTCCAGGTCGGCGATGAGACGCGCGCGGGTCTCCGGCGGTTCGATGACGTCGTCGAGGAAGCCCTGGTCGGCGGCAGTGTAGGGGTTCGCGAACTCCTCGCGGTACTCCTCGATGAGTTCGTCGCGGCGGGCGTCCGGGTCATCCGCGGCCTCGAGTTCCTTCGAGTAGAGGATGTTGACCGCACCCTGCGGACCCATCACGGCGATCTCGGCCGACGGCCAGGCGTAGTTGACGTCCGCGCCGAGATGTTTCGAGGCCATGACGTCGTAGGCACCGCCGTAGGCCTTGCGGGTGATGACCGTCAGCAGCGGGACCTGTGCCTCGGAGTAGGCATACAGGAGCTTCGCGCCGTGGCGGATGATGCCGTTGTGTTCCTGGTCGGTGCCGGGCAGGAAGCCGGGCACGTCGACGAAGGTCACGATGGGCACGTTGAACGCATCACAGCAGCGGACGAATCTGGCCGCTTTCTCGGAGGCTTCGATGTCGAGCGTCCCCGCGTTGACGCGCGGTTGGTTGGCGACAATCCCCACGGAACGGCCGTCGAGGCGGGCGAAGCCGACGACGATGTTCTTCGCGAAGTCCTCGTGGACCTCGAAGAACGAGCCCTCGTCGGCGACGCGGCCGATGACGTCCGTGATGTCGTAGGGTTTCCGGGGCTGGTCCGGGACGATCTCGTTGAGTTCCTCGTCGGCGCGCTCGGGGTCGTCCCACGGCTCGACGCGCGGGGGGTCCTCGACGTTGTTCTGCGGGAGATACGAGAGGAGCAGGGCGATGTTGTCGAGTGCCTCCTCCTCGGAGTCGGCGGCGAAGTGCGCGACGCCGGACGTCGAGGCGTGGGTCTTCGCGCCGCCGAGTTCCTCGAACGTCACTTCCTCGCCCGTGACCGTCTTGATAACGTCCGGGCCGGTGATGAACATATGGCTCGTATCCTTCACCATGAAGGTGAAGTCCGTCAGGCCGGGCGAGTAGACCGCGCCACCCGCACACGGGCCCATGATGGCCGAAATCTGCGGGACGACCCCGCTGGCCTCGGTGTTGCGGCGGAAGATCTCACCGAACCCGCCGAGGGACTTGACGCCCTCTTGGATTCGCGCGCCAGCCGAGTCGTTGAGACCGACGACGGGGGCACCGACCTCCATCGCCTTGTCCATCACCTTGCAGATCTTCTCGGCGAAGACCTCGCCGAGCGAGCCGCCGAAGACGGTGAAGTCGTGGGCGAAGACGAAGACGGTCCGGCCGTTGACCTCGCCGTAGCCCGTGACGACGCCGTCGCCGTACAGCTGTTTCTCCTCCATCCCGAACGTGTGGGTGCGGTGGGTGCGAAACTGGTCGAACTCTTGGAACGTCCCGTCGTCGAGGAAGTAGTCGATACGCTCGCGAGCCGTCATCTTGCCCTTGTCGTGCTGGGACTCGATGCGGTCCTCGCCGCCGCCGAGAAGTGCTTCGTCGCGCTTCTCGCGGAGTTCCTCGATTCGGTCGTCCATGGTCATTTGTGACCACCTGCGCTCATTACCACCAAGATGCAAGAGACACGGGAAATAAATTCCGCATGTCGCAAGGGGAGTTCGACAGCTGTCGAGAGTGTCCTGATTCGGAACCGCGTACGTCGTCTTACACCCCAGCCGCGGCCCCTGGCCCGAGCGTCACCAGTGCCGCGCCGACGACGATGACCACCGCGCCGACGACGACGCCCTTCGTGACGGTTTCGAGGTCCGAGAGCAGGAAATACGAGAACACGGTCGTGAAGAGCGGTGCGGTCGCCGCCAGCGGATCGACGATAGCGACGTCGCCCGCGGGCAGCGAGAACGCCGTGAAGAGCGACAGGAGGGCGGCGGCGGTCAGGACGCCGCTGCCAGCGAAGTAGAGGTAGCTCCGCGTAGGGGAGCCGAAGACGGCGTCGCGGTGGCGGGTGAGCGCGTAGGCTGCCAGCGCGACGAGCGCGGCCGTCTCGTTCAGCGTCACCGCTTCGAGCGCGTTCGTCGGCGACGTGGTCAGCCCGTATCTCCGAAGGACGTTACCGACGGCGAAGAAGGCAGCCGCGCCGAGCGGAAAGAGCAGGTCCCGCGGCTGCCAGCCACGCAGGTCGCCGCCCTTCGCGAGCGTGAGCACGACGAGCCCCGCGACGAGGACGACGACGCCGACGCCGGTGGTGAGCGTCACCGACTCGCCGAGGAAGCCGACCGCGAGTGCCGTCGCGAAGAGCGGCCGGGCACTGATGACGGCACTGTTGACGCTCGCGCCGACGCGTTCGACGCCGTTGAAGACGGCGATGCGGCCGAGGGCGGTCCCGACCGCGCCGGCGACGACGAAGACACCGAGCGTTGCGAGCGACAGGTCGGCAAAGAGATCGAAACCCTGCCGGAAGAAGAGGAGCAGCCAGTAGATCGCCGAATCGACGGTCACCACGACGAGCGCGGCCTGGACGGCGTCACCACCTTCGGACATCCCGCGCTTCGAGAGCACGGGTGAGAACCCCCACAGCAGCGCGGGGACGAGCGCGAGGAGATAGACCTCCGGCGGTGCAGAGAACAGACTCGACAGCTCCGAAGTGCCCCAAAGTGGCGTCACGATACCCGAGAGCGGTCCGACCATGGCCACCGTTGTCTCGGGAGTAAGAAGGACGCGCCGGAAGCCTCGGCGTTTGCCGACTCTTTCGGTTCCCTCAGACCAGCGAGCGCGACCCGCGCAGGCCGAGGAAGGCCGCGAGGGTCACGACGACGGTCGCCGCGAGCGTCAGCCAGAAGCCCGAAACCGGGACGACGGACGCGGCCAGCCCGCCGAAGCCGAGACTCGACAGGAGCGTGAAGACGAGAAAGAGCGGGATGACGACGCCGACCGCGAAGAGCCACGGCGTGCTCAGCGACTCCGTGAGCGAGCCACCGCCCTTCACGAACTCGTCGAGCGCGTCGACGCCGAGCACCCAACCGACGAACAGCAGGAAGGCGATAAGTCCGGCCGTGAGCAGCGAGTCGACGAGCGGGCCGGCGACGAAGCTGAAGAGCGACGCCTGCAGCGCGTTGACCGCGCCCGTGACGGTGACGACACCGAACATCCCGAGGACGGCGACGCGTCGCGAGAGGTCGAACTCGTCGACGAGGAAGGAGACGGGAATCTCCAACATCGAGATCGACGAGGAGAGCGCGGCGAGCGTCACGACGCCGAAGAAGGCCGTCGCGATGAGCGTCCCGGCGGGGAGGCGGGCGAACGCGCCGGCGATACTGACGAAGAGCGCGCCGGGACCGCTGCCGCCGGCCTCGCCGACGACCGAGAACAGCAGCGGGAAGACGACCAAGCCAGCAAGCACGCCGACGAAGGTGTTGAGCACGGCGATGGTCGTCGCGTCGAACGGCAGCGAGCGGTCGTCACCGAGATACGAGGAGTAGGTGATCATCGTGCCCGCGCCGAGCGAGAGGGTGAACAGTGCCTGTCCCGCGGCGGGACCGAGGACGTCGAAGAAGTTCGCCCGCAGCGTCGCGAGGTCGAAACTGAGATAGAAGGCGTAGCCCGCGGCCGCGTTCGGCTGCTGGGAGGCCCAGACGGCAAGCCCGACGAGGAGCAGGAGGATGGCGGGCATCATCACTTTCGTCCCGACCTCGATGCCCCTGCGGACGCCCGCGAAGACGATGAGACCGGTCAGCGCGAGAAAGCCGACGTGGTAGGCGACGGCCTCCGTCGTGAACGCGAGGCTGTCGTAGTACGGGCCGGGGTCGGTGAAGTAGGGTGCTGGTCCCGCCGTGCCGAGCGCGACCGCGCTCTCGACGAAGTAGCGCAGAATCCAGCCGCCGACGACGCTGTAAAACGAGAGCAGGATGACGCCGGTGACGACGCTGAACATCCCGACGATTCCCCACGCACGCGACCCCGAGAGTTCACGGAGCGCGCCGACCGGGTTGCGGCCGGAGCGACGGCCGATGACGAACTCCCCGAGGATGCCGGGAACCCCGACGAGCAGGACGATTGCCAGATAGACGAGCAGAAAGGCACTGCCTCCGTTCTCCGCTGTCACCCACGGGAACCGCCAGATGTTCCCGAGACCGACGGCGCTGCCGACGGCCGCGAGGATGAACCCCATCCTCGTTGCCCACGTTTCTCGTGTCATTGTCATGCATTGGCCTATTCTGCTTAAAGTGGGTTTCGAGTCGTGGAACCGTCAAATTCCCATGATAACGGTTTTCCGACGTTCGGACGGCCGTCTAACGAAACGAACTTCCACAAAAGTCGGCTGTTCGGTGACGATTCGTAACCTCTCAACTGTGAGAGACGTTCGGAGTCGCTCGCGTGCTCAGAGCGGCGGCACGATGGCCCCACCGACGAACAGCGTCTGGAGACCGAGCAGCAGCGTGCCGACGACGGCGACGATGACGACCGTCCGGGCCGTCCAGAGCCACGTCAGGCCGACGCCGTCACCGAAGTCGCTGCCCTTCAGCAGTTCCCCGAGTGCCGGGCGGCCGAAGACCCAACCGGCGAAGACGAGGATGCCGAGCACGGAGAGGGGCAGCAGCAGCTGGTACGCGAGGTTGTCGAACCACGTCAGCCAGGCGGTGTCCCACGCCGAGGGGATGCCGAGCGCGAAGATGACGCCGCCGAGTCCCGTCGCGATGACGGGACGGCTGTAAGACGTGTTGTCGACGGCCCACGAGACGACCACTTCGAGGAGGCTGATCGCACTCGACAGCGCGGCGATGAGCACGACGACGAAGAAGACGAAGCCGAGGACCTGCCCGGCCGGAAGCTCCGCGAACGCCGTGGCGACGCTGACGAAGACCGCACCGGCACCGCTGGTGTTCGGGTCGATACCCTGTGCGAAGAGCAGCGGCAGGACGACGAGACCGGCGAGGATGCCGACGAAGGAGTTCAGCACGACGATGGTGACGCTGTCGGCGAACAGGCTCTCGTCGCCGTCGATGTAGGAGGCGTAGGTGATCATCGCGCCCATGCCGAGCGAGAGCGAGAAAAACGCCTGGCCGACGGCGAAGGGGACGATTTCGGTGAAGTTGGCGGCGAGCGCGCCGAAGTCCGGCGAGAGGAAGTACGCGTAGCCCTCGCTCGCACCCGGCAGGGTGAACGCGAAGGCCGCGAGACCGACGAGCATGACGACGACGCTCGGCACCATCAGCTTCGTCGCCTTCTCAATGCCGTCCTCGATACCGAGGGCGACGATGCCGACGACGAGTGCCATGAAGACCGCGTGGAGCGCGAGTGCTTCCGGACCGGCCGAAACCTGCCCGAAGTAGGCCGCCGGGTCACTGAAGTACGCGCCGGTGATGCTGCCGCCGATGTAGCGCAGCACCCAGCCGCCGACGACGCTGTAGTACGACAGAATCCAGAAGCCCGTCGCCAGCCCGATTGCGCCGACGATACGCCAGTTGCGGTAGCCGAGTTTCTCGAAGGCGTCGATGGTGTTCAGGTTCGTCTTCCGGCCGATGACGAACTCGGCGAGCATCGCGGGGATGCCGATGCCGAGCGCGGCGATCAGATAGACGAGGAGGAACGACGCCCCCCCGAACTGTGCGGTCTTGAACGGGAACTGCCAGATGTTCCCGAGACCGACGGCACTGCCGACGGCCGCGAGGATGAATCCTGCCCTCGTTGCCCACGTTTCTCGTTCACTCATGTGTGTGTCTGGTTCGCCCGTTGTCCGATAGCGCGGAAAAGCCTCACGAATCCCGACTCCGATTCTCCGACACAATCGTGAAAATTACGCCGAATGTGCATCTCTGTTCATTACTGTCCAATTCAAAAGCGTCAATCGGCGAGGAACTGGCCGTTTGAACAGTTCACACGTGTCATGGTGTGTGGTGTGATGAGCCGTGACTCGCGGTGTCGACGACGCTGAGCACGACCGCGTTGGCGCGGGAGGAACCGTCGTCCGAGGCGGCCATCAGCTCGCCGTCGGGGGCGACCGAGAGCAGACCCGCGTGTGAATGCTCGTCGCCGTGTCGCAGACTCTCACGCCGGGGTTGCTTTGAAAGCGCTTTTATGGGGTGATGCGCAATTCAGAGTTACAGCCTGCCCGGGGTTGATGATACTCCTCGTCGTCAGGGAACGACCACTTCCGCTGAGGTTTCTCGGTGGGACGGCGAGGCAGTCGAGCCCGCGAGCAGGAGAGGTGAACAACCATGCCAGTTTACGTCAATTTCGAAGTCCCAGCCGACCTTCAGGAACGCGCCGTCGAGGCGCTCGAGGTCGCCCGAGACACAGGTAGTGTAAAGAAAGGAACCAACGAGACGACGAAAGCCGTCGAGCGCGGCAACGCCGACCTCGTCTTCATCGCCGAGGACGTCTCGCCGGAAGAGATCGTGATGCACCTTCCCGAACTCTGTGAGGAGAAGGGCATCTCGTTCATCTACGTCGAGACCCAGGACGACATCGGTCACGCGTCCGGTCTCGAAGTCGGCAGTGCCGCCGCGGCCATCGTCGACGCTGGCGAAGCCTCGGAGGACGTCGAGGACATCGCCGGTAAGCTCGAGGACCTGCAGTAAGCATCCATGAGCGCAGAAGAGACCGCCAGCGACTCGACGTCCGCCGAGGTCATCGAGGTCGTTGGCAAGACAGGGATGCACGGCGAGGCCATGCAGGTCAAGTGCCGCATCCGCGAGGGCTCGAACCAGGGCCGCATCATCACGCGGAACGTGCTCGGTCCCGTGCGGGAGGGCGACATCCTCCAGCTGCGCGAGACCCAGCGCGACGCCGACTCCATCGGAGGGCAGTAAACCATGCCACAGAACCGTGACTGCGACTACTGCGGCGCGGACATCGAGCCCGGCACGGGCACGATGTTCGTCCGTACCGACGGGACAGTCATCCACTTCTGCTCCTCGAAGTGTGAGAAGAACGCCGACCTCGGTCGCGAAGCGCGCGACCTCGAATGGACCGAGGAAGGGAGCCGTCAATGAGCCACCACGACGAGCGCACGTTCGTGATGGTCAAGCCCGACGGCGTCCAGCGCGGCCTCATCGGCGAGATCGTCTCTCGCTTCGAGGACCGCGGTCTCAAGATGGTCGGCGGCAAGTTCATGCAGATCGACGAGGAGCTCGCCCACGAGCACTACGGCGAGCACGAGGGCAAGCCGTTCTTCGACGGTCTCGTCGACTTCATCACGTCCGGTCCGGTCTTCGCGATGGTCTGGGAGGGAGCTGACGCGACCCGTCAGGTCCGCCAGATGATGGGCGAGACGGACCCCGCCGAATCCGCACCCGGTACCATCCGCGGTGACTTCGGTCTCGACCTCGGTCAGAACGTCATCCACGGTTCGGATCACGCTGACGAGGGCGCAAACGAGCGCGAGATCGAGCTGTTCTTCGACGACGAGGAACTCGTCGACTGGGACCAGACGAACGCCGTCTGGGTCTACGAAGACGAAGACCACTAACCCGACCCGGCCCGAACTTCTCCGTTTTCTTCACCGTCGCCAGCGACGGCTCCACCGAGCGAAGCCTTATTCGCTCCCAACGCGTTCAAATTCCTATATGTCCCCCACGCCAGGCAATCGACTGAGAGGCATCGTCCGGTCAGTAACGCATCGCGGTGGCCAAGTCCACGTCGTCCTCGACGGACCCGACGGAGAGCCGTACACGACGGTGTTGATGGCACAGACCGCGGCCCGCCTCGACCTCCGTCCGGGCGACGAAATCGAGGCGACGGTCCACGTCGCGGAGGTCGTCGTCAACGGGCGACGGGCGCAGTCGGTCGTACGGACGCCCGTCACCGTCGCCGACAGCGGTACTCCCGACCGCACAGTGGCATAGGCCAGCTCACGACCGTCTGTCACCGCTCCGATTTTTCTCGCCACAGAGATATTTATACCATGGCAGACGATACCACACTATATGTCAGTCGAACAGTGGCGGACACGGCCCCTCGCAGACGTAGTGCGTGACCTCGCGACGGCCGTCGCCGACGGGCAGGCAGAACTGGACCGCGCAGTCGCCGACGCCGCGCGTGAAGCAGCACAGAACGGGACGCCGCCGCCGACGTCGTACCGCTTCGCCGAGGTCGACCTCGACGTGCAACTCGAACTGTCGCTCGCGGCCCGCCCCGAGGAGCGCGACGGGAAGCGGAAGGGCTTCCGGCCGTTCGTCGCCGCCGCGCCCGTCGACGCGAAGGACCGCCAGCGGGAGGCGGTCGACACCGAGTTGACGAGTTCGGTCCGCGCGCGGCTCGTCCCGGTCCCCGCCGACCGACCGGAGACACGGGAGCCATGAGTGGTGGCGGCGGCTTCGACCCGAACCGCTTCGATCCCGCGAAATACGAGGCAGTCGACTTCACCGTCGACCTGAATCTCGCCGACGAGGTGGAGGTCGACCTCTCGAAACTCTCCTCGACGGAGGTGACCGAACTGGAGTCCGCACTCGTCGCCCGCGAGCAACGCATCGCCACGCTCCAACACCGCGTCGTCACCGCCGAGACGAACCGCTCGGAGTTGCAGGCGACGGTGTCGACGCTGGAGTCGCGCAACGCCGAGTTGGTCGACCAGCTCGCCGACGCGCGTAAGAGCCGCGTCGACCTCGAAGCGCGGGACCTGCTCGGAAACTTCGGGAAGGCACTGGACGACGTGGAGGCGGACCTCGGCTCGGCGGGCTACGGCGTCGCCGACGTCCAGGTCGACCTGAAGGCCGGCGTGGTCAACACCGACAACGGCGTGCGGTTTCACCTCCCGGGCGTCTCCGAGACGGTCCGCGCGGAGTCGCTGTCGACCATCCGCTTCGGCGTCAAACCCCAGACGGCCGCACCCGAACTCGACTACCAGCGCGTCCCCTCGGTCGTCGGCCGCGAGGTGGCCGAGGCGACGGCACTCCTCCGACAGGCCGGATTCGCGGTCGACGCCACGGCCGACGCGGGCGTCGTCGTCGACCAGTTCCCGTCGAGTCGAGCGGTGGCCGAACCCGGCGAAGTCGTCGAGTTGACCGTCGAAGTCCCCGCCGAAGAGGAGTCGACGGACGAGTCGGCGGAGGAGAGGCACAGCCACCGCGGCGACGACGGCGACAGAGTGGAGACGGACGACGGCCACGGCGAGACTGTCGACGAGGCGGCCGCCGCCCGGCCGGTGGAGGACGTCCTCGACATCGGGCCGACCTTCGGCGGTCGGCTCCGCGAAGGGGGTATCGAGACGGTCGGCGACGTCGCCTCCGCCGACGTCGAGCGACTCGCGACGTTGACCGGTGCGTCCGAAGAGCGCGCCGGCCACTGGCTCGACCACGCCGCGCAGTTGCTCGCGGGCGACCCCGGCGGAGGCGACAAGCAGTGACCACCGCCGAGAGTCAGTGCAGAGTGACCACTGCCGAGCGGCGACAGGCGGTGGTGAGACGTGGCGGGTGACGAGAGTCTCGGCGACGTCGGCGACCGCTTCGGTGCCACGGTCGACGTCGCACGACCGCCGCCGGACGACGCCGGATTCTTCCTCGTCAAACGCCATCCCGAGGCCGACCACGAGGCGTTTCGGACGTGGCTTCTCTCGGCGGTGGGCGGCGTCGACAGGCTTCTGCTCGGCCATCCCGACGGGCTGTTCGTCGTCCACACGACGTTCGGCCGCGCCGAGACGCTGCGCGGCGAGCCGTACGTCAGCCACGTCGGCGGTGTCAACGTCGACATCGAGCGGCTCCGACAGGCACTCACGCCGCCCGAGTGAGTCAGCAACTTCCACCCCGTTTATCCGTGAAACAGACTGTATTTATGTCCTGATTCGTGGAGTATTCGTTTGGTGCGCTATGTCAACAAGTAACAATCAGTCGGTCGGACAACAACTGCTCGACGTGCCGTTGCCGCGGATGGTCGAGGAGTTGGCGATGGGTATCGCGAAGGCACAGAACGCGCTCGACGAGAACTCCGTCGAGACGGCCGTCGAGTTGGCCGAGGAGACCATCGACGTCTATCCCGCCATCACACGCGTCATCACCGACGACGGCGTCGAGTTCAACCAACCCGACCCCATCGAGATGTCGCTGCTCCACGTGGGGCTGACGCCGACGTTCTACCAGTTCAGCGAGGCCACCATCGAGGTCTCGATGGACATCAAGACGAAACTGGAGACGGAGACCTCCTTCGGCGTCGAGACCGAGCACTCGGTCAACTGGGGTGTCTACTCCGGCAGCGTGCAGGCGGACTTCGAACACAATCGGAAGTTCGGCAAGACCGTCGAAGGCACCAGCAAGATGAAGACGACGCTCGTGCCGGTCACGCCGCCGGAGCTGATGGTGCCGGAGATCGAGACCGTCGACAACCGGACGCCGCCGCAGAACGGCGGTGGTGGCGGCGGTGGCGGTGGGTCGAGCTAGATGCCGTTCAGCCCACGGGACCTGCAGAAACGCGGCCTCGTGACGTCCACCTCGCGGCGCGACCAGCGCGACGCTCCCTTCGGGGACCTGCTGTACCTCGTCGCCGAGAGCGTCGCCGAGGCGCAGGCGAAACTCGACCGCAACACCGCCGAGGTGTTGCAGACGCTCGCCGAGGCGGACGTCGAGGTTCCGACACGGGTCGCTCGGGAAGTCGGCGAGGACGGCACCGTGACGACGACCACGACGAGCGAGCCGCGGTCGCTGCTCGAACTGGGCTTCACGCCGACGAGCTACCAGTTCAGCGAAGCCACCATCGGCCTCGAACTGGATCTGACGGTGACGGAGGAGACAGAGACAGAACGGGAGGAGGAGGGACGGGCCTACGGTCTCCGGGCAGGGACCTACGAACTCACCGAGGAGCGTCGGTACGGCCGGGAGTTGCAGGCGACGGCGTCGGTCGAGGCCCGGCTCGAACCCGTCCCGACGCCGCTGGAGCTTGGGCCGAGCGAGTCGGTCGGTCCCGCCGAGGCGGACGACGGGACGGGTGACGACGCAGACGCCGAGTGATCGACCCGCACACGACGGGAAGACACTTACCGTGGGGTGACGCCGCCGTCGTATGGACGACTATCTCTCTGCGAACTGCGCCCACTGGGACGAGTTGGCCGAACTCCACCCGGAGACGGACTTCTACGACGTCGAGTCCTTCCTCGCGGGCGAGACGACGCTGATGGACCTCGAACGTGAGGAACTGGCCGACGTCGTCGGGGGCGGGACAGACCTGCTCCATCTCCAGTGTCACTTCGGGCTCGACACGCTCTCGTGGGCGCGCGAGGGCGCGACCGTGACCGGCGTCGACTTCTCCCCGGTCGCCATCGAAACCGCCCGTGAGTTGCGCGACGAGGCGGGTATCGACGAGGAACGTGCTCGGTTCGTCGAGAGCGACGTGTACGACATATCCGACGTACTCGACGAGACGTTCGACCTCGTCTTTACCTCCTACGGCGTGCTCGTCTGGCTCCCCGACCTCGGTCGCTGGGCCGAGGTCGTGTCGCGCTTCTTGAAGCTCGGCGGGACGTTCTACCTCGCAGAGATTCATCCGACCTTCGCCATGAGCGAGACCGTCGGCGACGACGACTGGATTCAGCTCCCCTACGCGTACTCGAACGACGAGGCGATGAGCTTCGAGACCGACGAGGGGAGCTACGCCGACGAGGACGCGGAGCTCTCGAAAACCACGATCTACGAGTGGAACCACGGCGTCGGCGACATCGTGACCGCGCTCGTCGATGCCGGGCTCGACATCGAGTTCGTCCACGAGTTTCCGAAGTCGAGCTACAAGCGACTCGACGGGATGGTCGAGGGCGACGACGGCTGGTGGCGACTACCCGACGGCCCGGAGATTCCGATGACGTTGTCGGTGCGGGCGACAAAGGCCGAGTGAGAAGTCAGTACGCGAAGAGCTTCCAGACCCACTCGCTCGGACGGCGCGGGTTCAGCTCCGTGGGGCGTTGGATATCGACGTCGTCGCCCGTCTGGACGGTGTACTCCCGCCGGAGGTCGAGCGGTTCTCCCCGTCGAGTCATATCGATCCGAGCCGCGCCATCCGTGACGACGCCACGGTCGGTGTCGACGCGCATTCTGACCCACGCGGTCTCGTAGCTGGCGTTCTCCGGCCGGTAGTCGAAGAGTGCGTCGTAGACGTCGGTGCCGTCGGTCAGTTCGACCGTCACCGTGTCTTCGGTGCGGTCGACGACGCTCCACCGGCCGGCGTCTGCGCGGGGCAGTCCGAACTGGCCGGTCGGCTCGACCTGGCTGCGGGCCAGCCAGTATCCCGGAACCGCCGCTGCGGTGCTGCCGTCGACCGTCCGTCGGCTCAGTTCGAACGGCGGGTTGGTCCCGAACACGCGGTAGGTGACCCCCGCATCGCTGTAGCCGGTGTACCAGCCCGACGCGTTGCTCCCGGTCAGATACTCGCGGTCCTCGCGTTCGAGTGCCCGCCGGAAGACGCGCGTCTCGCCGCGAACCCCTTCGACGTACCGTACGTCGTAGCTCGTGCGGGCGGTGTTGTCGACGGCCGCCGCGTACGGGTCAGCCGACTCTACGGAGGCCGACGCGAGGTCCGGGGTGGGTCGGTACTCCGTCACCCGGACCGCACCCGCACCGGCGAAGGCCGCGCTGACGACGAAGACCGCGAGAACGACGCGCCGGGCGGGAACCGTCGCCCGCTCCGGAGCGGCGTTCGCCAGTGCCGCGTGGACGGGGTAGAGGAACCCGAGCGTGAGCAGTCCCGTGAGAAAGACGAGTCCGCCGAGGACGACGACGAACGCGAGGTCGACCCGTGCCTGCGTCGCGAAGACGAACCCGGTCAGAGCGGCACCGAGCACGATAACGAGAGCGACCAGATGCAGTCCCAAGACGGTCGCCGTCCACCGGGGGCTCGCGACTGCGGAGCCGACCGCCGTCTCGAACGCGACCGAAACGGAGTCTCCGTCGGCCACGCGGGCGACGACCGTCGCCAACGGTCCCCACGCGAGGACTGTCCCGAGGAGCACGCCAGGCAGCGGTGCGGCGTAGACGAACGGCCACGGGAGCGGCCTGCCGTCGACAGCGTAGAAGGCGAACCGGGTGGGAGTGTCGACGAGCAGAAAGAGGGCCACACCGACTGCCAGCGCGACGACGTGGCAGACGACAGCCGCGCTGGCAAGTCGACGGCCGCGCTCGCGCAGTCGCGCCGGGAGCTGCCAGTCGGGCGTCGACGACGGGCCAGCCGCGAGTCCGCGGACGGTCGGCAGCGCGGCACCGAGAACCGCGACGGCGACGACGGGCGGGAAGACGACCGACGCGAGCGGATGGACGAAGCCGAGCGCGACGCGGAGTGCCGTCTCGACGAAGACGACGGCGACGACGAGGGCGAGCACCCGTGGCCGGTTCAGCGCGACGTGGAGGCCGGAGCGGAGCGGGGAGGACACTGCCGAGAAGTCGACGTGTCGGGAAGGAAACCGTTTCGGTCGTTCGGGGTCCTGCTGTGGGTCGGTACTCAGACCTCTTCGAGCAGACTCCGTCCACCGCCGGGTTTCGACTCCCACTCCCACTCGTCTGCGATGCGGACGCGGCCGTCCGGCAGTTGCTCGACCGTTCCGACCGAGTGGCCGGTCGCCGTCTCGCCCTCGTGGTCGACCTGCACGTAGCGCACGTCCCACTCGCCGTCGACGAGCGTTCCGAGAAGATAGCCCTGGGCGATGTCACCACCGCTGTACTCCGCGGAGAGCCGCGTCCCGTCCTGCGTGAACGTCATCCGCGTGTCGCTGCCGACGTCGCCGCCCTCGTTCTCGACGGCGACGACGGTGCGGCCGTCGAGTGAAACTTCGTCCGTCATGGTCGAGAGACGCCGGTGGAGGAGAAAGCCGTAGGGAATCGTGCAGGTGGTGGTGTCGGATGGCCGCGTCGGGGCCGAGTCGGGGCCGAGTCAGAGCGACCACACTGTTTTTGCCGCACCCCCTCGGTGGGACGGTATGCGCACGAACACGCTGTTCGCCGCCTGTTTCGTCCTCGTCGGCGTCGGCACCGCCCTCTCGGCTGCGACGTTGGCACTGGCCGGCGAGCCGACGAGGGTTGTCGCGGTACTCGCTCTCCCGACGTGTCTCGCACCGGTCGCCGCGTGGGCCACCTTCCACCAAGACGAGCCACAGACGAGACTCGTGCGAACGGTCTACCGCGTCGCCGGGGTGGTCCTCGTCTGTGTCGCGCTCGGGGCGGTGCTGTTCGGTCTCTGGACCCTCCGTGCCGCACTGTGAGCGGGCGTTTCGGGGTGTGAATTCGAGGTGTGAAAGTGGAGACTGGAGAGAGGGATGAACGGATGGATGGAGAGTGAAGATGCGAGAGGGTGGGGATGCGAGAGAATGGAGAACGGGAGAAAGCAAGAAAGCAGAACCGCAGACGTTCGTGGCGGACCGCTCAGTCGGCCTTCGGAGCTGCGACGTCGAGGTCGATCTCGCCGGCGTCGAGTTCCTGTTCGACCTCGCGGGCGGCTTTGACCATGTTCTCCATCTTGCCGTAGGCGATGTCGCGCGGCAGGAGCTTCAGGCCGCAGTCGGGCGAGATGGTGAGCTTCTCCGGCGGGACGACCTTGAGGCCCTGCAGGATGTTCTCCTTGATCTCCTCGACGGGTTCGACTTCGGCGGTGTGGGCGTCGACGACGCCGAGTGCGAGGTCCGGTTCGAACTCCGGCTCGGTGAAGACGTCGATCTGCTCGTAGTCGCCGTTGCAGAGTTCGACGTCGAACTCGTCGATGGGGTAGTCGTTGAGTTCGGGGTAGATGCGCGAATAGTCGCCGTAACAGACGTGGAGACCGATGCGGATGTCCTCGGGGATGTCGGCGACGATGCGCTCGAGACATTCACCGACGATAGCGTGGTCGTCCGGCGTCGTCGCGAGCGCGGGTTCGTCGATCTGGATGTAGCGCGCGCCAGCTTCGACGAGCTTCTCGATCTCCTCGTTGACGAGGTCCGCGAGGTCGTAGGCGAGTTCTTCCTCGGTCTCGTAGGCCTCGTTGAACGACCAGTTCGCGAGGGTGTACGGGCCGGTGATGGGCACCTTGACGGGCTTCTCGGCCACGTTCGTGGTGAATTCGAACTCGTCGACGAGCCACGGTTCGTCGTATTCGACCTCGTCGGCTACCGAGGGCTTGTTGAAGTAGTTGTGTCCCCAGACCTTGACAGGACCATTAAATTCGTAGCCGTCGATGCGGTGGGCGAAGAACTCGACCATCTCGTTGCGGCGCATCTCGCCGTCGACGACGGTGTCGAGACCGGCGCGCTCGTGTTCGTGGGTGATGACCTCACAGGCGTCGTCGTAGGCCTCTTCGAGGTGGTCGGCGGTGAACTTCGACTCCTCGTCCTCGGAGAGCTCCTTCGCGCGGTTCAGCCACTTCGGCTTGGGGTAGCTGCCGACGATGGTCGTCAGCAGGAAGTGGTCGTTGTCGTGGTCCTCGGGGCGGAACTGTTCGCGGTTTGCGGCGGGATTACGGCTCATGCTTTCACCTCGTTGAGGCTCGCGGCCTCGGCCAGAACGGCCAGTTTCTGCTGTGCTTTGTTCACCGGGAGGTAGAAGAGTTCGGTGTTGGACGTGACGTAGACCGTCTCGAAGTCCTGCGAAGCGATCTGTTCCTGGACCCAGTCGACGCGCTCGCGGACCGTCTCCGGCTCCTCGACGAGCGTGTTCTGCCCGTCGACGAGACCGAGCGCGATGTCGGCCTTCGTGCCGTACTCGTTGATGTTGTAGAGGGTCTGCTGGCGGTCGCCAGCGACGAAGTCGAAGCCGATGGCGTCGACGTCGGCGTCCATCAGATGCGCGTAGGTCTTCTCGTCGAGTGCACCCCAGTAGGTGTTGACGACGACGTCGGCGTCGGTTGCGGCGGCGACGCGGTCGACGACCTCGCTTGCGAGTTCGTCGGTGTCGTCACCGGGCGCGTTCGTCACGAGCGAGGGTTCGTTGAGGAACAGCGTCTCGTGCTCCGGGAACGCCTCGACCTCGCCGGCGAGGAAGTCGCCGACTGCGTCGAGGAACTCCGCCTCGCCGCCGTAGTGCTCGTCGGTCGCGAGGTCCGCAAGCGAGTACGGGCCGGGGAGGACGGCCTGCAGGGGAGCCTCGTCGTCGACGACGTCGTGTGCCGCTTCCAGTTCGGCGGCGACGTCGCCGGAGAACGTGAGGTCGCCGACGACCTGCGGGTCGCGGTAGAAGTTGTTGTTGTCGTAGTAGCGGACGATACCGCCCGTCTCGACGTTGTCGTGGACGGTCAGCGGATGTGCGAGATTGTCGTCCCAGCGGAGCTGCCCTTCGCCGACGCGGTCGAGACCGGCGTCGAGTTGGTCTTCGATGACTTCCGCGCGCGCCTCGCCGTAGGCGGCGACGATGTCGTCGCCCTCGTCGCCGGAGATCAGATCGCCCTTCTGGTGGCCTTTCAGGTCGGACAGCCGGTCTTTCGCCCAGTCGGGGAGGGGAAAGAGCCCGGGTGTCGTCGCTACGAGTTTACTCATCACTATCGGCTATGAAATGCCGACGCTTAATATTTGCTAATGAAGAAAATGACTGTCAGTTATTCAGAGAGCGCGAGCACGGTGAGCGTCTCGAAGGGATACGACTCCTGGACGGCCGTCTCGACGGTGAATCCCTGGCTTTCGGCGCGCTTGACGACCGCGTCGAAGCCGGTGAGGCTGCTGACGAGCAGCAGGACGACGCCGTCGGGAGCAAGCACCCGCCCCACGTCGTCGAGGAAGGGGTCGATGAGTTCTCTCCCTGATTTGCCGCCCGAGAGGGCGTGTTCCATCCAGTCGTCCCACTCGTTGTCCGGGTCGGTGGGGAGGTAGGGCGGGTTGAACAGCACGGCGTCCAGCGAGCCGTCGCGGAACGGCGTGAGGAGGTTCGCCCGGGCGGCCTCGACGCCGCGCTCACGCGCCTGCCGACAGGCGTGCGGGTTGATGTCGGTGCCGACGACGCGGGCGTCAGTCTTCTCCTGCACCTGTTGGGAGACCCATCCCGAGCCGGTGCCGACTTCCAGCACCGTCCCCGAGACGGGATACTCGACGGCCGCCTGCGCGAGCAACCCCGAGTCCTCCGCGGGCTGGTAGACGTGGACGTTCATGCCGCGTCGGTCGGCGAGACCGTCCGCGCTGGACTGCTCTTCGTCCGTCATTCGTCGCCTCCGCCGTCGGTCGTCGCCTCATGGCGTTCCCCACCGCCGGCCAGCGGGACGTCGCCCTCCGCGTCGCGCGAGGAGAGTTCGCGCTGCGGGAAGGGGATCTTGATGCCCTCCTCCTCGAAGGCGTATTTCACCGCGGAGATGACGGCCGTCCGCGCGCGCCACTTCCGGCGGGCACTCGGGTTGTCGATCCAGACGCGGACGCCCAGAATCACCGACGAGTCGGCGAACCGCTTGAGCACGACCCGCGGGGACGGAACCCCCATCAGCTCGTCGAGTTCCTCGACGGCTTCGAGGGCGACCTCCGCGGCGCGTTCGGGGTCGGTCGCGTAGTCGACGCCGATCTCCACTTCGAGGCGGAGCCGCCCTTTCCGCGTGCGGTTGACGAGCGTCCCGCCGCTGATCTGGTCGTTCGGGAGGATGACGTACTCGCCGTCGAACGTCTGGATACGCGTGTCGACGATGGTGATGTCGGTGACGGTCCCCTCGTGGTCGTCGACGGCGATCCAGTCGCCGATCTCGAAGGGCCGCGAGAGCATCAGGACGAAGCCCGCGAGCACCGACCCGAGCGTCTGGCGGGCGGCCATACCCACGATGATACCGAGGAATCCGGCCCCGACGAGGAGGCTGCCGATGTCCTGCGTGAACAGGCTGAGGACGACGAGCACCACCGTCGCGTACATCCCGATCTGGGTGAGCCGGTAGATGATCTCCTGTTGGTGGCGGCTGATGGCGTCGCCCGACCCCGATGCGACCTGGATGACCCGGCCGACGAAGTTCGACAGGGTGTAGGTGATACCGATGAGGACCGCCGAGATGAGGACGCGACCGGCGAGCCGTTGGCTCCTGAGACTACCGAACGAGTCGCGGAGCTGTGTGCCGAGTTCCCAGACGTCGATGAGCAGCAGCACGCCGACCGCCGTGAAGAGAGCGATGCCGCCAGCGATGGCGACACGCTTGACCGAGTCGAACGAGTGCGATTGGACCCACTTGTCCTCGTAGTAGCGGACGATCAGGACGACTGCCACGATGATGATCGTCAACAGGACCTGCAGCCCGAAGGCGAGACCGTCGGGAAAGAGCCCCTGTCCGACGGCACTGAGCAACGACCCGAGCGGGTCCGACGCGGCCGTCGAGTTACCCGTCGGTGTCGTCGTCGGTGCCGACGTCTGCAACACCAGTTGTGGAATCATCGTCCGATCAGTCGTCGTCCGCGCCGTCGCCCGCGCGGTGCTCCACGTCGGCGGCGATGGCGGCCAGTTCGGCGAACTGTGCGGGCGCGAGCTTTCCGGCGCGCTTGCGGAGCAGATCCTCGTCGTGGGCGTCGACCGCCTCGACGACGGCCGCGGCGTCGCTGATGCCCGTGATGTGGGTCGTGTTGCGGATGCCGTTTCTGAGAGTCTTGCGCCGCTGGGTGAACATCCCCTTCACGAAGTCGAGGAAGAACTCGGGGTCGTCGACCTCGTAGTCCGGCGCGCGCGGGGTCGTCCGGACGACCGCGCTGTCGACTGCGGGCGGCGGCGAGAAGGCCGTCGGCGGCACGGGTTCGACGACTTCCACGTCGGCGTAGTGTTGCGCGCTCACGGAGAGTCGGCCGTACTCGTCGGTCGCCGGGGCGGCGGCCATCCGCTCGGCGAACTCCTTTTGGAACATCAAGACGAGCGGCTTGCCCTCCGGCAGGAGCCGGAAGGTGATCTCACTGGAGATGCCGTACGGGAGGTTGGCGACGCAGGCGGTGAAGTCGGGGAGGTCGACCTCCAGCGCGTCGCCTTCGAGGACGCTCAGGGTTCCGGCCTCGATGTCGTCTGCGAACTCGCGGCGGAGGAACTCGACGAGCCGGACGTCGCGTTCGACGACGGTCACGTGGTCACCGACGGCGAGCAGCCGGTCGGTCAGCGCGCCCGTCCCCGCACCCACTTCGAGGAGATGGGAGGTGTCGGCATCGTCGGGGAGATACGTCGGGACGCGGTCGAGGACGCGGTCGTCGACGAGGAAGTGCTGGTCTTGGTCGGGATCACCGCGGAGACCCGCACGCCGGATGAGCGCGTCGGGTTCTCTGAGGCGTCGCCCGCCGTAGAGGTCGGCAGCGGTGCCGTCCTGCTCAGTCATTGTCACCGCTTCGCCGTCGACGGGCCTAAAAGTCTCGTTTGTCTCGCGGCCGTTCCGGGAAGGTCTCCTCGCTGCTCGGGCGACTACTGACCGCGGTCGCGCCGGACGAAGGTCTTGTACTTCAGGTCCTCGTCACGAAGCTCTTCGAGGACGCGCTCGACGAGTACCTCCTTGGGACGGTGCAGCCCGGAGACGCGCTCTTCGAGTTCTTCGAAACTCTCGAAGGGCTTGCGCTTGCGCTCGTCGAGGATGTTGTTGCGGAGCTTCTTCCCGATGCCCGGCAGCAGGTTCAGCTGGTGCAGGCGGAGCGTGATGGGCTGGGCGTCGTTGTAGAAGTCGACGAACCGCCGTTCGTTGGCCTCGACGATGTCGGCGACGACGTACTCCAGCTCGGAGTGCGCGCCGTTCGAGACGTCGTCGTAGTCGACGGTGCGCACGCGCGCGACGCGGTCACGGTCCGTCTCCGGGGTGACGACGACCCGGTCGCCGATGCCCACGTCGGCGTCCTCTGCGAGCGTCAGCTCGAAGAGCGTGAAGTCAGCCTCGCCGAGGGCGTACGCAACGGGCTGCTTCTTGTACTGCGGGCGGTTGTCGTCGGCGCGTCCGTGCGGGAGATAGTCGAGGACGACCGCGTGACCGACGTCGGCACTCGCGTCGGCGTCACCGCTCGCGTCGGCGTCACCGCTCTCGGAACTAGTCATAAAAGACGGATACGTCCACTGTCTATTTAAACAGTTGGACGGATTACGCGTACTTCGCGACGACGTTGAGAATCTCGTCGAGTTCGTCGCCGTCCAGCGCGTAGCGCTGTTTGGCGAAGACGGTGCGGAGCTCGTCACGGTCCGCGGGGAGCAGGTCGGCGATCTTGTAGGCGGTCGCTTCGTCGACCTTTTCCAACTCCTCAAGCTCGGCGACGAGTTCGCGCGACTGCTCCGGCGAGAGGACGGTAAACCGGTTGACGTGCTCGATCGCACGCGCCAGCTCGTAGCGCAGCTCACGGTCCGGGTCAGCGGCTCGCTCTGCTTCGACCTCTTGGAGCAGCTCTTTCACCTCCGAGACGGTGAGATACTCCTCGTCGAGCTTCTCTTTGAAGATGGTCATCTACTTCTGGGCGCGCAGGTGGGCGGGGCGGACGATGATCGTCTTGCGCTTGCCGCCGTCGTTGATTTCGACTTTGAACGCGCGACCCTGCTTTCCGAGCACTTCACCGGTGTGCCCGTTGAAGCGCGGGTGGAAGCGACCCTTGCGGACGCTCGGATCGAGCTTGAGGTGGACCTTCTGACCGACGTCGTACTCCTGAATCGCGCGCTGCGGCGGAGACGTGCCACGCTCGCGGGGTTTGTTCGACAGCTTTCCTCGCGTACCGTTCATGGGACCGTTCGAACTCGGCATAGTCGTGAGTTCGATTACTGCAGGTTCGATTATAAAAGGTGCGTTCTCCGTCGCGGACGGGTGTCTGTGACACACCCGGCGCGGCCGCTCGCGTGCCACCACAGCCGAACTGGCTCTCCCGACCCGCAATATTCGCCGATAGCCACGCTTTAGCCGGGCCGTTGCGACTCCACGCGTATGACCGACGACTTCCAACGCTCCCAGCGGATCGAGACGCGCGCCATCCACGCCGGGCAGGAACCCGACGAGGAGACGGGCGCGCTCATGACGCCCATCTACGCCAACTCGACGTACAAACAGGACGGTCCCGGCGACCACCGGGGCTACGAATACTCCCGGACGGGGAACCCGACGCGCACGGACCTCGAATCCAACCTCGCCTCGCTGGAGGGTGGCGACTACGGCCGCTGTTTCTCCTCGGGGATGGGCGCGATCAACACCGTGCTCAACCTGCTGGAAGCGGGCGACCACGTCGTCGCGGGCGACGACGTCTACGGCGGCACCCACCGCATCTTCACGCAGGTCTACGAGCAGTACGACCTGGAGTTCGACTTCGTCGACACCACCGACCACGCGGCCGTCGCCGACGCAATGGGCGAGAACACCGAACTCGTCTGGGTCGAGACGCCGACGAATCCGCTGATGAACGTCAACGACATCGGCGCGCTCGCCGACATCGCCCACGAGTACGACGCGCTCTGTGCCGTCGACAACACCTTCGCGACGCCGTATCTCCAGCGGCCGCTCGAACACGGCGCGGACATCGTCTCCCACTCGCTGACCAAGTATCTCGGCGGCCACTCGGACGTCGTCGGCGGCGCGCTCGTCGTCGACGACGAGGAGCTGGACGAGGAGATCGGCTTCTACCAGAACTCCGTCGGCGCGACGCCTGGACCGTTCGACTGTTTCCTCGTCCTCCGCGGGACGAAGACCCTGCCCGTACGGATGGACCGCCACTGCGACAACGCCCGCGCGCTCGCCGCGTGGCTCGACGACCACGAGGCCGTCGACGAAGTGTTCTATCCCGGGCTGGAGAGTCACCCGCAGCACGAGTTGGCAACGGAGCAGATGGACGACTTCGGCGGGATGCTCTCCTTCGAGTTCGACGGAACGCTGGAGGAGGCCAGCACCGTCATCGAGGAGACGGAGGTCTTCACGCTCGCGGAGTCCCTCGGTGGCGTCGAGAGCCTCATCGAACAGCCAGCGGCGATGACTCACGCCGCCATCCCCCGCGAGGAACGGCTCGCGGCAGGCCTGACGGACGGTCTCATCCGTGTCAGCGTCGGCATCGAGCACATCGACGACATGACGGCGGATCTCCAGCAGGCGTTCGACGCGGCGTTGGAGTAACTCGGCCTGTCGGACGCTCGAAAGCTTATTCACCTGACCGACTGACTCAATAGTCGATGAAGCCCCTCCACATCGCGGCTATCGGCGCGATACTGCTCGTCGCTCCGATCGTCATCAGTCTCGTCGAGATGCTGTGGCTCCCGCTCGGCGTGATGCTGCTCGTCGTCGGTGTCGTGCTCCATCTCGTGCAGAAGCACCATCAGGGTCGGATGGGCCGCCTGAGACCGTAGGTAGCGGAGAAAATCTCTCGGCGACGCGGTGCCGTCGCTGTCGAGTACAAGAACGCTGGACGCGAGGCGAACGAAGTGAGCCTCGCGAGCGGGTTTTTTGGCCGAGCTTTTTTAGCGGGGTCGAGCACGCCGGAGGCGTGCGAGGCCCCGCGCTGAAAAAAGGTCGAAGGTCGTTGTTTAAATCCGACCGACCTGGTCGACACCGACGGACTCGACGCCCTCGACGTCAGCGAACGCTTCCTCGACTGCTTCCGTGCCGCCGGAGCCGTCCGGGACGAGCACGGTCGGGAAGAGCGCGATGAGACCGAACGCGACATCCTCGCGGTCGACGCGGTTGATGGTCGCACCCTCCGGGAGGGCTTCCTCGAGACGCTCCTGGAGCTCGTCGAGGTCGATTTCAGGGCTCTGCGGCATGACCTTCATGCGTGCAGCAACCTTCCCCATCGTTAGGGCCCCATGAACCCGCAGTCCGGGCACTCGTAGAGGTTGCTCTGCTTACGGCACTTCGCGCATCGGAAGATGACCTGCCCACAGTCCGGGCACTTGAAACGGGCAGCGCTCATCCCGGCGATGTTGATGCCACAGGAGACACACTGACGCTCCTGCTGCTGCGATTGGCTCATACACAGACAAACCGGGCGACGACTTTTAATGATTGTCTTTCCTCGCGCCGGGGGTCAGAGACCGAGTGCCAAGGGTCCGACTAACACGCCCATCAGATGCACGCGGCGCGTGCCGAGCCGCGGCGGTACGAGCCCGACCGCCGTCGCGACGGCGAAGGTCAGCACGCCGGTGAGTCCGGCGAACAACCCCGAGAGGACGACGAGCAGCGCGAGGACCGCGAGCGAGAGGACCCGGTAGTCCGTCCGGCCGACGACCCGCAGATACCAGTCGCCGACGACGAGCACGAGCGCGAAGCCCGCCACCGCAGCGACGACCACCACAGGTAGGAAGGACGCAAGCGACGGCGAGGAGACGGCTCCGTCGAGCGCGACCATCACGCCCGTCCGGGGCGTCCCGAGGGCAACGAGTGCGAAGAGCGCGAAGACCGAATTAGCTGTGTTCGCCCCGCTCGTCGCCACCAGAAAGCCGCGTGCTCCGTCGTCGTTCGGCGTCAGCGGCAGTGCGAGCACCGAGGCGATGGCCGCGGAGATGCCGGGCAGGTAGCCGACCACGGCACCGGCCGCCGACCCTGCGAACGCAGTCGTCCCGAGTGTCCGTGGGGCCATGGTCAGTGTGGCGTCGGCCTGCGGGGGAACGCCCGCCCCGTCCAGCGCGTCGATGAGGACGGGCGCGCCGAACAGCCCGGCGAACAGCGGCGCGAGCATCCCACCGGCGTCGAGCGGGGCGGCTGGCGAGAGGTCGAGAGTGTACGCACCGAGTGCCGCGCTGGCGACGAAGCAGACCGCGCCACCGAGTGCAGCCCGAGCGGTCGGTTCGGTGACGAGCAGGAAGGCGACGACACCCGCCAAGACGAGTGGGAGATTCGCACGGACGGTCGGATAGATCGCCGTCATCAGTTCGGTCACGGGAACCGCGAGTGGGAGCGCGAGCAGAACGGCGAGGGCACTGCCGAGTGCGGAGAGTCTGAGTGCCTCACGGCCGCGGCCAGCGACGACGAGACGGTGGCCCGGCAAGGCCGTGGCCGCCATCGCCGCGTCAGGTACCCCGAGGGCGAGCGCGGGCACCACGTCGAGGAAGGTGTGGACGACGCCGGCAGCGAGCATGGCCGCGCCGACGAGTCGTGGCGGGCCGGGGACCGCGGTGGCGACGGACGCGAGCAAGAGCGCGAAGTTGTTGGCGTGGAGTCCCGGTACGAGCCCGCTCAGGGTGCCGAGCGCGACGCCGCCGACCGTGAACGCGAGGACGGCGACGCTCGTCGTGGGGTCGAAGGCGACGGCGACGCCGAGAGAGTCCATCGCGACGAGGTGGTCCCGTCATCGGTGATAAACCGTCGGCTCGGAGTGGTGGGTGAGTCGGCTGTCGGGCGTCAGGAGACAAGGACGACGGTGACGACCGATGACAGCGACGACGAGCGACAGCGACGATGACGGTGGCGGCGACGATGGTGACGGCAACAGAGCTACCGCTCTCTGTGTAGCGTCGAAAGAAAAATCGGGATTTCGTGAAGTCGAGACGTGAGGGGCGTGCAGTCCGGGTTTAACCGAAGAGCTCGCCGAGACCCTCGCCGGAGTCGTCGTCCTCGTCGTCGTCGTCTTCTTCTTCTTCAGCGGCCTCTTCTTCCTCGTCCGTGGTGTCGAGTTCCTCGGAGTCGGAGTCAGACGAGCCACCAGCGGGGGCTGCTGCCGGTGCGGCAGCGGCCGTCTCGATGGCTTCCTCGATGTCGACGTCCTCCAGCGCGGCGACGAGCGCCTTGACGCGGGATTCTTCGACGTCGACGCCTGCTGCGTCGAGGACCGCCGTGATGTTGTCTTCGTTGATCTCTTCGCCCGTCTCGTTCAGGATGAGAGCTGCGTAAACGTATTCCATTGTCCTAAGTTCTCCTTGTAGTTAGCCGAACATCATGCCGAGACCGTCGCCGTCGTCTTCGTCGTCTTCGTCGTCGTCGGCGGCTTCCTCGGTGTCGGCTTCTGCTTCTTCGTCAGCCTGTACATCTTCCTCCTCCTCGTCGGACGCTGCGGGTGCGGCTGCGGCGGCACCGCGCAGTTCCTCCGGGAGTGCCTCTTCGTCGTCGATCTGTGCGGCGAGCGCGCGAAGCTGCGCGTCGGCACGGGCGACGAGTTCCGGCATAAGTTCCTCGTTCTCGATGGCGGCGTGGAGGCCGAGTGCTTTCGCCTGGCCTGCTGCCTTGCCGAGGAGCGTCGGCGCGGTCTGGGTCGTCGGGTAGACGGCGTTGACCGAGAGATTGGTCGCTGCCGAGACCGCCGACTGGATGTCCGCGCGGTACTCGTCGACGTCGATTGCGAGCTCTTCGGGTGCGAAGAGGACGCCTTCGGAGTACACGCTCTTGAGGTCGAGCCCGACTTCTTTGGGCTCGATGCCGAGTTCGCTGAGGACGTTCGCGAGGTCTTCGCTGACGACCTCGCCCTCAGAGAGCACCGTCGAGTCCTCGGTGACCTTGATGGACCCGTCCATGATGCGGGCGCTGGCTCCGATCTGCTGGAGCTCACCCACGAACGGACCCGGATCGACACCGGTGTCACCCTCGGGGATGACGATGTCGTTCGGGGCCACCTCGCCCGCGTTGATCGGGGCGGGGGTCTTGGACTCTTCGAGCTGCTTGTACAGCCCGAACGGGTTGTCGTTGGTACCGATGAGGGCGACCTGGCCGGCGATGAACTCGTTGAGTTCCTCGTAGCCGGAGTCGACCTCGTCCAGCGCGCGGGTCACGAGCGTGTTCCGGCTCATGCGGACCTCGGCCTTACCGTGCAGGCCGCGGCGCATGTTCTGGAGCTGCTTGCTCGGGATTCCGGCGACGCCGACGATACCGACAGAGGAGTAGCCCTGGATGAAGTCGACGAGCGCGTCGACTTCGTCCTGCTTCCACTGCGGAATCGTCTCGGTACGGCGGACGGATTCGCTTTCGCTCATGCGTTGACCTCCACGGCGGGACCCATCGTCGTCTTCACGTAGATGGAGTCGATGTTGAGGGGACCCTTCTCGAGGTTCGCCTCGAGACGCCGGATGATGACGTCGATGTTGTCCGAGATCTCGTCGGCGGACATGTCGTCCGCACCGACGCGCGTGTGGAACGTGCGGCGGTCGCGAGAGCGAAGCTGGACGGTGTTCTTCATGCGGTTCACGGTCTCGACCACGTCGTCCTCGGGCTGGAGCGGCGTCGGCATCTTGCCGCGCGGACCCAGCACCGTACCGAGGTAGCGACCGATGTTCTGCATCATGCTGGCCTCTGCGACGAAGAAGTCGGTTTCGTCTGCGAGGTCCTTTGCAGCATCGGAGTCGTCGCCGAGTTCTTCCAGCTCGTCGGGGCTGAGAACTTTGTCAGCGACGTCTTCTGCTCGGAGCGCGGTTTCGCCTGTGGCGAACACCACAATCTGGGTGTCCTGGCCGGTACCGGCCGGGAGAACCACGCCCTCGTCGATACGCTTCGACGGGTCGTTGAGGTCGAGGTCGCGCAGGTTGATCGCGAGGTCGACCGTTTCGCGGAAGTTCCGCTCAGGGGCCTCGTCGAGTGCGCGAGAGACTGCTTGTACTAGTGTATCGTCTGCCATTATTCACCTCCGTAGTACGCAGGATTGCTCCTACGGGTCAGTGAAACAGGCGAGGCCTGTCTCACTTCGAGGGACGGTTATGCCGGACTTAAAAGCGTCGAAGCGAGTGTCGGGGTGTGGCGCGTTGACGCGGTGTTCTCGGCCGTCTCAGCGTTCGTTTCTCCGAGCCGTGCGGCGAGGATATCCGAGGCGAGCCGTCCTACGCGAACTCCTCGGCGAGGTAGACGCCGACGAGACCCCCGAGCGCGCCGAGACCGACGGTGTAGAGTACCGCTAACACGACGGCGACGAGCACGAACAGGAACAGCCCACCCGCAGCCGTCGGGTCGGGAACGAACGCGAACAGGAAGCCCGCAGCGAGGACGACGAGCACGAGCGGGACCGCCGCGATGGCACCCGACAGCGCGCCGACGCGGACGCCGTCGGTACGTTCGAGATAGCCAGCCGTCGCGCCCCCGATGATGGGCGAAAACGGGAGGAAGGCGGTGACGATGGTGACGACGCCGCCGATGGCGGCGTTGAGCAGGGAACTGCGTTCGGACATGGGCCGGGATTCACGGCCGACCGTGAAAAGTCGGGTGGCTCCCCATCGACACAAACCCTATGCTGTCGGGGTGTCCACGTTCGGAAAATGCCCACCAGACGGTCGTTCCTCCGAACCGGCTCCGTCGCCGGCGTTGCTACTCTCTCCGGTCTCGCCGGCTGTGTCGGCCGACTCGCCGACTCCCCGCTCGGCCGCTTCGCGCTCGACGGCACCACCACCGGTCCCGGCGCGGCCGACCGCGCCCCCGCCGACGCCGAGGCGTTCACCACCTTCCGTGGCGACCTCCGACGGCAGGGCTACCAGCCCGAGACAACGGTTCCGAGCACAGTGGAGGTCGCGTGGGAACTCGACGCGGTCAACACGGGCGAGCACACCGCCGCGAAGGCCAGTGCCGTCCGCGACCCAGCGGGTAACTACGTCATCCCCGGCGACGACGGCGCGGTCCGCTCCGTCGCGCTCGACGGCTCCGTCGACTGGCTCGCCGAGACCAGCCCCAGCCGACGTGGCATCCACGGTACGCCCACTATCGCCAACGGACTGGTCTACGTCGGCGCGTACGACGGCGCGCTCTACGCCTTCGACGTGGAGTCCGGCGAACAGCTCTGGCGCACCCAGCTCGGCGACGCTATCGGCTCCAGCCCCGGCTACCACGACGGGCTGGTCTACATCGCCGTCGAGCACAGCGCGCCCGACGGCTCGCTCGCCGCGTGCGACGCGCTCACGGGCGAGGTGGTCTGGACCGACGGCCGGCCCACGGACCACCCCCACTCGACCATCGCCATCGACCGCGAACTCGGAAAACTGACGGTCGGCTCCAACGACGGGACGCTCTACGGCTGGTCCTACCCCGACCGCGAGCCGCTGTGGACGTTCGACACCGGCCGCCCCATCAAGGGCCCCATCGCGACGTACGACGGCGCGGCCTTCTTCGGGTCGTGGGACGAGTCGGTCTACCGCGTCGACCTCGAAACAGGAAAAGAGGACTGGGCGGTCGCGACCGACGACCTCGTCATGGGCGGAGCGTCGGTCGACACCGATTCGGAAACCGTCTACATCGGCGGCCACGACGGCTTCCTCCGGGCATTCGATGCCGCGAGCGGCGAGGAGGAGTGGCACTTTCGGACCGGCGGCTACATCGTCGGCTGTCCGACCGTGACGCGCGACCACGTCCTCGTCGGGTCGTACGACACCAACCTCTACGCACTGGACAAAGCCGACGGTGCGGCGGTGTGGTCCGTCGACGTCGCGGGGTGGGTCAGCTGCGACCCGCTCGTCGACGACGGCGTCGTCTTCACGAGTCGGGCGACCGACGAGACGCCGGGGAAGGCGGTTCGGTTGGTTGGCACCGGAGAGTGAACGGTCAGTCGTCAGCGAGCGGCGGACGGAGCCGTCGCTCGCCGGTCGGAAACGTAAGACGAAGAGAGGTCGCCTGGTCGCTTATGCGAGGAGAACGTCGTCGTACTCGCCCTCGTCGACGCGCTTCTTGAACTCGCGGGCGTCGTTGCCTTCGATGGTGACACCGAGGGAGGCACACGTCCCGGCGACTTCCTTCGCGGCGTTCTTCACGTCGTAGGCGAGGAGGTCCGAGATCTTCTGCTCGGCGACCTTCTTCACCTGTTCGATGCTCATGTCAGCGACGAAGTTCTTCTGCGGCTCGCCGCTGCCACTCTCGAATCCGACCTCGTCCTTGATGAGCGCGGCCGTCGGCGGGACACCGACTTCGATGGTGAACGAGCCGTCGTCCTCGTACTCGACGGTGATTGGGACTTCCATACCGTCGAACGCGGCGGTCTGCTCGTTGATCTCGCTGACGACGTCCTGCACGTTCACGGGCGTCGGTCCGAGTTCCGGACCGAGGGGCGGGCCAGGATTGGCCTTCCCGCCAGGAACGAGTGCTTCGATAGTTCCAGCCATGTCCGAATAGTCCCTGCGACGACTTTTAACGGTTTTCTTTCGGTCCAGTAGCCATGTGAGCCAGTTACAGGCTCACGCGCCAGCGAGCGGCACTCCCGGGTTTCCGGAGGCTTCGGCTGCTCCGGAGGCTCTGGACGCTCCGGCCACTCAGATATCGACCGCGAACGAGTCGACCGCGCCAGCCTCGCGCGCCATCGCCCCGAGCAGGTCGGCGACGCCGACGAGGTCCGCGGTGTCGATGACCTCGACCGGCGTGTGCATGTAGCGGTTGGGCAGGCCGATGTTCAGCGCGGGAATCCCGCTGCGGCTCGTGAAGAAGGCGTCGGCGTCGGTGCCCGTCCGGACGCCCGCCGCCTGCAGCTGGACGTCCATCTCCGCCCCCGCCGCGGCCGACCGCGCGAGGTCGACGAGCTTCGGATGGTTCGCGCTGCCGCGGCCGACGACCGGCCCCTTGCCCAACTCGACCGGTCCCTGCCGCTTCTTGTCGACGTCCGGGTTGTCCGTCGCGTGCGTGACGTCGATAGCGACGGCTGCGTCAGGGTTCAGGTCGAATCCGACCATCTTCGCGCCCTGCACGCCGTTCTCCTCTTGGACCGTCGAGACGGCGTAGACCGTCGCGTCCACGTCGGCTTCGACCGCCCGGCGCAGCCCTTCGGCGGCCGCCCACGTCCCGATACGGTTGTCCATCCCGCGGGCTGCGAGCCGGTCGCCTGCGAGGTCCTGCACCTGCGTGTTGACGGTGACGGGGTCGCCGACTTCGACCAACTCGCCCGCTTCCTCGGCAGTCTCCGCACCGATGTCGACGAACTGCTCCTCGAGGTCGTCGTACTCCTCGTTGCCCACGTCGCGGAGGTGGATGGCTGTCTGGCCGACGACGCCAGCGACGGCCGCGTCGTCGGCACTCGCATCGTGCGCGTCGGTGTGGACCGTCACGTGCTGGCCCTTCGAGACCGTGCGGTCCGCGCCGCCGATGGGACCGATACGGACGAAGCCGTCCTCGGTGACGTCGCGCACGATGTAGCCGATCTCGTCGGCGTGGCCGGTGAAGGCGATCTCCGGGCCGTCGCCGGAGCCCTCGTGGACCGCGACCGCGTTACCGTAGGCGTCGGTCGTGACCTCGTCGGCGAACTCGGTGACGTAGTCGACCCAGACGCGCTGACCGGCCGTCTCGAAGCCGGAGGGGCTGGGCGTCGTCAGGAGCGATTCGAGGAACTCGCGTCGTGTATCGTCCATAGAGAGGCTCGACGGAGCGAGCGCAAGAAGGCGACGATGTGGGACAAGCCCTAAGCCGCCCGTCGGCGTATTGACCAGTATGGCAGACAAGAAGTTCACCTTCCTCGAACTGCATCTCGGCGACGGCGACGTCCAGTTCGGTCCCAAATCGATCTCGACCGGCGACGAAGCGACCGACGAAGAACTCGAATTCGACGACGCTGAGGCCGACGAGAGCGGCTGCTCGGGCGGTAAGAAGCTCCTCCCGGTCGTGCTCGTGCTCGTCCTCCTCGTCGGTCTCGCGGTCGCCGCGAAGAAACTCGCCGGTGGCGCGGACCTCGACGAGTTAGAAGACCTCGACGAGCTCGTCGACGAGAACTGAACCGCGACCGTTTTTGACGCTCTCACCCACGTCCAGAGAGAAACCGCCAAACCCCCCGGCCGACAAGCCGGGGGTATGAACCCCAGTTCCCTCGCCGGGCGACTCCGCGCCGAGACCGAACGCGCCGACGAGCGTCGGCTGCTCGTCCTCGCGGGCGACCGCGACGCCGGGTTCGACGCGGCCTACGACGTCGTCGAGACCGCCGGGTTCGCCGACGACGGCGTCACCGTCGTCACCGAACGCGAGGGCTTTCGCTTCGAGCGAGTCCACCCCAAACACGCCGGCGACCTGCTCGGCACCACCCGCGACTGCGTCGTCCTCGACGCCCACGGCGAGTTCTCTCCCAACGCCGTCGGCCGACTGGTGGGTGCCGTCGACGGCGGCGGCCTGCTCGTCCTCCTCACGCCCCCACTGGACGACTGGCCCGACGCCCGCGGCGGCTTCGACGAGTATCTCGCCGTCCCGCCCTTTACCGTCGACGACGTGACCGGCCGGTTCCGACGGCGGCTGGTCGAGACGCTCCGCCAGCATCCCGGCGTCGCCGTCGTCGACGTCGATCGGGACGAAGTCGAACGCGACGGTCTGACGGACGCCCCGGCGGCGACACCCCGAACCACGCCCGCCGCTCCCGGCGACGCGGTCTTTCCCGCGCTCGCCTACGAGTCGTGTCTCACGGGCGACCAAGCACGGGCGGTCCGGTCGCTCGAACGCCTCCGCGGGTCGGGTCACGCTGTCGTCGTCGAGGCCGACCGCGGTCGAGGGAAGTCCAGCGCGGCCGGGTTGGCCGCGGGGAGCCTCGCCGCTGAGGGGCGGGACGTGCTCGTCACTGCGCCTGGGAGCCGAAATGCCGCGGAAGTCTTCGCCCGTGCGCGAGAGCTCCTGTCGGGAATCGGCGCGTTGGCGGGCGAGCGAGACGACGGAGACGACGAATCCGGACCCCACCTCCGGACCATCGAAGGCGGCCACGTCCGCTTCGCCGACCCGCCGACCGCGGCGACGCTCCCCGACGGCCCGGACGTGCTGCTCGTCGACGAGGCCGCCGCGCTCCCGGTTCGCCTGCTCGAACGGTTCCTCGACGCGCCCACCGCGGGCTTCTTCACCACCATCCACGGCTACGAGGGCGCAGGTCGCGGCTTCTCCGTCCGCTTTCGGGACCGCTTGGCCGAGAGCGACCTCGCCGTCCGCGACGTCCACCTCGCCGAGCCGATCCGCTACGCCCGCGGCGACCCCGTGGAGTCTTGGGCCTTCCGCGCGCTCCTGCTCGACGCCCAGCCCGCGGTCGACCCGCTCGTCGTCGACGCCGACGTCGAGAGCGTGGAGTACCGCGACCTCACTCCCGACGACCTCGCTGCCGACGAACATCTGCTGCGCGAGGCGTTCGGACTGCTCGTGCTCGCGCACTACCGGACCGAACCGACCGACCTCGCGCGTCTGCTCGACGCGCCCAACCTCACGCTCAGAGCACTGCTGCACGACGGCCACGTCGTCTCCGTCGCGCTGCTCGCCCGCGAGGGCGGTCTTGACGCCGAGTTGCGAAGCGAGATGTACGACGGCGGCCGGGTGCGGGGCAACATGCTCCCCGACGTGCTGACCAGCCAGCTCCGCGACGAGGACGCCGCGGTTCCGGTCGGCTACCGCGTCATGCGTATCGCCACACACCACGCCGTCCGCTCGCAGGGACTCGGGTCGCACCTCCTCCAGCGAGTCCGCGAGGAGTTCGCCGCCGACGTCGACTGGCTGGGAGTCGGCTACGGCGCGACCCCGGAACTGCTGCGCTTCTGGGAACGTAACGGCTACCGGACAGTCCATCTCTCGACGACCCGCAACGCCACGAGCGGCGAATATTCCGCGTTGATGCTCGACCCGACGAGCGAGGCCGGGAGGGAACTACAGAGCCGCCACACCGACTGGTTCCTCCGGCGTATCGAGGGCGTCCTGAGCGACACCTTGCGGGACCTCGACCCCGACGTCGCCCGCGCCGCGATTCGGGCGACGCACGGCGACGCCCCGCTGGACCTCACGGACCGCGACTGGCAGGTCGTCGCGGGCGCGTCCTACGGGCCGGGACTCTACGGGACGGCTCCGCGAGCCTTCCGCGACCTCGCGGTTCGGACCCTCTCGGACCCCGACGGGCCCGAGTTGTCGCCGCGCGAAGAACGCCTGCTCGTGCGGAAAGTGCTCCAATGTACGCCGTGGGACGACGTGGCCGACGCACTCGACTACCACTCGACCGGCCAGTGTATGCGCTCGCTCGGCAACGCGTACAAGCCGCTCGTCGACGCCTACGGGAGCGACGTCGCCCACGCCGAGCGCGGGCGGTACACCGAATAGCCGTCGCGTGCGATAGTGAGGCATGGCAGAGTGTAGCGAGTCGGGCTGTGACCGCGAGGCGGCCGTGCGGCTCTACATCCCGTGGGCAGAGGACCGAGAGGTCTGTACGGCCCACGGGCGCGCGTTGGTCCAGCAGGACGGCGTCGTCGCCGAGGTGCTGGAGGGCGCAGAGGTTGACTGGCGGTGAGCGGAACGCTCAGAGTCCGCTGACGACGGTGGCCACGAGAAGCCCGCCAACGCCGACGAGTCCGACCGCGCCGCAGACACGCATCGCGCGGAGATAGCCGGCGCGGTGGCGGTCGAGCGTCTCCGTCGCGACACCGAGGCTCCCGACAGCGACACCGAGAGACATCGCCGTGACGGCGAGCGTGAACGTCGAGCCGAACGGGTCCACGAGGAGTGCGGAGAGCGTCCGCGAGGTGACGATGTAGTTCCAGTAGAGACCGAGCGCGGCCAGCGAATACAGCAGAAACGCACCGGCGACGACGCGTTTCGCGGCGGCTCGGATGGAGGGCGAGAGCATACTTCGATTTCACTACCGTCCGGCAAGAACGTATCGGCGGGTGACACGACGTCGTCGCTGGCGACCGTGAAAAAACGGAGAACTGGGAACGGTTTCGAGGTGATTACCGGAGGTCGGCGGCCATCATCACTTCGTCGACGTAGTCGCCGTTCATCTTGTAGTGGTCCTCGCGGACGGCCTCGGTCTTCCAGCCGTGGCCTTCGAGGAACGCGATGGCTTGGTCGTTCGTCGCCGGGACGCTGTTGTAGAGCTTCTCGAAGCTGTGCCCGCGCGCCCACTCGGTGCCGCGTTCGAGGAGCTTCGTGCCGATGCCGTGGCCGCGGAACTCCGAGCGCAGGCCGACCGTGAGGACGGCGGTGTGGCTCAGTTTCTCGGCCTCGGGCAGGTCGAGGTGGACCCAGCCGACGACGTCGTCGTCGACGCTGGCGACGAAGAACATCCGCGAGCCGGTCTCGTTGTGTCGGAGGATGACCTCCTCGTGGTCGATGACGTCGGCGACCGTCTCGGCCTCGATGTAGGTGCCCTCTTCGGCGACCTCGTGGATTGTGTCGACGAGCCGGTCGAGGTCGACCTCCTGGGCCGACCGGATGGTGAACTCGACGCCGTCGGACTTGTGAGTCTGGGCTTCCTCCTCCTCGTAGGCGACCTGTACCTTGTCGCCGACCTTTCGGATGTAGCCGTCACGTCGGAGGATGGTCAGATGCGCGCCGAGCGCGCCGGGGTCCATCCTGAGTGCCCGACGAACCTCGTCCTCGCGGACGGTTCCGTTGCTCTCGATGTAGTCGTAGACGTCCTTGCGGTCCTTGTGGTCGAAGTTCAACCTCTCCGTGATCTCCATGCAGACTGTTACCACGCCACAGTACATAATTGTTGTTCGTGATAATTATACACGAGAGAGTCCGCGTCGCCGTCGACACCCCCCTCGCTACCGCGGCTGGCAACATCTTCCCGCTACCGCGACCGTCGGCACTTACCCCGCTGCCGTGACTGTCGGGTCGGTCACTCGCGTCGCGACGGGACGCAGGTCAGGAGTTGGGCCGTGTCGCGGACGTTGTGCGTCTTGAGCAGCATCTCGGCGGCCTCGCGAATCGAGAACGACGCGTCGAGGTCGACGCCGTAGCACTGCGCGTAGCACGTCAGCCAGTCGTTGAGCGCGCGGTGGAGCAAGCGTAGCTCTTCGGCCGAGAAGGCCACGTCCCACTGGGCGGTGTGGGCCTCGACGTAGAGACCGACGACCGGACCAACCCCGTCTCTGGCACACCGGAGTGCTCGCTCGTCGGGCGGTTCGCTCGTCGCCTCGGGCGGCGCGAACGACTCGCGCGCGGCTCGCGCCTCGTCGGCGAGGTCGCGGATGCGGTGGACGTAGCCCGAGTGGGCCACGTCGGCCGACCCGTCGGTCGGCGCGTCTCCCCCCGTCGTCCCCAGCTCAGCCGCCGCGTCGTCTGTGTCGCCCATCGTTCACCCCTGTCTGAACTCGATTCCCTTGCCACCGCTCGGATGGTTCCAGTCGGTGTCGGCGACGACAGCACAGGTCCCACACTCGACGCAGGGCTGGGTATCGAGACTCACGACGCGCTCCTCGCTGCCGTTGGTCTTGACCGTCTCCTCGCGGTAACAGCCGCCGCCGAAGTCGACCGCGCTGACCGGGCAGGCCGAGACGGCCGCGCCGCTCGCCTCGAAGGAGTTGTCCTGCAGGACGATGTGGGCGTTGCCGACGTCGGTGTCGTAGGTCAGCGCGCCGATGCGCTCCTCCAGACTCGGCGGCTGGACGCGGCTCTCGTCGACGACGGGTTCGCCGAGTTCCTCCGCGATGATTCGCGGCAGGGTGACGTACGGCGTCTTCGTGTCCGGAATCAGCATCGACAACGCCGAGGTGTTGTAGAGCCGTTCGAGCTGGCCGCCGAGCGCGCGGACGCCGAGTCGACCGACCGGCGAGGTGAGAACGGCGTCGGTGAGGCTCGCGACGGGCTCGCGCTCGCCGAGCGCGCTCACGACGTCGTATCCCCGCGGCCGGAGCTTGTCCATCACGCCCTCGTCGCGGAGTTTCTGCGCGTAGAGCGCGCCCGCCGACTCGGGGCTGTTGCGCGACTTCGCCTCGGCGTAGGCCTCGGCGGCGAGCGCGCCCGCCGTGACGGCGTGGTTCATCCCCTTGATGATGGGGCCCTGCGCCTGCATCTGGCCGGCGGCGTCGCCGACGACGACGAGGTTGTCTTTGTACGGCTCGCGCAGGGCGACCTTCTTCGAGTCGGGCACGAGCTTCGCCGAGTACTCCAACTCGGTGTAGTCGTCGCCGAGCCACTCGGCGAGCAGCGGATGCGTGAGCAGGCCGTCGAGCAACTGGTGCGGTTCGGCCTGCTCGGCGACGAGGCTGTCCAGATGGAACACCGTCCCGATGGAGAGCGACGCGCGGTTCGTGTAGAGGAACCCCCCGCCGCGGACGTCCTGGAACAGGTCGCCCGAGAACAGATGGGCCACGCCCTCGTCGTCGTCGACGCCGAACCGTTCGGCGATACGGTCGTGCGGCATATCCACCACGGCCTTGACGCCCTGGAACCACTCCTCAGGGCGTTCCCAGTCCATCAGGCCGGCTTCGCGCGCCAGCTCGGAGGTGACGCCGTCGGCGGCGACGACGATGTCGGCCGTGATGGGGTCGAGTTCGTCGCAGGTGACGCCGACGATGCGGCCGTTCTCCCGCAGGAGGCCGTTGACGCGGACGCCCGTCAGGAGGCCGCCGCCGGTCTCCTTCGTCTTCTCGTGGACCTGCTCGGCCAGCCACGAGTCCATCGTCCGCCGGAGGACGGCGTCGGACCACTCGGTATCGTGTTCGTGGAGGTCCGTCAGGTCGAACGTCTTGACCCGGTCGCCCGCGACGTTGTGGATGTAGTACTCCGTGATGGGCCGTTCGGCGGCCGCCTCGCGGAACCCCGGAAAGAGGTCGTCGATGGTGTACGGCGCGGACTCTTCGGCGTAGATGAGCCCGCCGGAGACGTTCTTCGCCCCGGCTTCGACGCCGAGTTCGAGGACGAGCGTCTCGATGCCGTAGTTCGCGAACGTCGCCGCGGCGGCCGCCCCGCCCGGTCCCGCGCCGACGACGACGGCCTCGTAGTGTTCGCGCGCCTCGCTCTCGGGTGGCCGCTCGGACTCACTCATCGCCGTCACCTCCGTCGGTCACGGCGGGCCCACCCGGCGGCGTTTCGGCGAGCGCGGCTTCGAACTCGCCGTTCTTCAGCGCCTCTGTCAGTCGGGGCAGCACCTCGAAGAGGTCGCCCTCGACGAAGTAGTCCGAGAAGTCGCGGATACGCGCCTCGGGGTCGGTGTTGACGGCGACGATGACGTCGGATTCGTCCATGCCGACCTTGTGCTGGACCGCCCCGGAGATGCCGGCGGCGATGTAGAGCTTCGGCGCGACGACCTGTCCCGTCTCGCCGATCTGGCGGTCCTCGTGGGTGTACCGCTCGACGTGGCCGTCGAACTGGTAGGAGCCGGTGACGATGCCCCGCGAGACGCCGACGTCGGCGTCCTCGAAGGCGTTGGCGAGGTCGACCGCGAGTTCGATACCCCGCGTCGGGTCGTCGCCGATGCCCCGGCCGACGGCGACGATGACGTCGCGGCCGGTCAGGTCGACGCCCTCGTCCAGTTTCTCGTAGCCGGTTACGGAGACGCTGAACCAGTCGTCGTCGAGGTCGGCCTCGTGGCGAACGACCTCGCCCTCGCGTTCGTGGTCCGGGTCGGGAATCTCGAAGCTCCCCGGAATGACCGAACCTCCCTGCGGATGGAACTCGCGTCGCGGGTTGTCGAGACAGAGGATGGTCGAATATTCGAAGCCCGAGAAGTCCGGCCGCTTCATGTGCAGGACGCGCTCGAAGGTCTTCTTCTCGCCCGCGACGCCGGTCTTGACGGGGTTTGAGATGACCGTGTCCTCGATGTAGAGGTCCGAACAGTCGCTCGCCAGCCCCGAGTCGAGCTCGGCCTGCACCTGCGCCGAGAGGTCTCGGCCGTTGTTCGTCGCCGGGAACAGCACGTAGCGCGGCTTGTCGTAGTCGCGCCAGTCCGCGTCTCTTCCTCCAGAAACCTCGCCGCCGTCGTGGCTCGCGCCGCCGCGTGCCATGTCGCAGAAGAGCTCGCAGAAGGGTTTGTGTTGGAACCGACTCAATCGTTCGTCCTCGTGGACGACGACGACGTCCGCGCCGTAGGCGATCACGTCGTCGGTGTGCTTCGAGACGTCGTCGCCGATGAGCACCGCGACGACCCGCTCGTCGGTGTCGTAGCGGTCGTTGTAGTCGTCCATCAGCTCGCGGGACTTCCCGAGCATCTCCTTCGAGACGTCGACCAGCTCGCCCGCTTGCGTCTCACAGTAGACCCAGAGGTCGCGGTAGACGCCGCCGTGGAGCGCGCGGACGTGCCGCTTGTCGGCGGTCGGATGCGAGAGGTCCGGATGCTTCTCCTCCGGCGGCAGCTCCTCGACGGCTTCGACGTCGACATCGTCGCGCTCCTCGCTGCCTTCGATGGAGTCGATGCGGCTCTCGATGAGTCGCTTGACGCCCTTGCGGTCTTGCCCTTCCTTCTCGCGGTCGAGCAGGTCTCGGAGGTCGGCCACCTCGTCGATGGACTGCACGGCGTTGCCGACGTCGGCGGTCGACATCTCCTCGAGGTCCAGTTCACCGGCGTCCGCCACTTCCTCCTCGCCGTCGCCCTCGAACTTCTCGATGCGGCTCTCGATGAGCGCGATCGCGCCAGCGCGGTTCTGTCCCTCCTTCTCGGCGTCCAGAATCGAGTGGAGTTCGTCGAGATCATCGACGTCCTTGATTGCGGGGCCGAGTTCGGCCATCTCGTAGTCGTTCGGGTCGAGCGTCATCGCCGCTCGCCTCCGTCGGCCTCAGCGTCGTCCGCGGGAGTCGGTGAGAAGACCACGGCAGGAACGTCGGCCACGTCGTCGACGACGGCGAGTTCGGTCGGCTCTTCGGCGACGGCGACGAGTTCCGTCGGCTCGGCGCGGAACACCGCCGGAAGGTCCGTGCGGGCGACGTCGACGTCGACACCGCCGTCGGTTTCGGGACCGTCTCCCGTGTCGAGTCCTTCATCCGTTTCGACACCACCGTCTGTCTCGACGCCGCCGTCGGCAGCAGCGTCGGCAGTGCCAGCACCGCCCGCCGCAAAGGGCTGCATCGTCTCGAAGACCTCGGCCATGGCCGTCTGGTCCGTCGGCGAGACCATCGTGGCCTCGCGCTCGGCGGGGGCCTTCGGAATCGGGTCGACCGACGAGACGATGGTCGGCGAGCCGTCCAGGCCGATGTAGTCGGGGTCGAGGTTCAGGTCCGAGTGGTCCCACACGGTGAGATGGTCCTCGAAGTTCGCGGCGCGCTCCGCCGCGACGGCGCGGAGTTCCTTGAGCGTGAGTCGGTGCGACGCGGAGCGGTAGGTCGGCGTGAACTCCGGATCGGCGATGACGAACGCGGGCAGCGACGCCTCGACCGTCTCGCGCTCGGTGATGTCGCCCTCGACGAGCCGCTCGGCGCGAACTGTGCCCGCCTCCTCGTCGACGTCGAGCGAGACGACGTGGGTGAGGATGGGCAGGTCGAGACACCAGCAGGTCTGCGGGCCGGTGTGGCCCGTCTCTCCGTCTGCGGTCTTGAAGCCCGCGAAAATCAGGTCCGGCGTCCCGAGCCGCTCGATGGCCGCGCTGAGCGTGATGGCCGTCGCCCAAGTGTCGGCGGCCGCCATCTCACGGTCGGAGACGAGATAGAGGTCGTCGGCGTAGGACGACGACATCGCCTCCTCCAACACCTCCTGATAGCCCGGCGGCCCCATACTCATCACGGTCACGCGACCGCCGTGTCGGACCCGTGTCTGTAACGCCGCGTCCAGCGCGAACGCGTCGTTCGGGTTCATCACCGTCGGCGTCTTTCCGCGCTCCAGATGGCCGTCTTCGTCGAACGATACCTTCCCCTCGCGGAAGTCGGGAACTCCCTTCGTCAGAACGACTGTGTGCATTGGTTACATCCCTCGTGGCTAGTGATAGTCCGAATTTATAATAATAGTTCGCACAGTATCGGCCACCACAGCGACAGCTCACCGTGCGGAGAAGACGAGAAGGTCGAGAGCGGCTTTAGATGCGGCCCGCGCGGCCGGGGTCGACGTCGATGGCGTCGACCGGACAGACGTCGACACAGAGCATACAGTCGATACACTGGTCCTCGTTGGTCGGTTCGGCCTTGATCTCGCTCTCGGGGTGGTCGGGCGTGTCGACCCACGTGAAGACGTCGACCGGACAGTCTTCGAGGCAGGCCCCGTCGGCGAGACAGATGTCGTAGTCGACGGCGACGTGCGTCCCGTGGATGCCGAGTGACTCCGGCGGCTCGACCGGTCCCCAGACGGCGACGCCGTTCTCCTCGCCGACTTTCTCGCGGTTCTTCTCGAAGTTCGGGTCGATTGCCATAGCTGAACAACACTGACGATACACTTAGTTCTTACAGACGTACCGCCCGACGTCCCGCCGAGACGGCCGCGTCACGACGCCGACTATTTGTCCACGCCCGCCATCTCGCCCCTATGGAACTCCTCGCGCTGGAGCCGCTGGCACTCGTCGCGCTCGCCCTCCTCGTCGTCGGCGTCGTCGGCAGCGTCCTCCCGCTCGTACCGGGCGCGCTCGCGTCGCTCGCCGGGGTCTATCTCTACTGGTGGACGACGGGCTACGCCGTCCCGAGTCTCCTCGTCCTCGCAGGCGTGACGGTGCTCGGACTCGTCGCACTCGTCGTCGACTACTTCTCGGGACCCATCGCGGCCCGCGCGGGCGGCGCGTCGCTGACGACGACCGGCGTCGCCGCGCTCGTCGGCTTCGCGCTCTTCTTCGTCGCCGGGCCGTTCGGCATCCTCCTGGGTATCGCGGGGACGGTGTTCGCCGTCGAATACTACCGTAACGACGACGTCGACGAGAGCCTGCGGACCGCCGCGTACGCGACGGTCGGCGTGCTGGCCTCGTCGGCGGTGCAGCTCGTCCTGACGGCGTCGGTGCTCGCCGTGATGCTCGTCGTCGTGTTTCTGTAATCCGTCGACCGGAGAGAGGAGAAAGAGACGGACAGAGACGCGCTACTTGTGCGTCCAGTAGACGACGGTCTCGTCGTCGCCCTGCTCGTCGACGCGGGTGAAGCCGATCCGCTCGAACTGGACGACCTCGTCCACGTCGGCGTCGGCGAAGTCCGGTTCGGCCTCGCCTTCGACGTCGCCGTCGGCGGTCCGCATCGTCACGGAGACAGTGTCGTCCGCGGGCACCCAGTGGATGACGTCGACGCCCTCGTCGCGGACGGCACTGATGTCGTCGCCGGTGTACTCGAACGCGTCGCGCGTGTGGCGGACACAGCCGTAGCCCTTGAGCCAGACGCGCTCGCCGTTGGCGGGCACGTCGTTGGGTTCGACGCGAACTGCACCGGGCACGGGGATGTGGCGACGGCCGCGGTCCTCGTGGTCGGGGTGCAGCGGCGGCTCGCCGGCCTCGGGTCCGCCGACGACGGCCTTCTCGACGCCGTCGCGGACGAGGAAGTAGCGGTTCGCCTCGTCGTCGACGATGTCGCGGTTGTTGGCGTAGACCGTCGACATCGCGAGGTCGACACCGCTGGTCGACATCCCGAGACCGACCATCGCGTCAACGATGGCCGAACCGAGGATGCCGCGGCGGCGGAGGCTCCCGATGGTCGGCGCGCGCGGGTCGTCCCAGCCGTTGAGTTCACCGTCCTCGATGAGCTGCTTGATGGTCGACGTGGACATCTTGATATCGTACTCGTCGACCTGGACGTGGCCCCAGTGGAGCACTTCGGGGTAGTCCCAGCCGAAGTAGTCGTAGACGAACTGCTGGCGTTTCGCGGAGTCCTGCAGGTCGATGCCGCGGATGATGTGGCTGACGCCCGTCAGCTGGTCGTCGATACCGGACTGGAAGTCGAGCATCGGCCACGCGCGGTAGTCCTCAGCTTCCTCTCGCGGGTGCGGCGTGTCGACCATCCGGAAGGCGACGAAGTCGCGCAGCGCGGGGTTCTTGTGCTCGATGTCGGTCTTGACGCGCAGTACCATCTCGCCGGAGGAGTAGTCGCCGTCGACCATCGCGTCGAACTCCTCGTGGACGGTCTCGACGTCCTTGTCGCGGTGCGGGCAGGGTTCGCCGCTGTTCTTCAGGTCGGAGAACTCCTCACCGCCGCAGGAGCAGGTGTACGCCCCGCCGAGGTCGATGAGTTCCCGCGCGTGGTCGTAGTAGGTCTCGACGCGGTCGGAGGCTTTGATGACCTCGTCCGGCTCGAAGCCGAGATAGTCGATGTCGTCGAGGATGGCGTCGTAGGCCGAGAGGTCCGGCCGCTTCGTCTCGGGGTCGGTGTCGTCGAAGCGAACCAGGAACGAGCCGTCGTACATCTCCTTGTACGTCCCGATGACGGCGGGCATGCGGGCGTGGCCGATATGCCACGGGCCGTTGGGGTTCGGCGCGACGCGCATCCGAATCTCGTCGTACTCCTCGACGTTCGGCAGGTCGGGCAGGAGCTGGTCGTCCTTTTCGTCCTCGGAGTCGAGTTCCTCCAGTTCCTCGGGTGCGAGCTCACCGAGTCGCTCGCGCTTCTCGGCGGTGTCCATGCCGTTGACCTCGCTGACGACGCCGCCGACGATGCCGGGGACTTCGCTCCCGTGGGGACGGAAGTCGGGGTTCTCGCCCATCAGCGGGCCCATGATGGCACCCACGTCGGCGTCGCTGTCGTGTTTGAGCGCGTTGAACAGGGCGTGTTTCTCCGCCTCCGCTCGAACGCGGTCGCGTAAGTCGTCGTCCATCGGGAGTGGGTTCCGTCTGCCGGGTAAAAACGAGTGGGGATTGGGCGCGAACGGTGGTGAGGAGTGCCACGGCGGGAGGTGCGCGGCGAGCGTGCGTCGACAGTGATGTGTCTCGTCGTTCGATATCAATACGAAACGATCCGTCGCTATCGCTCGTCAGTTATGAGTAGTCCGAAGGATTGGTTGGTGTGCGATACTGCTGCGGTGGTTGGCGTACGATACGGGTTGATTGGCGAGCGATGCGAGTTGGTTGGCGAACGGTACGGGTTGGTTGGTGAGCGGTGCAGTCGGTCGGTTGGAGACGTGTTTGGTTCAGGTTGTATCGCTCTGTTTCGTGTGTTGGGATGATCAACGGGCGGTTCTGGTCATGTAGCGATTCTGTTTGGTTGGCGATTCCAGTTGACTGGCGATTCCGGTTGGATGTCGATTCTGTTTGGTTGGCGATTCCAGTTGACTGGCGGTTCCGGTTGGATGTCGATTCTGATTGATTGACGATACGGGTCGGACAGTTGGTTGGCGGTACGGCCCGAGGTTTCGTGGTATATCTTGTCGTGGTAAACGCTAACGCACGACACGACATAAACATTGTGGCCTTCGATGTTCTTGCCGATTGGTTGGTTCTTCCGCGCGACACCCGACTGGGGCAGCCGAACGACTCTTGTCACGGCCGTGGAAGGTTCGTGTATGGGCAGCCACAGAATCGAACTCCTCCTCACCGTCCAGGCGATGTTGCTCGCGCTCGTCGTCCACGTCCTCGTCCGGACGACGAACTACTTCGGTGGGCCGTACGACTGGCTCGTCGCGGTCTTTCCCACCACAGTGCTCCTCGGCGGCGGTCTCTTCGTCGGAAGCCACGCCGCACTGGTGACGAAAGACTGGCTCGTTCGTGACCTCCAGCAGGTAGAGACTGAATGACCGAGCTGCCAGCCGTTCGGAAGATAGACGTCCTCGCGTACCTGCTGGTTCTCTTCGGCCTGAACTTCGTGACGGAATACGGGCTGAAGATACTGACGGACGGGCCGACAGTTCCCACCCTCGCCGGACTCGTATTCGCCCTGACCGTCGTCGCCGGCGGTCTCTACGCTCGGGTCGACCCGGAGTTCGAGACGACGACGGAACCCGCACCGTGGTATCTCTACGTCGTCGCTGGCATCGGCACAGTCGCGTTCCTGAGCCTGCTGGTGCTCAGAGTCAGGAATCTATGAAAACAAACCCGTCGTCGACGACAGCCGAACTGACTGCATTGCACCGCGAGCGAGGGCCGTCAGGCCCGAGCCTCGCGAGAGTTTTTTGGTCGAGCTTTTTTCAAGGAGTGGTGCGCCACAGGCGCACCCGACTCTGAAAAAGGTCGTCGTTATTGGAACGTCCGGCCGTACTCGCCTTCGTCCTTCTCGACGTCGCTCTTCTTGAAGCGCTCCTCGATCTCCTCGTAGCGCTGGCGGGTCTCTTCGGTGACGCTGGCGCGAACCTCGTCGAGTGCGTCCTCGAAGTGGTCCATCGTCACGCGGACGTTACCGATGGACTCGTCGACGTCGTCCTTGGCGACGCTGCGGATGAACTCGCGGGAGGCCGCCATCGAGGCCTCGCGGGCGAGTGCTTCGAGGTCGGCACCGACGTAGCCCTCGGTCTTGCGGGCCAGTTTGTCGAGGTCCACCGAGTCGGCCAGCGGCTTGTGCTGGGTGTGGACTTCGAGGATCTTGCGGCGACCCTCCTCGTCCGGGACGGGCACGTGGACGTGGCGGTCCAGCCGGCCGGGACGCAGGAGTGCCGAGTCGATGAGGTCCGGCCGGTTGGTCGTCGCGATGACGACGACGTCTTCGAGCGACTCCAGCCCGTCGAGTTCCGTCAGCAGTTGCGAGACGACGCGCTCGCTGACGCCGGAGTCGCCGGAGTTGCGGCCGCGTTCGGTCGCGATGGAGTCGATCTCGTCGAAGAACACCACCGTCGGGGCGTTCTCGCGGGCTTTCTTGAACACTTCGCGGACGCCCTTCTCGGACTCGCCGACGAACTTGTTCAGGAGTTCCGGCCCCTTGATCGAGATGAAGTTGGACTCGGACTCGTTGGCGACAGCCTTCGCCAAGAGCGTCTTCCCCGTCCCCGGCGGGCCGTAGAGCAAGACACCCTTCGCGGCCTCCATGTCCATCTGCTGGAACACTTCGGGATACTCCAGCGGCCACTGGATGGTCTCGCGGAGCCGCTCTTTGGTGCCTTCGAGACCGCCGACGTCCTCCCAGGTGACGTCCGGAACTTCGACGAAGACCTCGCGGAGCGCGGAGGGTTCGATCCCCTTTATCGCCTCCTTGAAGTCCTCCTCGGTGACGTCGAGGTTCTCTAAGACCTCGGCGTCGATCTCGTCGGCTTCGAGGTCGAGCTGCGGACGGATGCGCCGCAGGGCGGTCATCGCCGCCTCCTTGGCGAGCGATTCGAGGTCCGCGCCGACGAAGCCGTGGGTGCTGTCGGCGTACATGTCGAGGTCGACGCCGTCGGCCAGCGGCATGTTGCGCGTGTGGACCTGGAGGATCTCCTTGCGGCCCTCGCGGTCCGGGACGCCGATTTCGATCTCGCGGTCGAAGCGGCCACCGCGGCGGAGCGCGGGGTCGATGGCGTCGACGCGGTTGGTCGCGCCGATGACGACGACCTGACCGCGCTCTTCGAGTCCGTCCATCAGGCTGAGGAGCTGCGCGACGACACGGCGTTCGACGTCGCCACCGGCCTCCTCGCGCTTGGCGGCGATGGAGTCGAGTTCGTCCATGAAGACGATGGCCGGGGCGTTCTCGGTCGCCTCCTCGAACACCTCACGGAGCTGCTCTTCGGACTCGCCGTAGTATTTCGACATGATTTCGGGACCCGAAATCGTGTGGAACGAGGCGTCGATCTCGTTGGCGACGGCCTTGGCGATGAGCGTCTTGCCCGTGCCCGGCGGGCCGTGGAGCAGGACGCCCTTCGGCGGCTCGATGCCGAGGCGTTTGAACAGCTCCGGATGCCGCATCGGCAGTTCGATCATCTCCCGAACCTGTTCTAACTCGCGGTCGAGACCACCGATGTCCTCGTAGGCCACGTCCGGCCCGTCACTGCTCGCTCCGCCCGAGCCAGAGGGACCGCGGATCTGCTCTGCGGGCTTCTCGCTGATGGAGATCTCCGTCGAGTCGTTGATGACGACGGTGCCCCCGGGCTTCGTGTCCGCGATCTTCAGCGGGACCGACTGGCCCTGGCTGGCGATGAAGCCGAAGCCGAAGGGGATCTGGACCGACTGCCCCTTCGTCACGGGCTGTCCGGAGAGCTTGTCACGGATGTGCGGCGCGATGTTGCCGCTGATACGGAGGTTCTGCGGGAGCGCGATAGTCACGGAGTCGGCGGGCTTGACGTCCGCCTTCTCGACGTCGACCTTGTCGTCGATGCCGACGTTGGCCTGTTGGCGGAGTCGGCCGTCGATACGGACGACACCCGTGCCGTCGTCTTCCGGGTAGCCCGGCCAGACGCGCGCGATGGCGGTCCCGTCCTTACCTTCGAGACGGATGAAGTCGCCGCCGGTGAGATCCATCTCCTTTGCGGCCACGCGGTCGATCGCTGCGAGTCCACGACCCGCGTCTTTCTGCTTGAGTGGTTTGACAGTGAGCTTCATTGTGAACCGGTAATAGTGAGGACGCCGTTTTTCATAAACACTTGCGCGTCGGAACCGGGCAGTTCGAACTCGGTCTCGAACAGCCGGTCGCCCGCGTCGACGACGACGATGGCCGTCTGGCCGACGATGTCGACGTCGACAGCCTCATCAGACACTCGCAGGTCGGCCGCGACGACCCACTGGTCGTCGTAGTCGTACCGGCGGAGGAAGCGGTCGTCACGACCTTCGAACAGTTGTTGACTCATGAGGAATCCTAACTCCAAGTTAGCTATCTAAGTATTTAAGGCTTTCGGCGGTGAATCGGCAGACGGTGGCCGAATCAGCGAAAGAGAGTAGAATTGCGGTTCCACCGGAAAGTCACGGTTCCCTGCGGGTTTATGTTCCGTGCCGAGAACACCACCATCATGCAAACAGTGACACACCACGGCCGCACCACGGCCTACCAGCGGTGGTTCCGTGGCGACTCGGCCGACACGGGGTCGGCGGTGCTCTTCGTCCACGGTAGCGGCGGGTCACACGCCGTCTGGAAGGCGCAGTCGCGGCTCGCCGACGACAGGCCGGTCGTCGCGCTCGACCTGAGCGGCCACGGCGAGAGCGACGACGTCGAGACCGACCCCGGCGGCGAGGCACTCGCGGCCTACGTCGACGACGCGGTCGCCGTCGCCCGCGAGACGGACGCCAGCGTCCTCGTCGGCAACTCCCTCGGCGGTGCCGTCGCCATGACGGTCGCCCTCGACCGCGACCTCCCGCTCGACGGTCTCGTGCTCGCGGGGACCGGCGCGAGACTCAGCGTCCTCGAGGACCTGCTCGCGTGGCTCGACGACGACTTCGACCGCGCTGTCGAGTTCCTCCACGCCCCCGACCGACTCTTCCACGACGCCGACGAGCGCGTCCTCGAGGAGTCTCGCGAGGGGATGTACGACGCTGGCCAGCGCGTGACGGTACGGGACTTCCGGACCTGCCACAGCTTCGACGTGCGGGACGAGGTGAGCCGAATCGACGTGCCGACACTTGCGGTCGTCGGCGACCACGACAAGCTGACCCCGCCGCGCTATCACGAGTATCTGGCCGAGCAGATTCCGGACTGCCGACTGGCCACCGTCGACGACGCGGCCCATCTCGCGATGCTCGAACAGCCCGCGGCGTTCAACGCGGCCGTCGAGGAGTTCCTCGGCTCGCTGTGAGGGCAGTGCAGCCGCTCACGGCGTCACCGAATCCATCAGCTCCATCAGCTCCATCGGCTCCACCGACTCCATCGACTCCCTGAACAGCGAGAAAAACCACTGCGGTCGCCTGCTTTTCGGATGCCAGCTCGGCCGGGTTCTCAGTACAGTTCGTCCAGGTCGTCCTCGACGTGGCTGTGTTCGTCGGCCGGGAACGTGCCGGACTCGACGGCCTCGACGTAGTCGCCGACCGCCTCTTCCATCACGGACTTCACGTCGCCGAACTGCTCGGCGAAGGGCGGCGCACGGTCGCTCAGCCCCAACACGTCGTTGACAACGAGCACCTGCCCGTCACAGTCGGGACCGGCACCGATGCCGATGGTCGGGATGTCCAGTGCCGCAGTCACCTGCGCGGCGAGGTTGGCCGGGACGTGTTCGAGCACGAGCGAGAACGCCCCCGCTTCCTCGTGGGCGCGCGCGAGGTCGAGAATCTCCTGGGCGTCCTCCTTCGTCGTCCCCTGTCTTTGGTAGCCGGTCGATTTGACCTGCTGGGGCGTCAGGCCGAGATGTGCCATCACGGGAATCCCGAGCTGGACCAGTTTCTCGGTCAGCTCGACGGTGTGCGGGCCGGACTCCAGCTTGACGGCGTCGGCGTTCGCCTCCTTGAGCATCCGGCCACAGTGCTCAATGCTCTGGGCCTCGCTGACGCCGACCGAGAGGAAGGGCATGTCGGCGACGACGACGGCGTCGCTCGTCGCGCGGGCGACGGCGGCCGTCCGGCTCTCGACCTCTTCGACCGTCACGGGGAGCGTCGAGTCGTAGCCCAGAGCCGCGTTGCCCATGCTGTCGCCGACGAGTACGAGGTCGGTTCCCGCCCCGTCGACGACGGCCGCCGTCGGTGCGTCGTACGCCGTCAACATCGTGATAGCCTCGGTCCCGGCCTTCGCGCGGATGTCCCGTACCGTGGTCATACCCGACGAACCTCCCGGAAGCGTGAAAAGCGTCTCGTTGTGCCGCCGGTCGTACACGGTCGTTTATCGGAGTTCACAGCAAGCGAACAGATTTCCAGCGCGAACGGACCGGGATCGAATGAATGCGAGCGGACCGAGCGACTGTGCGAACCGGCACGCATTAGCCCCTCCGCCCGAATCTCCGCCTGTGCAACCCGTCGAACGCTCGAATCCCGAGGGTGTCGACTACGGCTGGGTGATGCAGGTCACCTTCGTCATGACCATCCTCGTCGGCGCGCCCATCGTCACCGCGCTCTCGTTACAGGCGACACTGCCGACGTGGGGTGCCCGCGCGGAGTTCGCCATCCGAGTCGGGGCGATCATCTGGATTCTCACGGCCATCCCCGTCTTCCTCTACGCGAAACGGACGAACGCCGGTGACGGCGGCAGCGACCCGGACGAAATAGAGACAGAGAACGGCACTGAGAGCCGCGCAGACGACTGATTTTCGATTCCGCAGAACTCCGACGACCCTACTTAGAAGTTCGACGGCCCGCCGTCGACGTACCGAAACGCGGTTCCCGCCCGCTCTGCGGTCTCCGCGTCGCGCCGTGAGTCGCCGATGAACAGCGCGTCGGCGGCGTCGACGTCCAGTCCCCGGAGCGTTGCCAAGAGCGGTTCGGGGTCGGGTTTGCGCGTCGCCACGGAGTCGCGGCCGACGACGCTGTCGACGTGGGTCGCGAGTTCGTGGACGTCGAGTGCGACGCGGCAGGAGGCCTCACAGTTGAGCGAGCAGACGCCGACGGGGACGGTCTGGTCGGCGACAGTGTCCGCCAGTGGCAGCCGCGTCGACTCCCGCGCGCCCGTCGTCTCGTGGTCGGCGATGGCCGCCTCGACCTCCGCGCGGAGGCCGTGCTCGTCGGCGAGGTCGAGCATCCCCCAGAGGTCGTAGTCGGCCGCGTCGACCCCGGCGTCGGCGAAGACGTCGACGACGTCGCTCGCGACGTCGTTCCAGTTCACCGCGAGACGGACGAGCGTCCCGTCGAGGTCGTAGACGACGGCGTCGAACTCGGCCATGTCGTCGAGTGCAGGGTTCACGAGGGAAGCTCAGAGAGGAAAGGAAAAGACGGCTTCGGTCAGCTAATCGAGGAGGCCGCGGGCGATGATGGTCTTTTGAATCTCCGAGGTCCCCTCGTAGATGGTCGTGATCTTCGAGTCGCGGTAGTAGCGTTCGACGTCGAAGTCGGTCGTGTAGCCGTAGCCGCCGTGGATCTGCACCGCCTCGTTGGTGATGTCGACGGCCGCCTCGCTGGCGAAGTATTTGGCCATCGCCGCCGCGATGCGGGGGTCCTGGCCGTTGTCCTCCTGTCGCGCCGCCTCGCGGACGAGCAGCCGCGAGGCCTGTAGCTGCGTCGCCATGTCGGCGAACTTGTGGCGGATGGTCTGGAAGTCGCTGATGGGCTGGTCGAACTGTTCGCGGTCCGCGGCGTAGGCCTTCGCGTCGTCGAAGGCGGCCTGCGCGAGACCGACTGCCTGCGAGGCGATGCCGACCCGGCCGCCGGTCAGAATCTTGAACGCCGAGGAGAGACCCTTGCCCTCCTCGGTGAGGCGGTACTCCTCCGGAACGCGCACGCCGTCGAAGGTCATGCCCGTGGTGTCGCTGGCGCGGAGACCGAGTTTGTGCTCCTTCTTTCCCACCTTCACGCCGTCGTAGTCGGCGGGGACGAGGAACTGCGTGATGCCCTCGTCGGCCTTCGCGAAGACGATGTAGACGCCCGCCCGCTGGCCGTTGGTGATCCACTGCTTCTCGCCGGAGATGACGTACTCGTCGCCGTCCTTCTCGGCACGGGTCGTCATCTCCGCGGGGTTCGAGCCGGCCTGCGGCTCGGAGAGACAGAACGCGCCGACAGGCCGACCGGAGACCATGTCGGGGAGCCACTCGTCTTTCACGTCCTCGGTGCCGAACTCGGCGATACAGGAGGTGGCGAGACAGTGGACGGAGAGCGCGGTGGCGACGGCGAGCTGGCCGTAGGCGACCTGCTCGTTGACGATGGCGTAGGTCGTGCGGTCCGCGCCGAAGCCGCCGTACTCCTCGGGGACGGTGAGACCAGTCAGGTCCAACTCGGCGAGACCGTCCCACACGTCCTCGGGGAAGGTCTCGGTCTCGTCGGCCTCCTGCGCGCCCGGTCGAATCTCCTCGACGGCGAACTCGTGGACGACGTCGCGGATCGCCCGCTGTTCGGCGGTCAGCGCGGAGTCGACGTCTGCGAATACCATGTCTGTGAATTCGGTCGTTGGTGGAAAAAGATGACTAATGGCCGGACGCATGGGTCAGAATCGCACGGTCGGCGACGTGTCTGGCCGTCACTCTCGAAGCGACGCCACCACGTCCGCGGGGTCGGCACCGAGTCCGCCGCCCTGCGCGAACGTCGGCCCACCCCCGCCGCCACCGCCGAACTCGTCGGTAATCTCGTCGACCACGTCGACCGCGGCGACGTCGCCCGTCGAGGCGACGACGACGAACGTCGACCCCTGCTGACCCGCGACGACGGCCACGTCCGCGCCGTCGCCGACGACACTCTTGGCCGCGTCGCCGACGTCGTTCGCGCCGAAGCCCGAGACGGTGCCGACCCGCCACGTCAGCCCGTCGCGCTCGACCGTGTCGAGGGCGGCCAGTCGCGTCGTCAGCACCTCCGTCTTCAGGTCCGCGAGACTGGCTTCCAGTTCTTCAGTGGTGTCCCGGAGGCTCCGCACCATCTCGGGCATCTCCGACACGCCGGTCCCGAGTTCGCGCGCCGTCGCCAGCGTCGCCCGCTTCTGGCTCGCTCTGCGGTCGATGGCCGCCGGGCCGACGGCGAACTCGACGCGGGTCAGCCCTTCGCCGGGGTTCGAGCGACCCAGCAGTTCGACCGGCCCGATCTCGCGGGTGTTCGAGACGTGGGTCCCGCCGCAGGCCGCGACGTCGAAGGGGTCGACGTCCTTCCCGTCGCTCCCGTCCCCGCCGATAGTGACGATGCGGACGCTGTCGCTGTCTGCGAACACGCCCTCCTCGGTCTTGACGTTGAACGCGACCTCCTCGCGGGCGCGAGCCTCCGCGACGGGGACTTCCTCCCACGAGACGGGCAGGGAGTCCCAGACGACCCGGTTGACGAGCCGTTCGAGGGCGATGAGGACCGAATCGTCGATGTCGGTAGAGGTCTCGAAGTCGACCCTGACCTTCTCCGAGTCGATGTTGAAGCCGCCGTAGCCGAGGTCGTCGAGTAACTCCCGGCCCGCGCCGTAGAGCGCGTGGCTGGCGGTGTGCGCCCGCATACAGTAGGTCCGGAAGTCGTTGTCGACGACGCCGACGACGGTCTCGCCGACCGCGACGTCGGGTGCCTCGGCGAGCGTGTGGACGACCTGACCGTCTCTGGTCCCGACGTGCTCGACGACGTGGCCGGCGAGCGTTCCCCGATCGGCCGGCTGGCCGCCGCTCTCGGCGTAGAAGTAGGTGCTGTCGAGGACGACGTCGCGGCCGTCGACGGCGGCGACGCTCGCGGCGAACTCTCGGACGTCCGGCTCCGCAGGTGCGAGAGACTGTGGCATGGACGTCCGAAAACGCCGGGTCGACAAAAAGATACGAGGTTACTCGTCGACGAGCGAGAGACCGAGCCGTTCTTCGAGCTTCTTGACCACAGAACCGCCGACGCCGGCGCGGGTGGCACGGCCCTGCTCGACGGCGAGGATGTCGTCCTCGTCGATGTCGAGTTCGGCGGCGAGGTCTTCGACGGTCAGTCCGGCGTCCTGGCGGGCGTCCTCGACTCTGTCGCCGTAGTCCGAGACGAGATAGGGCAGCCGGTCTTTCTCGTAGCTCGTCCCCTTCTCCTCCCAGTGTTTCGCGTCGCCTTTCTGGGCGTCGTACATCTTCGCGGCCGTCTGCGCGGCGCGCTTCTTCCGGGAGACCTCCGTGTTGTCGCGCTGCTGGTCCTGCTGGCTGCGCTTGCGGTCCTTGCTGCGGTTCTCGCTGTGCGGCGCGCAGTCCGGACAGACGAGGAGGTCGGCCCCGGCGACGTTCGCCTTCCGAAGCTTCCCGCTCTGCTTCCCGCAGAGTTCACAGGAATCGCCGTCGTCGCCACCTCCGCTGCGTCCGGTCGAATACTTAGCCATGCACTCCGGTAGTGCTGCTATCCGTTTAAATCCGTGGCAGTTAGATGTCACTCCCCGCGTTGCGGCCCAGCTAGGGAGACAGCCGCGTCGCTCGCGAGTCGAGAGAACGGACGCCACCGACGAGCAGCGCGGCTCGGCAGTTGGCGTCTGTAAGGATTGTGCGTGGGTGATGTCCGTGTAGGGACGTCACCTGCATCGTGTGCGGGACGGCATCGCCGCCCCGTCTGCGGCCCCGAGGGACCGCGTTTGCGATGCGTGGGACCGGATTTGAACCGGCGGACCTCTACAGGACAGCGCCCTCAACGCTGCGCCGTTGGCCTGGCTTGGCTACCCACGCTCGCTACGTGTCTTGTCTTACTGCACTCCTCTCTTTTTCGGGGTTAAATAAAAGCGCTTTCCTTTGACTCTGCACTGTCCGTCGTTCCCACGTCTCTCGGCTCCGCCGTCGTCACCGGGTCCGAACCCTTCATGCCGGCTCCGTCCCCAGGGCCTACATGGAACTGCAGCGCGCCCGAAACCACGTCACGGCACTGACCGCGGTGTTGACCGTCGTCTCGCTCGCGCTCGTGTTCGGCGCGGTCCTCGGAGCGATTCCGTCGACGTTCATCCCGCGGGCGTCGACCGCCGTCCTCGACGCCATCCCGCACGTCAACGCCGTCGTTAGCACGTTCGCCATCGGCACGATCGTCGCCGGCGTCCGATTCATCCGCCGCGGCGACGTCGGGAAGCACCGCGCGATGATGCTCACGTCGCTCGCGCTGTTCGTTACCTTCCTGGTCCTCTATCTCTACAAGGTGACGCTGACCGGCGCGGCCGATTTCGGCGGTCCCACGGCCGTCTACCGGTTCGTCTACCTGCCGACGCTGGCGATCCACATCCTGCTCGCCATCGTCTGTATCCCGCTTCTCTACTACGTGCTGCTGTTAGCCCTCACGCGACCCGTCTCGGAACTCTACGAGACGAGTCACAGGCGGTTCGGGCGCGTCGCCGCCGCACTGTGGCTCGTCTCGTTCGCACTGGGGAACGTCGTCTACGTGCTGCTCTACTGGCTCTACTGAGAGATTCCCAGTCCGTGGGAACGAGAGACACACCATTGTCGTCGGAGCGACTACCTTCACCTATGGTCTCGACAGCCACGACTGGCACAGCCAGCGAGAACGAGGGAGAACCGACGGAGACGACAGTCGACGTCAAGGCGACGGGCCACGTCCGCCGCGAGCTCGGCTGGTCGCGCCGAGAGTTCACGTTCGAGGGGACGACGCTGCGTGCGTTCCTCGAGGCGTTCTTCGCCGAGTACGACGTGCGGGACCTGCTCATCGCCGAGACGGAGGCGGACGCGTCGGCCCACGGATGGGTACGGCCGCCGGCCGACCTGCCCGGTACCTGGCGCAAGAACCCCGAAGGTGAGCAGTCACGGGCCTACGCCCGGATCTGTATCAACGGCCGGTTCAACGAACATCTCGGTGGGTTCGACGCGGAACTCCACGACGGCGACCGTGTTGCACTCATCTACCCGTTCATGTTCTGCTGTTGAACCGAGCAGAGAGCGATCAGTCGTCGTCCGCGTCGAGGGTCGGAACCGGTGGCTCCGGAGGCGTCGGCGACCGTGGCACCGTCCTGACCTCGAAGCGTGCACCGCCGCCACGTCCCTCTGTCGCCTGGACCTCCCAGCCGTGGGCGAGGACGATCTCGCGGACGATGGCGAGACCGAAGCCGGTTCCCGTCCGCGCAGTCGTGTATCCCCGCTCGAAGACCAGATCGCGCTTGTCGGGGGGCAGCCCCGGGCCGTCGTCCTCGACGAAGAAGCCGTCCTGTGTCGCGCCGACGCGGATGGTCACGCCCCGCTCGGGGGCGACCGACCCCTCGGCAGCTTCGGCAGCTTCGGCTCCCACCGCGCTCGCCCCGCGCGTCGACAGCCCCTCTGAGCCGTGTTCCACGCTGTTTCGGAACAGGTTCTCGAGAAGCTCCGTCAGTCGGGCGACGTCCGCGTCGACCATCCGGCCCTCTTCGACCGACAGTGTCGCCACCTCCGTCGGGACGTTGCCCCACGCCGCTCGGACGACGGTCTCGAGCGACACCGGTTCGGTCTCGCCGATGACACGGCCGCTCCGAGCGAGTGCTAGGAGATCGTCGATGAGCGCCTCCATCCGGCCGAGCGCGCCGTCGACGCGTTCGAGGGAGTCGTCGCCGCCGTCGCCGTCGCGGACCAGTCCGAGGTAGCCGACCGCGACGTTCAACGGGTTCCGGAGGTCGTGGCTGACGATGCTCGCGAACTCGTCGAGCTTCTCGTTCTGTGTCCGGAGGCGTCGCTCCCGCAGCCGTCTGTCGGTGACGTCGTACAGGAGGGCGACGTGGCCGAGGTCACCGTCGCCAAGCGCGGAGATGCGGACCTCGTAGACCCGGTCGGACCCCTCGGGCGCGTACTCCAAGGCGCGGTTCTCGCCCGCGGTGAGCGTCTCGACCGACAACAGCCGGTCGCCGTCGGGGCGGATGTCGGTATCGTCCGGGCGTGTGTCGGCATCGTCGAGCCGGGTCGCACCCGCGAGCACCGACGTGACGGACTGACCGAGGACGCTTCCCTGCTGTCCGTCGAGCAGTTCGTTCGCGAGCCGGTTGGCGTCGACGACGACGCCGTCGTTGTCGAAGACGAGGACGCCGACGTCGAGTGCCTCGACGACGCTGGCACGGGCGACCGGCAACACGTCGAAGACACCGAACCCGAAGACGGCGTAGGCGACGAGGAGCATCGTGAACGCCAGTCCGATGGGTGTCGGATCAAGCGGCTCTTCGAGCAGTTTGAAGATGACGTTCAGCGCGAAGGGCACGAACGACCCGGCGAGTAGCGCGAAGTTCCGGCGGCCGTGGACCCGCTGCTCGGGACGGATGAACAGCTCGAACAGGAAGCCCGCGGCGAGCAAGAACAGAAAGCCGTTCAGACTGGTGTAGCCCCAGTAGAGCAGTCCGGGCGACGGGTCGACGACGGTCGCTCCGGCCACCGTCGCCTCTGCGAGCCCCTCGTACCAGAGGTTGTGGAGGCCGTCGGCGAACGGCGTCCGGTTCGTCCAGACGACGACGACCGAGACGGCTTCCAGTGCGACGAGCACCGCGACACGCCGCCGCGTCACGTACCGGCCGTGGCCGGTGTAGATGGTGACGAAGAGGAACCACGCCAGCGCGCCGAAGGCGTTTCCGAAGTAGCGCAGCCGGTACCAGAACAGTTTGTCCTCGAAGCCCGTGGCGGCGATGGAGGCCGAGTAACAGCCGGCCCACACCAACGCCGACAACGAGATGATGGTGAGGAGCGTCCCGCCGCGGATCGACCGGCGCTGCCGCCAGAAGAACCCAACCAGCCCTGCCGCGGCAAGGGTGGCGAGTACGTTGACGAGCAGTAACGGGGACAGACCGACGGCCATCGAGAGTATATCGGTGAAAAGATATATGAATCATTGGGTGTCGAAGCGGACTTTCCATCAGTTTGAGACGCTAAACAGTCCGTAACGGGAATCCGATCTCCACCGACTTGTCAGATAGTGTGAAGAGTAGAGGGGCGGTGGTCGGCCGTCTCAGTCGTCTCAGTCGTCTCAGTCGTCTCAGTCGTCGGCGAGCGTCCGCTCACCGACGGTCGGACGTTCGACGTCGCGGTCGGTCGGTTCGCCGTCGATGTCGTAAGGATATTCGCCGGTCACACAGCCGAGACAGAGGTCCGCACGGGACTGTCCGAGCACGTCGGCGATGGCGTCGATGGAGAGATACGAGAGGCTGTCGGCACCGATGACGTCCCGGACGTCCTCGGTACTCTGCCCTGCGGCGATGAGTTCTTCGCGCGAGGCCATGTCGATGCCCATGTAACACGGCGCGACGATGGCCGGCGCGCCGATGCGCATGTGGACCTCCTCGGCTCCCGCGTCGCGCAGCAGGTCGACGAGCTGGTTCGAGGTCGTCCCGCGAACGATGCTGTCGTCGATGATGGTGACGGTCTTGCCCTCGACGGTGGACTTGATGGGGTTGAGCTTCAGGCGGACGGCGCGTTCGCGCTCGTCTTGGGTCGGCATGATGAACGTCCGGCCGACGTAGCGGTTCTTCATCAGCCCCTCGGCGAACTCGACGCCGTCGGCCTCCTCGTCCTCGTTTGCGGCCTCGGCGTAGCCGGAGGCGAAGGCACGGCCCGAGTCGGGGACGGGCATGACGACGTCGGTGTCGATGCCGCTCTCCTCCCAGAGCTTCCGGCCCAGGTTGCGGCGGACCTCGTAGACGAGGTTGTCGTCGATGATGGAGTCGGGCCGGGCGAAGTAGACGTGTTCGAAGAAACAGTGGGCGGTGTTGTCGGGTTCGACTAGTTGGTACGAGTCGAAGCCTGTCCCTCCCTTCTCGAGGAGGACGAGTTCACCCGGTCGGACGTCGCGGACGAGTTCCCCGTCGAGTGTGTCGATGGCGGCGGACTCGCTAGCGACGACGTAGCCGTCGTCGACCTTTCCGATACAGAGCGGGCGGTTGCCCTGTGGGTCACGGACGCCGAGGACCATGTCGTCGTGCATGATGGTCAGCGAGTACGACCCGTGGATGCGCTCCATCGTCCGTTTGACCGCACGGACGAGGTCCTCTTCGAGGAGGTTGCGGGCGAGGTCGTGGGCGATGACCTCCGTGTCGCCCGAGGAGGTAAAGGCGTGGCCGAGACTCTCCAGTTCGTCGCGGAGTTCGTCGGCGTTGACGAGATTGCCGTTGTGCGCGAGCCCGAGCGCGCCGGACTTGAACGAGACCGAGAAGGGCTGGGCACAGCAGTTGTTGACGCCGCCCGCGGTCGGATAGCGGACGTGGCCGATGCCTGCCGGGCCGTTCAACTGGTCGAGGTCGTCCTCGTCGAAGACGTCGCCCACGAGTCCCATGTCGACGTGGCTGTGCTGCTGGAAGCCGTCGTGGGTGACGATGCCCGCGGACTCCTGTCCACGGTGCTGGAGTGCGTACAGCGAGTAGTACAGTGGTCGTGCGGCGTTGCGGTCGGCCAGCGAAACGCCGACGACACCGCACTTCTCTGTCGGACCGTCGTGGGAGTAGTCCCGCCCGTCTGCCATGGGCGACGCTGGGAAGTCCAAGGGTAAAAACCCTCGCCATTGTGCCGTATTCGGTGGTTTTGCCGACGATTGTATGCAGTGTCGTGCATATCTCTGGCGCGCCGAGCGACGTGTCGACGACCGGTTTCGACCGTGGGCGACAGGTTCAGTGGGCGGCGCGCTCCAAGGTGACAGAGACAGCAGTCACTCGACGGGAGAGAGAACAGAGAACAGACCGAGCTACCGCTCGGCGGTGGTGTCTGCGTCGGCGACCGGAAGGTCCGGTGCCGAAACGAATGGTCGAAATTTAGTTGTCGCCGGATTTCGACTGCCAGGCGTACTCTCGACGCTTCGCCGATTTGCCGAAGCCACAGGACGAGCAGACCTTCTTCCGGGAGTGGTAGGACTTCTCGCCGCAGCGGCGGCACTTGACGTGCGTCGTCTTGTTCTTCTTCCCTTGGCTCGGGGTACCAGCACCGGTCATGCTTTGATGGTGACGACGTTATCGCCGCGTATAATCGTTGTGTCTTCGACCGCTTCGACGTCCAGTTCGCCGAGCGTGTCGTCGTCGACGTCGAGGCTCTCTTCGAGCACGACGTTCATATGCTGATCGTAGCCTGCGAGTGTCCCGAAGTAGGCGGCACCGTCCTTCAACTGCACCGTCACCGGCTCGTTCAGAGATGCTTCGAGAACATCGAGAGGTCGTCCGCTCATGGCAGAGACGCTTCGCGTTTCGGTATTAAACGTACTGGTTGTTCCTCCGTTTCCGGGCGACGAGCGGGCGAAACTTCCACTGTCGTAACCTGTCTGTGGGGAATCGAACCTGTGGACGGGAGGATTCAGTGGATCGACAGCGACTGTGAGTCTGTCAGTCGGTGGCCCGCGGTGACGGATTCACGTCAGTGGCGATCAGACGAGCTGCTCGCCGTGAGTGTTCATCCGAGAATGCGGTGGGACTGGGATTCGAACCCAGGAAGCCAAAGGCTACCTGCTTTCAAGGCAGGCGCAATAGTCCACTCTGCCATCCCACCAACAGATGTCGATACCGGGTCGTGGGTCTAAGAACTACCGGTCCTCAGTCGCGGACGACGGTCAGGTCGCCCGCGTCGTCGGTTTCGACCCGCAGGCCGAGCTCGCGGACGAGCGTCGCCGTGTGCTTCGGGACGATGCGTTCTGCCGTGACGCGCGATTCGAGCAGCGGCAGGAACGTCGCGAGGTCGTCGCCCGTCTCGACGACGGGCTGCATCGGGATGAACTCCGTCGTGTGGCCGGTGTCGTCGGCACGGTCCGCCAGCGTGTCCAGTTCGGGTGTCTCGAACGCGCCTTCGAAGTCGATTGCCTCGCGGAACGCCGCGTAGTAGACGCGACCCTCCGTCGAGGGACCGAGCAGCACGTCGTTGGTCCGGAGCTTCATCGCCGCCGAGTCGATGGCCGTCCGCAGGAGCATCGGGGCGTTGCCGCGGACGATGGCGACCGACTGGACGCCCTCCTCGCGCAGCAGGTGACTGACCGTGTTGCCCGCCCGTGCGTCGAACGTCGAGCCGACCTGCACCTCGAAGCGGACGTCGCTCGTGTCGCCGAGCGCGTCGGCAACGAGCGCGCGGACCTCCGCCTCGGCACTCTGCTCGCCGTGGAACTCCTCGGGAATGAGGTCGTCGGGCCGGTAGTTGACGAGCAGCTCGCCGCCCGAGCGTTCGGCGGCGAGGATGGCGTCTTTGATGCACGCGGCGTAGAAGTCGGCCGCTTCCGAGGAGGTCAACGGACTCGTCTCGGCCAGTTCGGTGCCGACGAGCCCCTCACGCGGCGGGTCGACGAAGACGGCGATGGTGGTCATGGCCGATACTGGTCGCGGCGGCGTCTTGAACGCGCTGGTCTCCACCGATGGGCCGCGCTCACTCAACTGGCATCGCACTCGTATCGAGGCGAGCCGACCACACGGCCACGGTAGTGCTGTCATACCCGAACGCGGGACTGCGATGTTGTCCGCTCGCAACACGAGCCACGACGTCGGCACGACGTGCGTTACGGAGTCTATGTTGACGGTACACGAGAGCGTAAAACCGGGTATGATTCCCGGAGTTGGTCCCCTGGGTGAAGCAGTCGGTGCCTACGCCGTCCTCTCGACGATAGCGATTCCCGTCGCACTCGGTCTCGGTTTCGACGAACGATCCGCAAGTGCCCTCAGCATCGGTCTCGGTGCCTCCATCGCTGCCCTCCTCCTCGCGCGACGGTCGCTCCCCCGTGCCTACGGACTCGTTTCGAGCCTCCAACAGTGACCTGAGGCACGGTCGGCCGACCGAGTTAAGCCCGCCGTGACCGAGCAGTGCGTATGAACACGCTCTGTCTCCTCGCTCGGCTCGCCGTCGCCGTCGTCGCCCTCTCGGTCGTCGGCAGCCTCGTCAGTCTCGTCACGGGACTGCTCGCAACGGCCGATGTACTCCTTCCATCGCTCGTCACACTCGTTCTTGTCGCCGCCGTCGTCGGCTGGCTGGCACTCGGCGGCATCAGTCGTGCGGAGAACGTCGAGACGACCTACTGGTAGTTCCGTGACGCACCGACTCGGCGACTCAACGGCTCCGTCGACCCTTCGTCTGGCGGTAGTCCCGCGAGAAGACGTTCTCCATGAAGTGCTCGACGAAGGCCTCGCTCTGTTCGTCGGTCTGCTCGTCGAGGGCGACCATCGGGATGAGTTCGAAGCCACGGCCCCGGATGGTCGTCGCGTGTTCGGCGTCGACGTCGAAGCTGTCGGGTCGTCGGGTCGTGTACTCGACGGCCAGCTCTTCCAGTGCCCGCTGGCCGATAGGGACGATGATCTGTGGGTTGATCATCCGGATCTCCGCGTTCAGGTAGGGTTCGCAGGTGACGACCTCCTCGTCTGCGGGTGGCCGTTCGGGATGGCGACACCGGGTGAGGTAGGTCAGAAAGGCGTTCTGGATGTCCGGTTCCAGTGAGTCGGGGTCCGAGCGGACGAAGCCCAACTCGCCGAGCATCCGCTGCAGTCGTTCACCGGCCGCGTCGCCGACGAACGGGACACCCGCGGCGTCGGCTGCCTCGCTCGGAGCCTCGCCGACGAAGAGGAACTCCGCGCCGACGTCGCCGTAGCCGTGGACGACCGACGTGCGCGTCTCACAGAGGGCTGCACAGTTCGTACAGTCGGCGTCCATACTGAAGGGGTTCGCGAAGGTGTCCTGGTGAGCGTCCACAGTCGGGAGTGGATGTCGAGAACTAAAACGGTGCGGGACTGTGCGTTGGGGGTGTCGGCGGCCGACTCGGCTACCGCTCGATGCCGCCTTGCTCTTTGATGTTCATGATGTGTCGCACGTTGAGGTAGATCTCCTCGGGCGACGTGCTGCCCTCGGCGTCGTAGAGGTCGCTGACGCGGTAGAGGATGGCCGCGAGCTGCTTGCTCTCGGAGCTGTCGCCCCGGACGTCCTCGGCGATCTCCCGGATGAGGGCGACCCGCTCGGGGTCCGGCTGGAAGGCGGCGTCGCTGTCGGGAGCCATCTGCCAGTCCTGCTCGTCGGTCTCACGTCCCTCGTCGTCGGCCGGTTCCTCCGCCGTCATCGCTGTCGCTGCACCCCGCGGCGGTTGACGATGCCGACGTTGTTGGCGACGTTCTCCGTCAGGACGCGGAAGGCGTCACCCGTCTCGCTGTCGTCGTCGAGGACGATGGGCTTGCCGCCGTCGCCGCCCGACCGGACGGCCGGGTCGAGCGGGATGCCGCCGAGGTAGGGCAGGTCGTTCTCCTCGGCCATCGCCTTACCGCCGCCGGAGCCGAAGATGTCGTGCGTGCCGCCACAGTCCGGACATTTGAAACTCGACATGTTCTCGGCGACACCGAGGACGTTCGTGTCGTGCTTGCCGAACATCCGCAGCCCCTTGCGAGCGTCGTCGACGGCGACGCCCTGCGGCGTCGTCACGATGACCGCGCCCGTCAGCGGCAGCGTCTGGAGGACAGTGAGTTGAGTGTCGCCCGTGCCCGGCGGGAGGTCGAGAATCATGTAGTCCAGTTCGCCCCACTCGACGTCCTCGGTGAGCTGGGTCAGAATCTTGTGGACCATCGGGCCGCGCCAGATGACCGGGTCGTCCTCGCCGACGAGGAAGGCCATCGACATCAGCTTCATCCCGTACTTCTCCGGCGGGACGATGCTTTGGTCGGCGGTCGCCTGCGGCCGCTCGCCCGCGTCGACCATCCGCGGGACGTTCGGCCCGTAGATGTCGGCGTCGAACAGGCCGACGCGCGCACCGAGTTTCGACAGGCCGGCCGCGAGGTTGACCGCGACGGTCGACTTGCCGACCCCGCCTTTCCCACTCGCAACGGCGATGATGTTCTTCACGCCCGGCAGCACCTGCTCGTCGGCCGACAGCGACGAGGGGAGCTTCGCCGTGAGGTCGACCTCCTCGAAGTGCTCGCCGAGTACGTCGCGTACCTGGCTCGCGATGTCTGTCTCGTGGGGGGCGTAGGGCGCGCCGAGCGCGAGCGAGATTCGGACGGCGTCGCCGTCGACCTCCACCGCGTTGACGAGTCCGAGCGAGACGATGTCGTCGCCGAGGTCGGGGTCCTCGACAGACTGCAACAGATCGCGGACGTCCGCTTCGTTCATGCCCCGTTGTCGGAGCGTGCCGCGAATAAGGGTAACGACAGGGGCGCGTCCGCCGGCTTCTCGGTGCCGCTCGCTGGCGGATTCGCCGCCGGTCGAGGCAATTCGGGCCGCTTTCGGCACCCGAAGACGGGGTGATTAAGTTACTCTACGACCAACCTCGAAGTATGACGTTCACCGTCTCGTACTACTGTCCCCATTGTGAGACGATGGTCGACGTCGACCGCGACGAGTATCTCGCGGACAAGGCGGTCACGCCCTACCCCTTCGAGGGATGGACGTACGCCGCCCCCGACGAGGACTTCGAGGACGCCGAGGGCGTCCGGTTCGTCTGCGGCGACGACGCACCGAATCTCACGTGGCGGGCGAACCCGTGGACGGCGGGCGACGACGCCGCGTCCACTGTCGGCAGCGACGCCGACGGGGAAGAGGGCACGGCCGACGCCTCCGCGGACGCCGACACGGCCGCTCTCGGCTGCGGTGAACCCTTCTATCTCAGCTTCGTCAAGTTCGCCGACGGGGAGGAACTCGACCCGCGGCAGCCCTCGGAGTACGTCCACATCGGAGACGGAAACAGCCCGGCGACGCCGAGTGGCCCGCGCGGTCCCTCTTTCCGGTGATACCATGAGTCGAGCAAACCCCTCCGGGAGCGAGAGCTACCTCGGCGCGTTACGCGAGCGTGGTGACGAGTCGGTGATGGCCGCCGTCGACGGCGAAGGCCGCCGGGCCGAGTTGGTCATCGCCGACACCGAGCGCGACGACGCGTGGCTGTCGGTCGACGTCGACGACGCACCCTCGTTGGACGAGTGGCGCTGAGACGCTACCGCGCTCGCGACGACGACTGTTACTGACTCACCTCACCACGGCGACAGCGTCGCCGACTACCCCTTGATGTTACAGACCGGATACGTGCGGGCGACCTTGTCGCCGATGCCGAGGTCGTCGCTGACGCGGACGACCTCGTCGACGTCCTTGTAGACGCCGGGTGCCTCCTCGGCGACCGTCGCGCCCGACTGCGCCTTGACGTAGATTTTCTCCTGGTCGCGGAGTTCGTCCTGCACCGTCTCGCCCCAGAACTCCTGTTTCGCCTGCGTTCGGGACATGACGCGGCCCGCGCCGTGGGCCGTCGAGCCGAACGTGAGACCCATCGACTCGTCGCCGCCGCGGAGGACGTAGCTCCCCGCACCCATGCTGCCGGGAATGATGACCGGCTGGCCGACATCGCGGTAGGCCGCCGGGACCTCGGGATGGCCCGCCGGGAACGCCCGAGTCGCCCCTTTCCGGTGGACGTAGAGTTCGCGCTCCTCGCCCTCGACGGTGTGCGTCTCCTTCTTCGCGATATTGTGCGCGACGTCGTAGAGCAGTTCCATCTCCATGTCCTCCCAGTCGCGGCCGAAGACGCGGGCGAACACCTGTCGCGTCCGGTGCATGATGAGCTGGCGGTTGACCCACGCGAAGTTGATGGCCGCACACATCGCGCCGTAATACTCCTCAGCGAGTTCCGAACCAGCGGGCGCGGCGGCGAGTTCCTTGTCCGGCAGGTCTTCCAGCAGGTCGGCGTGTTCCTTTTCGATACGGCGGAGATAGTCCGTACAGGTCTGGTGGCCGAGCCCCCGAGAACCGCAGTGGATGAGGACGACGATCTGGTCCTCTTCGAGTCCATAGGCCTCCCCGACCTCGGGCCGGAAGACGTCGGTGACGCGCTGGACTTCGAGGAAGTGGTTGCCCGAGCCGAGCGAACCGATCTGGTTCTTCCCTCGGTCTTTGGCTTTCTGCGACACTGCGTCGGGGTCGGCGTCGGGGCGCATCCCCTCGTCCTCGCAGTGCGCGAGGTCCGCTTCAGTGGCGTAGCCGCGTTCGAGCGCCCAGTCCATCCCACGGGCCAGAATCTCCTCGACCGTGTCGATGCCCTCCTCGACGACGCCGCCGCCGCCGAGACCCGAAGGAACGTTCGCAAAGAGCGAGTCGACGAGTTCCTCTTCCTTCCCCTTGAGGTCGTCGTAGGTCAGGTTCGTCCGCATCATCCGGACGCCGCAGTTGATGTCGTAGCCGACCGCGCCGGGCGAGATACAACCCTTCTCGGCGTCCGTCGCGCCGACGCCGCCGACGGGGAAGCCGTAGCCCTGGTGGCCGTCGGGCATACAGAGCGCGTGTTTGGTGATGCCCGGCAGGTGGGTCGCGTTCTTCAACTGCTGGAGCGTCTTGTCGTCGCCGATCTGTTCGAGGAGGGGTTCGGAAGCGAGCACGCGCGCCGGAACGCGCATCTCGCCCTCCTGGGGAATCTCCCAGACGTGTTCGCGGACCCGTTCGAGGGTGATACCGTCGAACTCCTTGGTCTCTCGCGTGGTCATGCACGGAGAGACGAGAGACGACGGGAATAGCGTTGTTGTCCCGCGGCGTCAGGTAGGACTGTGGACTGCGGGCGACCCAACCCCGCAGCCTATCTACTATCTTCACTCGTGATACCGCCACGGACGATACCGGGCGTGTTCGGGTCGTCGTCCATCGCGTGGAGCCACTCGTCCACCGAGAACGCACCGGCACCCGTGACGAGCAGTGCCGAGACGAGACCGAACAGCGAGATGTGTGCGAGCACCGGGTCGTCCGGCAGGCCGAACAGCGTCGTCGTGAAGAGCAGGAAGGCGACACCGGAGAACGCCCGCGTGAACAGGCCGACGATGAACATCACGCCGACGAGCGTCTCCGTCAGCCCCGCGCCGATGACCCACAGCTCCGGGCCGACCGGGACGACCGCAGTCAGGTTGTACTTCGCGACGACGGCGAGTGACTCGCCGGGGTTCATCAGCTTCTGGGCGACGCCGAGATAGATGAACGAGATGCCGAGACCCACCCGCAACACGATAGGGACGAGTGCCTCGTAGGGCTGGACGCGCTCGGCGAACGGCTTGGCGACGGTGCGGTAGAACGGGTCGATACGCGAGTAGATCGTCCGCTCGTCGTCGGCCATCCGGGCGATGACCTGGTCGGCACTCGGGCGGCCGCCGCCCACGAGCGCGAGCGCGATGAATCCGGGGACGAACTCGAAGGCGAGCATCAGTGCCGGATTGAGGACGAAGCCGACGAGATACGACAACAGACCGACGGTGGCGACGAAGCGGGTTCCGAAGCCGAACAGGACGAGAAAGCCCGTCGAGATGCCGAACAGGCGGACGAACGTCGGTGCCGCAGGCTCGACGGCGGGCGAGAAGAAGTAGCCCGCGAAGCCCGCACCGACCAGCGGAAGGCCGACACTCAGTCGCAACAGCCACGGCAGGAGGTCCTGGTAGTCCGTGAGCAGCGATCGGAGGAGCGTGATGTCGCGGCGGGCGGGTCGAAAGCGGAGATAGAGGAGGCCCCCGACCGCGATCGACACCCCACCGAGCGCGAGGACGGCGAGGTTGAACGGGTCGGAGAGTGCCGAGAGGAGGAACTCGACAACAGCGACGGGGTCGCTTCCGGGCGTTACGTACTTGACGTGGGCACTGGCGACGCCGCTGCTCGCGAGGAGCGCGGTCGTCGCGACGAGTGCCGCAGAGAGACGCCGGTTCACACGGACGCTTCGGTCCCGACGGTCCTTAATCCAGCGCAGTCTCTCACCACCAAAACTCCTGAAATTTAGAGTCTGTAGGTATCTAACGGCAATTTACAACAATTATTCACACGTCGAAAACGACGTAGCCGTGCCAGCCCTCGTCGGTCTCCTCGACCAGCATCTCCGAGTAGGTCACGGCCTTGACCTCGCGCGCGCCGAGACCCTGGAGCGGGACGCCGCGAGCACTGGCGTCGACGACCCACTCGTCGTCGTCCTCGCGGACGTCGGCGCGGTTGTCGACGGGGAGGACGGCACGCACGTCACGCTCGTAAATGAGCTGGTCGAGATAGTCGAACAGCAGGGCCTCGCGGCTCTCGGCGCGGACAGTGACGGAGAAACGCTCGCCGTCGGCGGGGATGGACTCACACATCGCGGCGGCGAGACCGTCGGCGACCGCCCCGAAGAGTCCGGAGCAGTCGGCGGCGGTCGCCTCAACAGCCACGTCGGCGGTGTGGTCACGCAGTTCGAAGCTCACGAGTGGACAGTCGACAGTCGCCGACATAGTGGTTTCCGCTCGGGGCGACGGCCGGGCGTCAGTGACGTGAGACCAGCCTCACCGACTCGTCGGCCACCAACTCGTCAGGACGACAGAACGCGACGGTGGAGTTATATTCCCATCCCTATTACACGCGTGGTAGTGAGCGTCAACGTGGAGAAACGGACGGATGCCCCGGGCAACGACACGCACGCCGAGGAGGCGTGGGAGTTGAAAGAGCGTGTCCGTCGCGAGGAGGGCGTCCTCAAGCAGCGTCGTGGCTTCTTCATGGACGCCTACCGTCGCTCGACGACCTACCTCCTCTACGAAGACGACACGCTCCTCGGCTTCGCCTCGGCGCGACGCGACGGCTACATCCTCTTTCTCGCCGTCAATCCGGACGTCCGCGGCGAGGGGTTCGGCGAGATGCTCGTCGCCGAGGTCGCAGACAACCACCGCTCCGTGACCTGCCACGCGCGGACGACAAACGCCCCCGCCCTGGAGTTCTACAAGCACATCGGCTTCCGGGTCAAACGCCGCATCGACAACTACTACGAGGACGGCGGCGGAGCCTACTATCTCAAACTCGGTGAGGACGGATTGCGCGACAAGCTAAGCGAGTTCATGCGTCGCTGACGCGGTACGTGCTGCTGGAGACACCATCCCGACCAGCCACGGCGTCGTGTGGCAGCCTCTCGGAAGCGCGGACAAAGACAACGACTAAACCGCCGTTCGCACAAACAACCGAAAGCGATGGACGCTCGGACGCGCGACTACCTCAAAGGGCGGTTCGGCGACTACTACCGACAGGCGACGGTGACGCCGCCGCCGAACGCGGACGCCCGCGAGTGGGGCTACATCCCGTGGACTGCGGGGTCGGGGACGACGATGGTTCGCCACGAGTCGCTGCTCAACCTCGGCCACATCGGGGACTTCCTCGCGCGCGAAGCACCGCGGCACGCCTACTTCTCCGCGGCGCGCTACACCGACCCGAGCGCCAAATCGATGAGTGCCAAAGACTGGCGGTCTGCGGATCTCGTCTTCGACCTCGACGCCGACCACCTGCCCGCAATCGACCCCGAGCAGACGAGTTACAAGGGAATGTTGACGGCGTGTAAGGGAGCGCTCCTCCGCTTGCTCGACATCCTCGAAGACGACTTCGGCTTCGAAGAGCTGGAGGTGGTCTTCTCGGGCGGCCGTGGCTACCACGTCCACGTCCGCGACGAGGGCGTCCGCGAACTGGACAGCGAGGCGCGGCGCGAGATCGTCGACTACATCCGCGCCATCGACCTCGACTTCGACGGTCTCGTCCAGACGCGGGCCGTCGGCGGGACGACTCGCCGGATGCTCCGCACGGAAGGCGGCTGGGGGAAGCGCACTCACGACCGCCTCCTCGCGTTCGTGGACGAACTCGACGCGATGGACGAAGACGACGCCCTCGACCGACTGCAGGAACTCGACGGAATCGGCGAGGGGCGGGCGACGACGATTCTCGGCGCGTTCGAGCGCAACTCCGAGGCGGTTCAGACGGGCAACGTCGAGGCCGGCGGTCCCGGCCTGCGGATGCTCGTGGAAGCACTCGCCCAGGAGGTCGTCGAGGAGCAGACCGCTCCCATCGACGAACCCGTGACGACCGACCTCCGGCGGCTCATCCGGCTGCCGGGGAGCCTGCACGGCGGGACCGGTCTCGAAGTGCAGCGCATCGAGCGCGACGCGGTCGACGACTTCCAGCCGCTCGAGGACGCTGTCCCCGAGCGGTTCACGCGGCGGCTCATCACGGTCGAAGCGGACAAGCCGGCGACCGTCGAGATGTTCGGGGAAAGGACTAATATCGAACCGGGAGAGAATTCAGTCCGTGAATGTGTCGGCGTGCTGCTGATGGCACGCGGTGACGCGGAGAAGGCCAAAGAATGAATCTCGACGAGCTACGAACGGTCCAGTCGAAGGAGCGACGGAAAGACAGCTTACAGCATCTTCGGGACTCGTTCTACGGCGACGTCGCGGGCTACATCGCCGACCTGAAGGCGGAGCGGTCGGCCGCGGCCGAGGAGGCCGACGACCCCTTCTCCTCGCCGGAGGTCTCCAGACTCACCGACGAGATCGAAACGGCCGAAGAGGTCATCGAGGCGGTCTACGAACGCCGCGTCGGCAAGGTGGTCAAGCTCGCGAGCTTCGCCGCCGCCGAGATGCCCGTCGACGAAGACGGGATGACCGCCGAGGAGAAGGCGCTGTTCGAGGACCTCGTCGCCCGCATCGAGGAGAACAAGGAGAACGTCCTCGCCATCCTCGCGGGCAAGCGGGAGCCGGTCGACACCGGGGGAGAGTCGATGTCGACGGCTGCCACCGACATGGTCGGTCCCGACGGCTCTCGAGGCGAGTCGTCCACCCCGGTCCCACAGACCGAGCCGGCCGACTCGGCCGCCGGTGGCGTCCTCGCCGACGCGATGGGCGGCGACACGACCGACGCCGAAGCGGACGCGCAACAGTCGCCCGCAGCCGACAACGACTCCACGGATGACCACACACCGGTCGACCCCGAACCCGCGCCGCCGGGTGCGGTCTCGGAACCGTCCGACGAGTCGACCGACGCGTCGGCCGACGCTCCGGCGGCTCCCGACGCGACGGAAGCGGCAGCGGACGACACCGAGCGGACGACGGTGCGCATCACGAAGGACGTCGGCTCCATCTTCGGCGTCGACGAGCGCGAGTACGACCTCGCGACCGACGACGTCGTGATGCTGCCGACGACGAACGCCGAACCGCTCATCGAGCGCGAGGCCGCAGAGAAGTTGGACTGAGCGTCTGCGCGCGAGAAGTGCAAAGCGAGAAGCGAAACGGTTTGGTTCTGCCCGAGACAGAGTCACATATGCTCAGCGTCGGCGACACCGCCCCCAACTTCGAACTGCCCGACCAAGACGGCGAGTCTGTCTCGCTTTCGGACTTCCGCGGACGCCCCGTCATCGTCTACTTCTACCCGCGTGCGGACACGCCGGGCTGTACGACCGAGGCCTGCGGCTTCCGCGACTCGTGGGACGCCTTCGAGGAGCGGGACGTGGCCGTCCTCGGCATCAGCGACGACCCCGTCGACGACCTCGACGACTTCGCCGCGAAGTTCGACCTACCCTTCACGCTGCTCTCCGACGAGGACGGCGAGGTCTCCGAGAAGTACGAGTCCTACGGCGAGAAGAACATGTTCGGCAACACCTTCGACGGCGTCTTCCGCAACACGTACGTCGTCGGCGCGGACGGCACGGTCGAGCACGTCTACGAGGGCGTCTCACCCGACGGTCACGCCGAGGAGATTCTCGCGGACCTCGACTGATCGCGTCGTCGCGTGTCGGCACTAGTCGAACCGCTTATGTGACACCGCCCGGCAGAGTGGATACCGTCCGACTCGTTCTCCCGAGAGCGTCGGCTCCGCAACACACCACGTTTCCGGTGAAAAGAACTTGTCACTAGTTGTCCGTTTGTCGGCGACGGGAGCGGGACAGTTGCCTCACTCCCGAGAACCGAACCGGGTCGAAGAGACCCGAGTACGCCGAATAAGGCGAACGAGCCGAGTATCTCGACTACTCAGTAGCCGCGCGTGATGAGGTAGTCCGCGATGTCGCAGAGCAGTTCGCGCGCCTCGTTGTCCGGCAGGACGTCGAGACACTCCTTGCTCTGTTCGGTCAGGTCGCGGGCCGTCTGGCGGGCGTAGTCGATGCTGCCTGCCTCTTCGAGCCGCTCGACGGCGGCGTCGATCTCTTCCTCGGTGACGGCTTCGACGGTCTCGCTGTCGACGAGCCCGTCCACGTCGACGCCCTGTTGGCGGGCGTGCAGCGTGATGAGCGTCTCCTTGTCCTCGACGAGGTCCGAGCCGCGCTGCTTGCCGAGTTTCTCGCTCGGGACCGTCAGGTCCAGCACGTCGTCTTGGATCTGGAAGGCGCGACCCGAGTCGATGCCGTACTGGTAGAGCGCGTCGACGACCTCCTCGTCCGCGCCGAGGATGATGGCCGGGATGGCCGCGGCCGCCCCGTAGAGGACGGCGGTCTTGTGCTCGACCATGTCGAGATACTCCTCGGGGAGCACCTCGGTCTCGGACTCGAACTGCACGTCGAGCGCCTGGCCCTCGCAGATCTTGGTACAGGTGCTCGCGAGCATCCGCATCGCTTCGAGACCGTCGGCGGGGTCCGCCCCCGTCTCGGCCATGATCTCGAATGCCTTCGAGTAGAGCGTGTCGCCGGCGAGGATGGCCGTCTCGGTGTCGTAGGCCTTGTGGACCGCAGGGACGCCACGACGGAGGTCGTCGTCGTCCATGATGTCGTCGTGGATGAGCGTGAACGACTGGATGACCTCCAGGCTCACAGCGGCCGCCATCACGTCGACGTCCGACGCCTCGCCGCCGACAGTCGGGAACGTCCGGTAGTCTTCCGAGAGCGGGTCGACGTCGGCGACGGCCTCGGCAGCGAGCAACGACACCGTCGGGCGGAGCCGCTTGCCACCGGCCTTCAGCAGGTAGCGTGCGGCCTCGTACAGCCGTTCGGGGTCGGCCATCGGCAGATCCTCGTCGATGGCGGCGTTGACCAGTTCGCGGCGCTCGCCGACGGCGGCGAGCACCCGCTGTTCCGTCGCTTCTGAGCTCATTCCTCTACGAGCTGGATCATGTTGCCGTTGCGCGTCACGTGGACGTCACGGCCGAGGCGGTAGCCCATGCTCTCACACAGGTCGACGTACGGCGCGAAGCCCTTGAGGTTCTGGTGGGCCGGGATGACGTTCTGCGGCTGCAGCGCGTCGAGCATCGCGTAGTGGCCCTCCTCGCGCAGGTGGCCCGAGACGTGGATGTCGTCGTAGATACGCGCACCCTGCATCTTCAGGAGCTTCTCGGACTGGTAGCGCTGGCCCTCGTTGGTCGGCTCCGGGATGACTCGTGCCGAGAAGATGACCTTGTCGCCGTCGTCCAGTTCGTACGGCGTCTCGCCGCGACCCATCCGGGTGAGCATCGCGCGCGGCTCGCCCTGGTGACCCGTGACGATGGGGAGGTACTTCTCCTTGCCCTCCTTCATGATCCGCTTGAACGTGCGGTCGACGGACTTGCGGTGGCCGTACATCCCGAGGTCGTCCGGGAAGTCGACGAAGTTCAGTCGCTCTGCGGTACCGGAGTACTTCTCCATCGAGCGACCCAGGAGCACCGGCTGTCGGCCGATGTCGTGGGCGAACTCGACGAGCGAGGTGACGCGGGCGATGTGCGAGGAGAACGTCGTGGCGACGATGCCGCCGTCGTAGTCCTCGACGGAGTACATGACGTCCTTGAGGTGCTTACGGGCGACGGACTCGGAGGGCGTGCGGCCCTTCCGGCCGGCGTTCGTACAGTCCTCGATGTAGGCGAGGACGCCCTCGCCCTCGCGGCCGATCTCGCGGAACCGCTCCATGTCGATGGGGTCGCCGATGACCGGCGAGTGGTCCATCCGCTTGTCGAGACCGTAGACGACTGCGCCCTCCGGCGTGTGGAGGACAGGGTTGATGGCGTCGATGATGGAGTGCGTCACGTTGACGAACTCGAGGTCGACCTTGCCGGAGTCACCGATGGACATCGTCTCACCGGCGGACATCTTGATGAGGTCGTTCTCGACGTTGAACTTGTTCTCGCCCTGGACCTGCTGTTTCACCAGTTCGATGGTGAACGGCGTCGCGACGACGGGAGCGTCGTAGCGGTGGGCCAGCTTCGAGATGGCACCGATGTGGTCGAGGTGGCCGTGTGTGGGGACGATGGCCTGGACGTCGCCCTCGAGGTCGCTCATGACCCGGTCGTCCGGGATAGCGCCCATGTCGATCAGGTCGAGACTGTGCATCTTCTCGGTTTCAACGTTGTCGTGGATGAGAACCTGCGAGAGGTTCAGACCCATGTCGAAGATGACAACGTCGTCACCGGCGCGGACGGCAGTCATCTGCCGACCGACTTCTTCGTAGCCGCCAATGGTTGCGATTTCGATTTCCATAGTTTGAATCGTTTCCGAGCATCGAAACGCCACAAACGTGGCAAGGGTGCTCACTGAAATCCGCAGTACGGGGGCCGTCGGCCCCGGCGTCTTACAGCACGTCGGTCGAAGGACCCCGCTGCGCGAGTGTCGTCTCGCGCATTACCCGCGGGCTGTTGGTAGTTGAGGCTTACACGCCGGGGTGTTAAAAACTGCTTGGGTTGGTGGCAACCGTCTCGAACGGAGTGTCTGGAGTTCGGGGAGTTGTTCGTTCGAGTCTCTTCGAGCAGTGGCAGGACACAGTGTCTGGGAACACCTCGAAAGCCCAGGCGCTCTGCACTCCCGCCGCAGCCACGTCCTCCCCAACCGATTCGCTCGTTCCCTGCGGTCACTCACTCATCCCTCGCACGAGTGGCTCGCGGCGACGAGACGCCGCGAAGCCACGCGCCACGATGTCTGCATCCACCGAGCGCAACAGAAAGCATTTGTCCGAGCCACATCGAATCCGAGAAAATGCCCTCCTCCCGCCGCTCGCTCCTCCATACGATCGGAATCTGTTCGCTCGGCTTACTCACCGGTTGTGCCGGGCGTATCACCTCACTAGCCGCCGTCGACGACGCCGAGGCCCGCGGCTGCGACGTCTCCGACGACGGCGAACCGATTCGCGGGCAGAGCAACCCCGTCGCCGTCGAGGAGACGGTCGTCGGCGACGACTTGACCTACCTCCCTGACGAAGACGCCGTCCGATACGTCACCGGACAGCGCGTCACGAACGGCGACGCCGTCGAGAAGGGTGCACCGGCTGAACGCGAACCGGTCTACGAGACGGTCCCTTTCGGCGAGTGGGCCGCCGTCAAGGCCGCCGAGGCCGCCGCGAGCCACGTCTCGGAGTTCGCTCGTGACGTCTTCGGCCGCGACGTCGGACTCCGGGCGAGTGCGGCCACACGCAATGGAAAGCGGGTCGTGGCTCTCGACCTCGTCTCGACGTGCTACGCAGACGGCGAAACGCGGACACCGTCAGTCACGCTGGATGGCGTCGCGGAGCTCACGCCCTCAGCAGTCGAAGTATCGCTGTCGCTGGATAGTCGTGCGTCCGAGAGGACCGTCCCCGTCTTCGTCGGGAGGCGGACGGCCGTCCTCGACTGAGCAGCTTCCGCTATCCGTAACGGCTTTGAGTCGCCCTGCCAAGGTGCAACTATGAGTGCCGACTGGCCACACGACCCCGATGGCGAAGAGGGCAGCGAGGGAATGCGGAAGTACGGCCACGCCGTCATCGCCAAGAAGATCGACGAGGACGAGGACTTTCCCCTCAATCGCGACGAGTTCGTCGCCGAGTACGGCGAAGACCCCATCCGCATCGACTACGAGACGATCGTTCCGATGAAAGACATCTTCGAGCAGGTCGACCAGGAGGAGTTCGTCGACTTCCCGGACCTCCACAAGGCTCTGGGTCGCGCGATGCGCGCCAACGGCTACTGGTTCTACGAGGGCGCAGAGAAGTTCGTCAAGAACACGAAGGCGTAACCGGGCGTCTTCCGGTCGCCGACTCCGGTCTCAGTCTTCCGAGGAGTCGATTCCGACGTTCTCGCTGAGTCCCTTCTCGAAGTCCTGCCGCTCGAAGCCGCGGCTCCCTTCGCCCGCCGCTTCGGCCTGCACTTTCTCTTCGAGGAGGTTGACCGCGACCGTGTTGGCCCCTTCGGGGATAATTAGGTCGGCGTGTTTCTTCGTGGGCTCGATGAACTGCTCGTGCATCGGCTTGACCGTCGAGAGATACTGGTCCATCACGCCTTCGAGGTCGCGGCCGCGGTCGACGACGTCGCGCTGGATGCGCCGGAGGATGCGCACGTCGGCGTCGGTCTCGACGTAGAGACAGAGGTCCATCATGTCGTTGATCGTCTCGTCGTAGAGCGCGAGGATGCCTTCGAGGATGATGACGTCCGTCGGCTCGACGTGGAGCCGTTCGTCCTTCCGATTGTGAATCGAGAAGTCGTACTGCGGCATCTCGACCGCGCGACCCTCCAAGAGGTCGGTCAACTGCTCGCGCAAGAGGTCCCACTCGAACGCGGCGGGATGGTCGTAGTTGACCTCCTCGCGCTCGTCCATCTCGAGATGGCTGAGGTCCTCGTAGTAGTTGTCCAGTGGGATGCGGGTGACCGACTCGCCGACGTTCTCGGTGATGAGCCGCGCCACCGTCGTCTTGCCAGCCCCGGTCCCGCCCGCGATGCCGATGACGAACGACGGGATAGCCATGCCAGAGAGACGCCGCTGAACCCGTTTGAATGTACTGTTTCGCCGGACCCGTGCGCCGGTGTCGCAGACGACCGGCCGCCGAAACCGTGATGTGTGCGCACACGCCACATTCATCACCCGATTCAGGAGAGCTTATCACTTACTGGACGCACTCCACAAACGTGACGAACGTCCAGTTGACTCACCTCCAGCTCGACAACTACGGGCCGTGGACCGTGACGCCGGAACCGCGCCGCGAGATGGACCTCCAGACGCTCCAGACGCGGCTCTTCGCCGACGTCGCCCAGGCAGTCGGCCGCGACGGCGGCTATGTCTTCCCGACCCGCTTCGACAACCTCATCGCCGTCACCAACGGTCTCGACCGCCGAGCGCACGAGACGCTCCAGGAGTCGGTTCGGAACCGGTATCCCGTGACGCTGAGCCTCGGCGTCGGCAGCGCGGCCCGTCCCGCGGACGCACTCGACGCCGCCAGCACCCACCTCCACGAGGCCGGGAGCGCGCAAGACAGCGACCGGACCGAGGTCTTCGGTGGGGAGCCGCTCTCTCGCGAGGCCCGAACCGACGACGACCTCCACGTCGCCCACTTCGACGTCGACGACGCCACCGGCGTCTACACCGACCAGCTGAACGAGTACGACGCCTATCTCGCCATCGAACGCGGCTTCTCGTCGCTTGCGCGCCACCTCCGGACCGAGCACGGCGCGCTCGCCTTCTTCGCCGGGGGCGACAACGTCATCGCCGTCTGTCCAGCCCTCTCGGACGAAGCGTACCACGAGGCCATCGCTCACGTGCGGGCGGACGCGAACGTCGACCTCAAAGTCGGCGTCGGAACCGGGCTGACGGCACAGGAGGCGGGGATGAAAGCGAAACACGCCCTCGAGCACTGTCGGGAGTCGGGCGCGCCGGTCGTCCGTGACCACGGCGGGAAGAGTCCGAAGCTACAGATAGCCTCGCTCGACGCATAAGCCTGCTGGAGGTAGCTTTTAGCCGCGGTCGCGCCAAGATTCGGCCATGCGTGAGAATGTCACAGTCCACGACATCACCGGTCAAGAGTACGTCGGGGTGAGCGAGGGCGACACGGTGGAGGCGGCGGCCGAGCTGATGCTGACAGAAGGCGTCGACTCGATCGTCGTCCTCCGTGGCCGCGACCCGGTCGGAATGTTGACGAGCCGTGACGCGCTCGGGGCACTGTTGGCAGGGACCGACACCGCCGAGCGGACGGTCGACACGGTCATGTCCGAACTCGTCCCGCGGGTCGACGCTGCCGACGATATCGACGTCGCCGCCGACATCATGTTCTCCGAGGCGGTCGACCGGCTGCTCGTCTTCGACGACGGCGAGTTCGTCGGTCTCTTGACCCAGCGGGAGGTGATGGCCGCGACGGCCTCGCGAACCCCCGACAACGGACCGACCGCCGACGTCGATGGGGGTCAACTCCTGACCGACGGCTCCGACTTCGAGACCGAGACGGACGAGTTCTCGACGCAGAGTATCTGTGAAGTCTGCGGCGCGCTGGTCCACGACCTCGGTAACGTCAACGGCCAACTCGTCTGTGTGGACTGTCGCGAGGTCTGACGAGAAGCTGTGAAGAACTCACCATAGATGTGCATTGGTGGCCCTTTTTAGACAAGCATCCCACAATCGTGGTCCCTCGTCGGGGTGTGAAAGATAACTTTATAAACCGGACCTCCCACCATGCGGGTATGATACGTGATATCGAACGCCGTGACTTCATGAAGGGCGTAGGTACTGCAGGCATCATCGGTCTTGCTGGCTGTACCAGTGGCGGAGACGGTGGCGACGGCGGAGACGGCGGAGACGGTGGCAGCGGCGACGGTGGCAGCGGAGACGGCGGAAGCAGTGACGGTGGCGACGGCGGCAGCGGCGGGATGGAACGCACCATCCGGTACGGTGTCCTCCTCCCGCTCAGCGGTGACCTCGGCTCCGTCGGGACGCCGATGCGTGACGCCGCAGTCCTCCCATCGACGCAGCTGGCCGATGCCGACCTCGGTGGCCTGACCGTCGAAGAGACGGTCGAGGACACTCAGACCTCGCCGTCCGCGGGTATCAGTGCGGCAAACAACCTCGTCAACTCGGGCATCCCGGGTGTCTGTGGCCCGGCGTCCTCCGGTGTCAACATCCAGGTGTCCCGGCAGGTCTTCATCCCGAACGGGATCGTGGGCTGCTCGCCGTCCAGTACGGCTCCGAGCGTCACCGACCTCGAAGACGACGACTACATCTTCCGGACGGTTCCCTCCGACGCCCTGCAGGGGCAGGTCGTCGCACAGGTCGCCCGTGACAGCGTCGAAGCGAGTACCGCGGCGACGCTCTACGTCAACAACGACTACGGCCAGCTCCTCTCGCAGGCGTTCGCCAACGCCTTCGAGAACAACGGCGGAACGGTCCAGTCGCAGACTTCCTTCGAGAAGCAGCAGGCGTCGTACACCTCGAAGCTCCAGTCGGCACTCTCGAACGACCCGGACACGCTGGTCGTCATCGGCTACCCGGCCTCGGGTGTCCAGCTGTTCACTGACTACTACGCCGACTTCGACGACGGCACCGACATCCTCGTGACGGACGGGATGCAGGACGCCGGGATGCAACAGCAGGTCGGCAACCCGATGGAGAACGTCACCGGGACCGTCCCGCAGCCGTCCGGCCCGGCCGCAGACGCCTTCGCCGCGGCCTACCGCGAGGAGTACGGACGCGCTCCCTCGGTCTTCAACGCCCACTCCTACGACGCCGCCGCGGCGCTCATCCTCGCGAACGCGATGGCAGGGGAGAACGACGGGACGGCCGTCCGCGATGCGATGCGTGAAGTCGCCAACCCCGAGGGGATGGAAGTCACCATCGAGAACCTCGCAGAGGGTGTCGTCGCAGCCGCCAACGGCGAAGACATCAACTACGCCGGTGCCTCCAGCAGCGTCGACTTCGACGACAACGGCGATATGAAGGCGGTTACCTACGCCGTCTGGCAGTTCGCGCCCGACACCGACTCCGGTATCGAAGTCGTCGACACGATTCAGTTCGAGGCGTAACCACCCAGTTTTCCCGTTTTTTCACTCGTCGCGAGCGACGGCTGTCGGCGTCGCCTCTATTCGGAGAACCGGCGACGCTTGAGTGACGGCGGAGTCAGGACTCGCGCCACTTGCGGCCGCACTCGGCGCAGGTGAACAGCCGAACCTCGTAGGAGCCACCCGGCTTCGGCATCATCTGGGAGTAGGCTCGGTCGCCATCGCAGTCGTCCGCCGGACAGGACTCCTGCATCGTCTCTCCGGTTGACTGTGTTGCGTCGGCGACGGCGGGCGCGCCGTCGTCCTGCTGTCCATCTTGGAGCGACATCGCCGCTTCCGCCTGCGAGTCCCGTCGCTCCTCGTTCGCACAGGAGCGACACACCCACCTGTCGCCCTCCGTGTGCATCAACGAACCGCACTCGTCACAGAACTGCATATCCGTGGGAACACACGGTTGTCGGATATAGCTGTCAACTTCCGCTCCGTCGTGAACGCCGGGCAACTGTCCAGGCAGACTGGTACAGGATCGTCCCAACAGGTCGGAAACGGGGCGTCGCCGGAGAAAGTCGGTCAAAAAACGGGGCGTCGACGAACCGCGAGGCGACCGTCAGCCGCCGAGGAACCGCTGTCGGACTTCCTCGTCGCCGAGGAGGTCGTCGCCGCTGCCGACGTAGCCGTTCTTACCGTTGACGAGGACGTAGCCGCGGTCACACCGGCGCAGTGCCTGCTTGGCGTTCTGCTCGACCATCAGGATGGCCGTGCCGGCGTCGTTGATCCTGTCGATGCGGTCGAACATGTCCTGGACGAGGTCGGGGGCGAGTCCCGCCGACGGCTCGTCGAGGAGCAGGAGGTCGGGTTCGAGCATGAGCGCGCGGCCCATCGCGAGCATCTGTCGCTGACCACCGCTCATCGTCCCGGCCTTCTGCTCTTGGCGCTCTTCGAGGATGGGGAACCGCTCGAAGACCGCGTCGAGTGCGTCCTGCGGCACCTCATCGAGGATGTAAGCACCCATCTCCAGGTTCTCGCGGACGGTCATGTTGCCGAAGATGTTGTCGTTCTGTGGGACGTAGCCGATGCCGTAGTGGATGATCTCCTCGGGCGGCAGGCCGGTGATGTCCTGTCCGTCGAAGGTGACGGTTCCGCCCATGTGGGTCGTCAGCCCGAAGACGGACTTCATGCACGTCGACTTGCCCGCGCCGTTCGGGCCGACGATGGTGACGTACTCGCCGTCCTCGACTTCGAGGTCGACGTCGGTCAGGATCTGGAGGTCGCCGTAGCCGGCGTCGAGGGAGCTGACGTTGAGGAGGCTCACGCGAACCACCCCCAGTGGTGAGCGTGAGTACGCAAGTCGCAGCCCGCGGAGCGAAGCGAGCCGGAACGTCTTGCGGTACTCATTCGACTTCACCTCCGAGATACGCCTCGATGACGCGTTCGTCGTTCTTGATCTCCTCCGGCGGTCCTTCGGCGAGCAGTTTGCCCTGGTGAAGCACGAGCACGCGCGAGCAGTTCTCCATGATGAGGTCGATGTCGTGTTCGACGAGCAGGAAGGTGTAGCCCTGCTCGCGGAGTTCACGGATGTGTTCGAGGAGTTTCTCCTCCAGCGAGGGGTTGACGCCAGCGAACGGTTCGTCGAGCAGCAGGATGTCCGGGTCGGTCATGAGCGCGCGGGCCATCTCCAGCAGCTTCCGCTGGCCACCCGAGAGGTTGCCGGCGTACTCCTCGGCGAGATGGTCGATGTCGAAGAAGTCGAGCATCTCCCACGCGCGTTCGAGGACGGCCTGTTCGTCCTTCTGGACCTGCGCACGCGCGCCGGGCGCGACGGAGCGCCACAGAGCTTCGCCCTGCTGGTGCTTCGGGGCGAGCATCATGTTCTCGAGGACGGTCATCTCCGACAGCTCGCGGGCGATCTGGAACGTCCGGACCATCCCGCGGTCGGCGATGTTGTACGGGGCCATCCCGGTGATGTCCTGGCCGTACAGTTCGACGCTCCCACTGTCCGGACTCAGAAAGCCCGTGATGAGATTGAACGTCGTCGACTTGCCCGCGCCGTTCGGGCCGATGAGACCCGTAATCTTGCCCTGCTCGATCTCGAAGGAGGTGTCGTCGACGGCGGTGATGCCGCCGAAGGTCTTTCGGAGATGTTCGACACGGAGCGGTGGCGCGTCGCCAGCCGTCGGTTCGACGGCCGAGGCACCTCGGTCGTCCTCGTCTGTGACCGTCGGCATATCGCTACTCATCGGACTCACCTCCGTCAGCGGCGACCGACTTCCCGGCCGGACGGCCGAGCGGAATGCTGGAGGCCGACTCTTTGCGGTGGCCGAGCAGTCCCTCCGGACGGTTCTGCATCAGCCAGATGAGCACCACACCGACCAATACGAGCCGAAGCGGTGCGATGTTGTTCAGCGCGTACGCGAAGAACGTCGCGATTTCGAGGTCGAACAGCGCGCCGACCGCAGCGGCGAACGTCTGCGGCGATCTGCCGAGGTCGAGCGTCTGGCTCGCCACGTTGGCGATGTAGCGCGGTCCCTCGAAGAGGACGGCCGCGAACAACGCCGCGCCGACGACGCTGCCGGTGTTCGAACCGGCACCGCCGATGATGAGCGCGATCCAGATGAAGAACGTCACCTGCGGCAGGAACGAGTTGGGGTTGACGAACCCGCGGCTTCCCTGCCAGAGGATGCCGCCCAGCCCCATGAGGGCACAGCCGACCATGAACGCCTTGATCTTGAACAGGTTCGTGTTCTTCCCGAGTGCGCGGGCGACGTCTTCGTCCTCGCGGATCGCCTTCAGCACGCGGCCGAACGGCGAGTTGCTGATACGCGAGAGCAGCCAGTAGAACCCGACGACGAAGACGAGCAGGACGACGGCGTAGATCCAGTTGTTGATGACTGTCGGTTGGACGCCCGCACTCTGTGCAACGTTCGTGATCCCCGAGAGGAGACCGCCGATACCGGGGAGACCGTTGAGTGCCTCCAAGATGACCGTATCGGGGTCGTTCTGGATGCCGATACCGCCACCACCGCCGGTCCCGAGTTCGGTTCCGGCGATAGTGAACGACTGGAGTGTCGACGAGAGATAGGAAATACGGATGATCTCGGAGAACGCGATGGTGACGATAGCGAGATAGTCCGCGCGAAGCCGGAGTGCCGGCAACGCCGCGATGAGGCCGATGAGTGAAGCCGCAGCCATACCGGCGATCATGCCAACCCACAGCGGGAGGCCGAGTCCGGGCACGCGGGCGTCGGGCGCGGCCGAGACCATCATCATCGTGTACGTCCCGACGGCCATGAAGCCCGCCACACCGATGTTGAACAGGCCCGTGTATCCCCAGTGGAGGTTCAACGCGAGCACGACGAGCGAATAGACCGCCGTCAGGAACGTCAGCCGCGCGAGGGCGTTGACCTGTCCGTTGAGGTTGTAGCCGAGAATCGTCCCGATGACGACGAAGACGGCGTAGACGGCCAACAGCAGGCCGACGACCATCGCGGCGTCACTGGAGAAGACGCGTTGCAGCGGCGTCTTCTCCTCGGTGGTATCGTCGCCGAGGAAGCGGTCGAGGACGCTCATGCAGTCGTCCTCCCGCTGAACAGTCCGTTCGGTTTGAACAGCAAGATGAGAATCATCAGGGCGAACGCGGCGGCCTGCGTGAACTCACTCGGCAGCCAGACCTGCGAGACGGTGTCGGTCAGGCCGATGACGAGACCACCGAAGATGGCCCCGTAGATGGAGCCGATACCGCCGAGGATGACCGCTGCGAAGATGAGCAGCAGGAGAATCCAGCCGCGGTTGTACGCGATCGTCCCCGACTCCAAGATGAGGAGGTAGCCAGAGACGCCGGCGAGACCCGCACCGATGATCCACGTCCAGCGGATGACCCGCTCGGTGGGGATACCCGTGACGCGTGCGAGGTCCTGGTTGTCGGACATCGCCCGCATCGCTTTGCCGAGTTTGGTTCGCTGGAGCAGGAGATGGACGCCCAGCATCAGCGCGATGGCGCAGACGGCGAGCGTGATCTCGTGGTAGCCGAAGCCGTACTCCAGGCCGCCGATGGTGCCTCTGACCGCAGGCGGCGTCTCGGCGACGGAGCGGACCGACGTGCCGAAGACGAACACCAGCATATACCGCAGGATGAACGCGACACCGATACTCGCGATGAGGAGCGCGATACCGTCTTGGTTCCGCATCGGTTTGTAGACGAGTCGGTCGATGAGAAGCGACAGCGCGATGGCTCCGAGACCGGCGACGACGAGGCCGACGACGATGGCCAGCGGCGCGCGGAGGACGCTCGTCCCCAACTGCGAGGAGAACACGTCGCCACCCGCACCGAGTACGAGGAGGCTGCCGATGTCGGCGATGCCGAAGCCGGCGACGACCCACGTGGCGACCCATCCGGCGAACGCGCCGCTCGTGATGTAGTCGCCGTGTGCGAAGTTCGCGAAGTTCAGAATACTATACGTCATCGAGAGGCCGACACCCGCCAAGCCGATAACGAGCCCGTTGACGACGCCACGCCAGACGTAGACGAAGAGCGTCGAACTGCTCACCTGCCCGGTCATCAGCTTGTTTACGAGGTCGACCAGCACCACCAGGCCAACGATCAGCCCGAGAAGCACCATCGGACGCTCGGTCACGAGCTCCCGACCACGGCTGGTATTATCTGCTATCCCCATTGTTACTCAACCACACGTTACTCTGGGACACTCATTCACATAAAAGGGTTCCTACCTCCGAGCGCGGATTATCGGAGACGGCTGTCAGGTCTCCCGGTCGCGAGGGCCGAGCGACGGCGACCGCGCGGGCACGAGGAGTAAAGGGTTAATCCCGTGTCCGCCGAAGGGGTTCCCACCGTCACACACCACCGCGACGGGCTCTCATGGATATCGAACCTCCGACGACCGACGAGGTCGACGAACTCGCCGACCTCTGGGTAGCACTCGCCCGTGACCAGCGGCGGTACGGGTCGCGGCTCCTCGCGCCCGAGAACCGCGACCACATCCGCGACAGCATCGCCCATCACGTCGTCGCCGGCGGCATCCTGGTCGCCCGCGACACCGAGATCGTCGGCTTCGTCATGTTCGCCCCCGAAGCAGGCCAGTACGAACAGGACGCCGTCCGCGGCGTCGTCCAGAACATCTACGTCCGGCCGGACCGCCGGGGCGAGGGCGTCGGCTCGGCCCTCCTGGAACGAGCGGAGTCGATGCTCGCCTCCGGTGGCATCGAGGTCGTCACGTTGGACGCGATGGCCGAGAACGAGGCTGCGAGACGCTTCTATCGGCGACACGGCTACGACGTCCACCGCGTGGAATTGGAGAAGCGTGTCGAAAACGATAATAACTCGAAGGAGGAGACGTAACTAACGGCAGGACGCTGACGACGTCCGGTGTGCCAAGAGAGCATGGGCGGTTCATGCACTCGACTTGTAATCGAGACTTCGTGGGTTCGAATCCCACTCTTGGCTTGAAATCTCCGAGCGACAGCGAGAGGTCAGACCGCGTTACCGGATGTCGATAGCCTTCCAGACGTTCGCGCGACTCCCGGCCGACTCGAGCGTGAGCGGGATCGACGACCCCTCCGGCAGTTGTCGGAGCGTCGCCCGCAGGTCTTCGTCGGCGTAGTCGACGACGTAGCGGGTCGCGTTGGTGTCGTGGGTCTCGACGGTCATCGCCCCGTGGCTGTTCATGGTGCGAGTGATCCGGACGAGCGTCGCCGTATCCCGAGTTTGGAGGGTCCCCATGGAGACACGAACTAATTCCAGCAGCTTAAGCGTCGATATTTTGTCTCCGGACCGGTACGTTCGGCTCACGAGTCCTCGGGAGTCGGTGAGGCGTCCGTGAGAGGCGGCTACGGCGTCTCACCACCGGCAGCTTGGTGGATTCGCTTTGGTCGGGAACGAGTCCGCGCCAGCGGAGAAGGTATAACGCAGAACCGCCAAAGAGTAATTATGAAAGGTTCCGATACGTTCTTCCTCGCCGTCACACTCCTCATCTTCGCGCTCGTCCTGCTCGGAGCAGTGCTGAGCTTGCTCTGACTACTGGGGCGCGTAGTAGTCGGCGTCGCGTGCGACGAGCTGCTGGTCGGTGAGCGTCCGGAGGATACTGTAGAGCGAGAGCTTCTTCATGTTCAGTCCGTCCTGTAGTTCCGAAAGCGTGGCACCGCCGTGCGTCGAGAGGTACAGATAGACGAGCTTCGCTCGCGGCGAGTTGAGCTCTGCGGGGAGTGTCGCCGCCTGTGGTTGCTGCATCATCGTTAGACGTGACTGTGGTTTCGACGATAATAAAACCCCTATTCAACGATTGTCGAAATCAGATGAAACAGGAGAGAGCGACCGCCTGGGCCCCGTTTCAGCGCGAATTCGTTTTCGAGTGAATCCGTCGGAGCGGCACGGATTACCGGCGAGTCGCTCACGGTTTCGACTGTCGTCGACAGCGGAAGGGGCGGGAGTCGAACCACGCGAAGCCAATATCCACCGCGCTGGGGCAATGCCCCCAACGGTGATGCTCTACCACTGAGCCACCCTTCCACCCGACTGTAAGTGTCGGGGGCACAAATATCTTCGTTACCGGCCGACGGCGGGCCGACACGGGCGGCGTCAGAGCGTGTGGACTGCCGGTGCTCGGCGTGTCGTATCGACGGTCGAAAAAAGCCCGTATGGGTTCAGTAGCTGCGCTCTTTCGGCTCGTAGGTCTTCTCTTCGCCCTCGAGGACGACGGGTTTGTAGTAGACCTCCGGGCTGCCGTCGTTCCAGTCGAGCATCGTATGCTTGAGCCAGTTCTCGTCTTTGCGCTCTTGGTGTTCCTTGCGCCAGTGGGCACCGCGGAACTCCTCGCGGACGAGCGCGCCGACGGTGATGGCCTCGGCGACGTCGATGACGTTACGCGTCTCGTAGGTCATCTGCAGGTCGGTGTTGAACGTCTTCGAGGGGTCGGCCACGTAGACCTCCTCGTAGAGTTCGCGGACCTCGCGGATGACTTCGAGCGCCTTCTTCAGGCCCTCCTCCTCGCGGAAGACGTTGACCCAGCGGGTCATCGCCTTCTGGAGCTTCGCGCGGATCTCGGCGTGCTGAAGCCCCTCGTCTTTCTCCATCAGATGGTCGACGCGCTGTTTCTCGCGGTCGACGGCGAGTTCGATGAGTTCGTCCGCACCGGAGACGGCGGCCGACCCACCGTCCGCGATGGCTTCGTCGGAGATACCTGCCTCGCCGAGCGTGACCGGAGAGTCGACCTCGTCGGTCTCCTCGTCACCGCTACGGCCGGTTCCGACCTGCGGTTCGCCGAGGTCGACGCCAGCGGCGTGGCGACCGGCGCGGGCACCGAGCACCAGGAGTTCGGGCAGCGCGTTGCCACCGAGACGGTTCGCCCCGTGGACGCTGGCACAGGCACACTCGCCCGCCGCGTACAGACCCGTAACACAGGTCTCGCCGTGCTCGTTCGTCTCGATACCGCCCATCTCGTAGTGCTGGCCGGGCTTGACCGGCATCGGCTCTTCGAGTCCGTCGACGCCCTCGAAGTCCCGAGCGAGATGGAGGATGTTCTCCAGGCGGTCGATGATGCGCTCCTCACCGAGATGGCGCATGTCGAGGTGGACGTACTCGTCCTCGATGCCGCGGCCCTCGTTGACTTCGGTCAACTCGGCACGCGACACCACGTCGCGGGAGGCGAGTTCGCCGTCGTTGTTCGCGTAGCCGTGTTCGAACATGAAGCGCTCGCCGTCTTTGTTGTAGAGGATGCCACCCTCGCCACGGACACCCTCGGAGATGAGGACGCCGGTCGAGGGGAGCGTCGTCGGGTGGAACTGGACGAACTCCATGTCCTCCAGCGGGACGCCCGCTCGGTAGGCCATCGCCTGCCCGTCGCCGGTACAGGAGACGGCGTTCGTCGTGTGGTCGAACGCCTGCCCGAGCCCGCCGGTCGCGAGGATGACCCCGTTTCGGGCCTTGAAGCCCTCGATGTTACCGCTCTGGACGTCGTAGGCGACGACACCGTGACAGCTCCGGTCGCGCGGGTCCTCCTCGTCGCTGACGGCGAGGTTCATCACGTACCACTCGTCGTAGACCGTGATGCCGCGCTTGACGACCTGTTCGTACAGGGTGTGCAGCATGTGGTGGCCCGTCTCCGCACCCGCGTACGTCGTCCGCGGATACGAGAGGCCACCGAACGGTCGCTGGGAGACGCGGCCGTCGTCCTCGCGGGAGAACGGCATTCCCCAGTGTTCGAGCTGGATCGCCTCGTTGGGTGCCTCCTGCGCGAGTGTCTCGATGGTCGGGGCGTCGCCGAGATAGTCCGACCCCTTCATCGTGTCGTAGGCGTGCAGCTCCCAGGAGTCGCCCTCCTGCAGTGCCGCGTTGATACCACCCTCGGCCGCGCCGGTGTGGCTGCGGACCGGGTGCAGCTTCGTGACCATCGCCACGTCCGCACCCTGTTCGTGGGCCGCGACAGCCGCACGTAGTCCCGCACCGCCTGCACCGACGACCAGCACATCGTGTTCGTACATTGTTGTGTTCTCCGTTGTTACCAGAACTTCAGGTTGCTCTTGACTGCCTCACGCTTCAGCTCCTGGATGTGTTCCGTCAGGGGGATGTCCTTCGGGCACACTTCCGTACAGGAGAACTGGGTCTGACACCGCCAGACGCCGTGTTCCTGCTCCAGGATCTCCATCCGGTGTTCCTTGCGGTTCTCGCCCTCGCGCTCGTCCATCGCGAAGCGGTAGGCCTTGTTGATGGCGGCGGGACCGAGATACTGGTTGTCACCGGCGGCGATGTTACACGAGGACATACACGCACCACACCAGATGCAGCGCGTGGACATCTTGACCTTCTCGTGGTTCTCGCGGCTCTGTCGCTGCTCTTCGCCCTCAGGAGTCTCCTCGGCGTCGAAGTACGGCTCGACCGACTCCATCTGGTCGTAGAAGTGCTCCATCTCGACGACGAGGTCCTTGACGACCTCCTGGTGGGGGAGCGGCTCGATACGGACCGGTTCCTCGAGGTCCGCGAGCTGGGTCTGACAGCCGAGTCGCTGGCGACCGTTGACGAACAGCGCGTCCGAGCCACAGACCGCCTGCCGACAGGAGTGTCGGAAGGTCAGACTGGCGTCGTAGTGGTCGCGGGCGTACATCAGCGCGTCGAGGACGGTCATCCCCTTGTGGAAGGGGACGTGGAACTCGTCGAAGCGGGGTTCCTGCTTCGCGGCGACCTCGGGGTCGTAACGGAAGACCTTCAGCTTGTACGTCTCCTCGTCTTCGAGGTCACGTTCGGCTTCGAGTTCCTGCTTCGCGCGCTCGACCATCTCGCGACGGCTCTCTTTCTTCTGTTGACGCTTCTGCTGTGCGGCGGAGGTCTCCTCGGCCTCCGGCTCTGCCGTCTCCTGTGTTTCGGGTACTTGCGTACTCATGTTAGATCGGAACGCCTCCTGCCCATGCCAGTGCCGTACGGACGCCCTGCACGATGAGGACGACGCTCGCGGCGACGAGTGTCCACTTCACGGCGGCCAGCTTCTGGCCCGTGAGTCCCTGGTTGACAAGCGCGTTGTAGACGCCGTTGACGCCGTGGAACGTCGCGGTGACGAGGAACAGAATCATCAACGAGAAGTACGTGAGCTGTTCCATCCGTGCCGCGCTCATCGCGAACGTCACTTCGTCGGCGTGGTTGACGAAGTGAAGCAGGAAGAAGTGGAACGCGAGCACGACGACGAGGAACGCCGCCGTGAGACGCTGCCACAGCCACCGCTGCGTGCCGCCTTGGAAGGAGCTGTAACGTTCTGCCATCTTAGAACACCCCCGCCACGAACGTCGGAACGCTCGCGACGACGATCGCGCCGGTCAAGACCAGCGACGCGTAGAAACTCTTGTCCTGTGCCTCCAGCCCGATTCCAAGGTCGACCATCAGCAGACGCAGTCCGTTCAGGATGTGAAAGACTGCGACCGCCAGCAGGCCGACTTCGAGGAGTCGGACGACGAGCAGGCTCTCGAGCGCCTGAATCGTCGTCGTGTAGGCCGCGTCACCGGAGAGTGCCGTCGAGAGGACGGCGATGTGGGTGAACAGGTAGCCCACCAACACCCACCCGGTGAACTTGTGGAAGATCCAGGCCCACATACCAGCCGAGAACTCCCGCCACCGGCCGAAGTCCTCGATGAGGCCTCGATTGTAAGACTGACTCATACTCCTGTAAGCCTCAGGAGCGGGGGGTCATAGAAGTTACGTGTGCGCGCGTCGAGATCCGGCAACGGATGCCGGGTGTGACGAACGGCCGTCTCCGTGTCGCGGCCGTCCGACACACCGGACACGGCCCACCGACCGGGCGGTCGACTCTCCTGTTACCAGGGGTCGGTCACAGTGGCTCACAGTGGGCTACGTATTACCGACGCGCCACGTGTCACCGACGAACTGTGTCACCGACGAGCTACGTGTGGTGTGCGTGCTCCGGCGACTGTTCCTGTTCGACGACCCGGCGGGTCACGTCGTCGAGTTCGACCAGATGACACAGCGGGTTGCCGGGGTAGACGACGGGGTTCTCCAGGAGACCGACGAGCAGTCCGGTGAAGGGTGCCTCGACGACCGTGTTGTCGTCTTTGAACGGGTTGGTGATGGTACAGATGCGGTCGCCCTCGTGGACTAACGAGCCGCGTTCGAAATGCATATCGACGATGCCGCCCGCGTCGGCGCGGATCCACGTCTTCTCCTGGTCGTCGGTGATGATGGTCCGCCAGCCGGGCCAGCGGACGGCCGTCGTCTCGCGCAGGCTGTATTCGGCGAAGACGCTGTCAGTGCCGGCGAGTGCCTCGTCGATGAGGACGCGCTGGAACCGGTGGGCCTCGCCCATCTCGATGGTGATGGTCGGGACGCCGGCACGACTCGCCTCGCCCCGGAGACTGCCGCTCGGTCCCTCGCTGTCGATGACGACGTTCGTCCCGAAGGCCTTCGCCAGCCGCGAGACCTTGTCGTCGGACATATCGGCTCGGACGTGGAGCATGTTCGTCCGCCCTCGCGTCGACGTGTGGAAGTCCAGCCCGAAGTCACAGGGTTCGATGAAGTTCTGGAAGATGCGGTGGGCCATCCGTTTCGCGCTCGTCGAGTCCGGCCGACCGGGGAACGAGCGGTTCAGGTCGCGGTCGTAGATGGGGAGATACCGCTGTTGGAAGAGAAAGCCCGGGACGTTCAGCACGGGCATACAGACCAGCGTGCCCGCGAGGTCCGAGAGGTCCCACTCGTAGGCGACCTCGCGGACGACCTCGATACCGTTGAGTTCGTCGCCGTGGGCCGCCGCCGAGAGGAACACCGTCGGTCCCGGCCGCTCGCCGTTGATGATGCTGACCGGGATTCTGATTGGGTCGCCGAGATACGTCTCGCTGATGCCGTAGCGAATGTTCTGCCGTTCGCCCGGCGCGACTTTGCCTCCGGAGTAGGTGAAGGCCCCGTCGTCGCTCATACCCTTCCTCGGAGAGGGCCGTATATAAAACGCCCCTGCCGCGCCCCGAGATGTTCCCGAACTTTCGTTTTAGCAGACCGGCAACCATTTGAAACCGGAGTCTGATACCACAGTCTAATGGATTCATCCGACGAAACAGGCCCGGTCCGAGTCGGCGTCCTCTCGCTCCACAACAGTAAGGAGACGAAAGCGATCCTCAACGCCGTCGAAGACCTCGGCCACACCCCTGTCTGGCTGCGCCAGGAGAACACGGCCATCAGCGTCGAGAACAGCAAGTTGACCATCGAGCCGGACATCGACATCGTCGCCAACCGGCTGCTCCTCTCGAACACGGAGGAACCCGCAGAACTGCTCGGGCTGGCGACGACGTTCAACCGCGTCCGGCCGATGCTGAACGAGCCGGACGCCGTGATGGCCTCCATCCACAAGTTCGCGACGGCGGCGACGCTCGCGAACTGGAACATCAAGGTCCCCGACGCCCTGCTCGCGCTCTCGAACGACCGGCTGAACCAGGGTCGCGAGAAGTTCGGCGAGGTCGGCGTCTACAAGACCGCCATCGGCACCCACGGCGGCGGGACGTGGAAGGTCGACCTGACGGAGCCGGTCAACCCGAAGGTCGGCAACCGCCAGGCGTTCCTCCAGAGTCTCATCGACCGCGACGGCGAGCGTCACCGCGACCTCCGCGTCTACATCGTCGACGGCGAGATCATCGGCGCGATGTACCGCTTCGCCCCCGAGGGTGACTGGCGGACGAACGTCGCCCTCGGCGGCGACGTGCTCAACGCCACCGACGAGATGCCCGACGAGGCGGCCGAGACCGCGCTCTACGCCGCAGACGTCATGGGACTCGACTACGCCGGCGTCGACCTCATCGAGGGCAACGACGGCTGGTTCGTCCTCGAAGTCAACCCCACGGCCGGGTTCAAGGGCCTCCACAAGGCGACGGGCACCAGCCCCGCGCCCTACATCGCGAAGACGGCCATCGAGCGTGCTGGTGGCACCGTCGACATGGACCGCGTCGAGGACCTCGCCGCGACGCTCGACGACTCCGAACCCTCCTGCAAGCCGCGGGTCGAACCGCCGGAACACCAGGACGTCCCCATCATCGGCTACATCGAAGACGTCGTCGTCTCGGGGACCAGCGGCTCCACGCAGGCGAAGGCCAAGTCCGACACGGGCGCGACCCGGACCAGCATCGACACGAGCCTCGCCGCCGAGATCGGTGCCGGTCCCATCAAGAGCATGACCCGCGTCAAGTCCGGGAGCCTCAAGACCGGCAAGGCACGCCCCGTCGTCGACCTCGTCATCGGTATCGGCGGGACGCAGCACACCGTCACCGCCAGCGTCGAGGACCGCAGCCACATGGACTATCCCCTCCTCCTCGGCCGCGACATCCTCGAACACTACCGCGTCGACGTCCGTCGCCGCTCCGACGCCGACAACAAGCCGCGTACCGACGGCGAAGATTTCCTCGAAGAGTAACCTCCGACGCGGTTCACGGGTTCTTCTGTCTCTCCTTCCTCTCGGTTTTCTCCCCCTTTCTCTCGCTTCGCTCCCAGTCCTGTCTCTCTCTCACGATCGTGTGCGAAGGAGAGAGAGAAAAACCGAGCGCACGCTCGCGTCCGGGCCGCTACGGTCGCCGCTCGGCGAGCACGAACAGTGCCTGACTGCCGAGCGGGTCGTCGACGAACCGCTCCCAGACCACGTCGAAGCCAGCCTCGTCGAGCTGTGAGACGGTCGCGCGACGGCCCGGCGTACTCCAGTACATCGCGTGGCCGCTGTCCAGCCAGTTCCGGCGGGTGGCGTCGCTGCGGCCCGCGCCGACGGTCATGAGCAGACGGCCACCGGGAGCGAGGACGCGGGCGAACTCCTCGTAGACCGCGGGATGCTGAGAGCGCGAGACGTGGAAGACCGCGTGGTACGCCGTGATGGCGTCGACCGCCCCGTCGGCGACGGGCAGGGCAGTCATGTCCGCCTGCACGAGACGGGCGTCGGGAGCGGCTCCGCGGGCGAGTTCGAGTTGGCGACGCGAGAAGTCGAGACCGAGCGCGTCGGCCGCGCCGACGAGGTTCGTCAGGGTTCGCTGGCCGTCGCCACAGCCCACGTCGAGGACGCGGGCGTCCGCAGGAAGGTCGGCGAGCAGGTCCTCGATGAGCGCGGCGTCTTCGCCGTCGGCGCGACGTTTTGCCGCGTAGTCGTCGGCCACTGCGTCCCACGCCCGCCGGACCGCGTCGCGGTGCATGGTCATAGTTGGGGCGGAGAGCGAATCTCGTTTGTGGTGGCGGAAGGTCTCAGAACTCGATGCCGTCGATGTCGGCGTCGCCGTCGGTGTAGTGCTGCCAGATGTAGAGTGCTGCGTAGGAGCGGTACGGTGCCCACGGCTCCGCTCGGGTGCGCATCTCGCCGCGGGTCATCTCACCGAACAGCTGTTCCATGCCGCGGCGGACGGCGAGGTCGCCGACCGGGAAGACGTCCTCGCGGCCGAGACCGAACATCAGGAACATCTCGGCGGTCCAGTCGCCGATGCCCGTGATTTCCGTGAGGTCGGCGACGACCTCGCTGTCGGTCATGTCGGTGAAGCGGTCGCGGGTCACGTCCTGCTCGTCGAACCAACGGGCGACGTTTTTGACGTACTCGACCTTCTGCCCGGAGAGACCGACCTCTCTGAGGGCGTCGGCGTCGGCCGCGAGGATTCCCGCCGGTGTCACCTCGAACCGGTCGAACAGCCGACCGCGAATCGTCTTCGCGGCCTCCGTCGAGATGAGTTGGTTGACGACGGAGACGACGAGCCGCTGAAAGAGGTCGTCGGAGGGGTCGAGATGGAGTTCACCGTAGGTCTCGACGAGCGGTTCGAGGTCGGTCGTCCGCAGATGGTCGTGGGGGGTCGGAGCGTCGGCGTCTGTCACGTGCTGACGTTGTCGCGGAGGTGCAAATCGGTTGCGCCCCGCCGACGTCCGGCGGTCGGGGTGAGACGAAATAAACTCGTCGTGAGTTGGAAACGCGGAGAGTGGAAACGTTGAAACGGGCAGAAGCCGACCCATCTCGCATGGACATTGATGATATCAACACGGTCACGGTTCTCGGTGCCGGGAACATGGGCCACGGTATCGCCGAAGTCGCCGCCCTCGCAGGCTACACGGTCAACCTCCGAGACATCAACGAGGAGTTCGTCCAGAAGGGCTACGACCAGATCGAGTGGTCGCTGAACAAGCTCGCCGAGAAGGACCGCATCAGTGCCGACGAGGCCGAGGCCGCGTTGGACCGCGTGACCACCTTCGTCGACGCGGGCGAGTCCGTCGCCGACGCCGACGTCGTCATCGAAGCCGTCCCCGAGAAGATGGAGATCAAGAAGGAGGTCTACGGCGCGATCGACGAGCACGCGCCCGCCGACGCCATCTTCGCGACCAACACCTCCAGTCTCTCCATCACCGAACTCTCGGAAGTCACAGACCGCCCCGAGCAGTTCTGCGGGATGCACTTCTTCAACCCGCCGGTGCGGATGCAGCTGGTCGAGGTCATCTCCGGCGCGCACACCTCCGACGAGACGATGGACGCCATCGAGGCGCTCGCCGACGAGATGGGCAAGACGCCCGTCCGCGTCCGCAAGGACAGCCCCGGCTTCATCGTCAACCGCGTGCTCGTCCCCCTGATGAACGAGGCGGCATGGATCGTCGACAACGAGACCGCGACGATTGCCGAAGTCGACAGCACGACGAAGTACGACCTCGGGCTGCCGATGGGCAGCTTCGAACTCGCCGACCAGGTCGGCATCGACGTCGGCTTCCACGTGCTGGAGTATATGCACGAGGTACTCGGCGACGCCTACCGGCCGTGCCCGCTCCTGGCTGAGAAAGTCGAAAACGGGAATCTCGGCAAGAAGAGCGGCAAGGGCTTCTACGACTACGAGGACGGCGACGGCGCGCAGGTACCGAGCGACGAGGGTCGCGAAGACGTCGCCGACCGTCTGCTCGCGCTGATGGCCAACGAGGTCGCCGGACTCGTCGCGAACGACGTCGCCGACCCGGCCGCCATCGACCGCGCGATGCAACTCGGTGCGGGCTACCCGGACGGCCCGGCGAAGATGGCCGACAGTGCGGGCCTCGCAGGCCTCGTCGAGACGCTCGACGACCTGCACGACGAGACGGGCGAGGACCGCTACGTCGCCGTCGACTATCTCCGCGAACTCGCCGAGGCTGACGAGGGGTTCTACGGCGGAGACGAGGAAGAGGAGGCGGGCCACGACTTCGAGACCATCCGCATCGAGCGCGAGGGGAAGGTCGGCCACGTCGTCCTCGACCGCCCGCACCGCATGAACACCATCAGCGGCGAGCTGCTGGACGAACTCAGTGAGGCCATCGACCTGCTCGAAGCCGACGACGAGGTTCGGGCGATTCTACTCACGGGTGAGGGCGACCGCGCCTTCTCCGCCGGAGCCGACGTCCAGAGCATGGCCGCCGGTGGCGCGGACCCCATCGGTGCCGTCGAACTCTCGCGGAAGGGCCAGTCGACGTTCGGCAAACTGCAGGACTGCGATATGCCGGTCGTCGCCGGTATCGACGGCTACTGTCTCGGCGGCGGGATGGAACTCGCGACCTGTGCGGACCTGCGCGTCGCCAGCGAGCGGTCGGAACTCGGCCAGCCCGAGCACAACCTCGGGCTGCTGCCCGGCTGGGGCGGCACCCAGCGGCTCCAGCGTATCGTCGGCGAGGGCCGTGCAAAGGAGATCATCTTCACGGCCGACCGCTTCGACGCCGAGACGATGGAACGCTACGGCTTCCTCAACGAGGTTGTCGGCAACGACGAACTCCACGAGAAGGCGATGGAACTCGCGCAGTCGATGGCTGGTGGGCCGCCTATCGCCCAGAAGTTCACGAAGCGTGCGATGTCCAAGGGCTGGGAGAACGAAGAAGCCGGCCTCGAAATCGAGGCGCAGGCGTTCGGCCACCTCATGAACACCGAGGACCTGATGACGGGCATCACGGCGTTCATGAGCGACGAGGAGCCGGAGTTCGAAGGCAAGTAAGCCCCCGGGTGACTCTCCCTACCGAACCCGCGCCGTAACGGAATCTTTAAACAAATCCCCGCGCCAGACGTAAATGGAAGCTCGGTTGGTGTAGTCCGGCCAATCATCTTGGCCTTTCGAGCCGAGGACAGGGGTTCAAATCCCCTACCGAGCATCCTTACGGCTTCTACCGCCCAATTTCAGCCGTGGAGTGACAAAACTATGTTCACCCCACAGGCCAACTCGATTCGTACGTATACCCACCCCGACGCCGTACAGCGATTAGCGTTCTTGTCAGGCTCAATTCACGAGAAGGGGATTTCTCCATGAGTCTCAACCCCGAGGATTTCCCACTTGTGACCGACAAGAGCCGTGAAATCTTGAAGGAAAAGCAGGCCACCGACTACGAGGCTCACCGCATCGAGTTCGTGCGTTGGCTCATCCATCTCGGCAAGAACCCTGAACTCGCAGAGGGCTACGGACGCGACACCATCCGAGCGACGGCGTACCGAACCGACCAGTTCGCTCGATGGGTGTGGACGGAGCAGGAGGACAGCTACACGGTCGCGTTCACCCACGACCACGCCGACGCCTACATGACCGAACTCCTCTACTCGGACACAACGGCGACGCACAAGGCGAACACACAGAAGGCCCTCAAGCGGCTGTTCAAATGGCGGGCAAACGAGAAGGGCGACGACTTGTGGGAACCGGAGCGTTCGTTCAGCAACACGAGTAGCGACTCCGGGCCGCGAGAGTACCTCACCATCGAGGAGCGGAAGAAGGTGCGAGAAGCCGCACTGGAGTACGGCTCGATTCCGTCGTACAGCAATACCCACGGCGACGACCTCGACAAGTGGAAGGCGGTTCTCGCCCAACGGTTCGGGAAGCCGAAAGAGGAGATCACCGCCGACGACTGGGAGCGGGCGAACAGCTGGAAGTTCACCTCAATGACGTGGGTCAGCCTCGACTGCGGGCTTCGACCCATCGAAGTGGAGCGTGCGAAGGTGTCGTGGGTCGACGTGGAGAACAGTGTCCTCCGCATCCCGAAAGAGGACTCGGCAAAGAACGATGGCAACTGGGTGGTCGCACTCTCCGACCGAACGACCGACGCCCTCGAACGATGGATGAACGAGCGTGAGCAGTACGAGCAGTACGACGACGCCGACGAACTGTGGCTCACGCGCGAAGGAAACCCGTACCAGACACAGAGCCTCCGTCGGCTACTCGTGAAGCTCTGCGACATAGCCGGGATTCCCACGGACAACCGGCAGATGAGCTGGTACGCGCTTCGCCACTCCACGGGGACGGCGATGACTCACGAACGCGACCTCGCGGCGGCAAAGGCACAGTTGCGGCACAAGAGCGAGCAGACGACGATGAAGTACGACAACGTCCCGGTCGAACACCGCCGAGACGCACTAGAGCGGATGGGGTGAACACGATGACAGACGGATACCTGTACGACACTGACGAGGTACAGCGGTTGATTGTCGAGTACGGACTGGCAGAGTCTCCCGGAGAGAAACAGCGCATCGAGGGGCAGATTATCGAGGCGACAGTGGGGACAGTCTATCCCGACGACGCCCCACCGGAGACAGGCTTCCCTTCCGGTGCGCCACTCCTCGCGGCACTCATCCGACTTCACCGCGAGACGGATGACGACGACGTGGTCGAACTCATCGAGCGGGAGGTGGAAGTCGCAGAAGCAGGCTTGGACGAGGTCAAGCAGTTCGACAGCCGACCGCTCCCCTATGCCTCGTACCACGACCTCATGGACTACCACGACAGCTTCGAGGGACACGACGCCTCGATGCGCCGTTACCTCCGGCTTCGCGTCTGCGAGGAACTCGGAGCGTTCGACGAGAAGGGGATGCTCCGTCACCGAGAGGCCAACGGGTTGACCGACGAGGAGCGAGAGTACCTGACCGAGATGTAGGCCGCTTTGGAAGGGGACTCACACCGTAACCCCGGAGGGAAGCATCCCGAGAAACGCCACCCACTTTTTGATTCTTCAGTTGCCCTGTCACCGCCTGTTATATGGCTCTCACACCAGCACTAAGGGGCTAGCTCCCGTCTATTAGAGTGAAGGGACTTTCTCGCGGTTAACCGAATCTGAACCAGACTGCCAACTACATCTCTTGCTATCCCACCATGACGCGACAGAACTACCTCGTAGACGAATCTGAACCGACCGATGATTCATACGCTTTCACCTCAGAGTCGAACCCGAAGCCAACCGAGACTCGGGTCGAACAGACGTTGAAGCAGAAGTCTAAGGAGACAGCCGAGAAGGAACTCCGCATCGATGGGGCGGCGTACAACCAGCTCAAGAAGCCCGACCCGAACTGGAACACATACTTCTGCCCATCAGATGTGCGCGACGAACGCTGGGCCTCCGATTTCTTGAAGCTCGACAAGGAGTCGTACTTCCAGATGCTCGTTGAGATTCACCGAGGGGAGAAGAACGGGCCGAAGTGGGAACACTCCGAATGGCACACATATGCCCTCCGAACTCATATCGTGGAGAATATCGGGGAACGCCTGAACCTGACCGACCGCCAAGTTCGGCGTGCGAAAGCGAGGGCAACGAACGTCGATGCCGAGCGATTCGGAAAGAGCCTCGAACTCATCGCATACTGTGCCTGCGGGTACGTTGTCCACCGAGACGACTCCACGCCATACGCGAGCGAACGGCACTTCCATCCTAACAGCCCGGAGACTGACAAAATCTTCGAGGAGGTTGCCGACGACTTCGACCTGAGCGAGCGTGAGATCAACCGCGTCTGTCGACAGTTCGACCAGCAGTTCACCGAGCAGGTTCCACCGCGAGGATTCGACGGACGGAAGCCCAACTGGGAACCGGCGACTGCTCAGTAGAGCCGCGAGGGGTGGTATATAAACCCCTTAGCATTACGTTAGAGTGGAGCGGCATACACTGATGATACACGAGAGGTTCAACACGAGGGTACTGTCGAGTGGTCGAACGCATCGAGGCGGAGTGTTGAATCCATGGCTGTTAGTTATACCCGACAGGGGTAGCGTGAGTCCAACTGGAAGACGAGATGCAACTCCCTCGATGCGGTGAACCCCTCGATTCCAACAGTCGAAGTGCCACTCAGAAATCCAAAGGTTGGACGGGGATGTTCCGACCCTGTACCCCACCCCTCACGTCGGTAGACCTGTTTCAGAAGACTTCGAGATAGTCTTCGATGACCTGCCGCTCGTCGTCGGTCAGGTCGAACAGGTCGTAGACGGCTTCGTCGATCTCGGCTTCGAGTTCTTCGATGCTGGTTTCTTCGACAGTTTGCTTGTCGGCTTCCAGTGCCTCGATGAGTTCTTCCACGCCATTAGCGGTCTTAGGGATGGGGATGGTCTGCCCCTCGCCCTTCTTCATGTCACGTCCGTCGACGGCGGCGTGGACATACTTCGCTCGGAGCTTCCGTTCTTCCCTGTCACCCTTGTCCATCATCGGATGAGAGATCTCGTCTGAGCGGCCAGCCGTCACAGCGAACCGGCCTTCAGTTCCCTTCTCTTGGATGTTAGCGTTTACCGGATACCGACGAGTCTGCCACTCGTAGTCGATGTAACCCAGGTCGCCGTCGAAGTCTCCGAGATAGGCTTCCGGGAAACGGTTGATTTTATTTTTCGTATCTAACGATTCTAATATCGGCTCTAAAGCAGTCCTAATAACTTCGAACTCACCGTCGTCCTCAACAATGCACGGAAGCGGGCTAATATACCGGGATTGGTAACGGTACTTTCCACCGAGGAGCATCGGGGCGATGTGTTTCAGATAGAAGTCCAAAGCCCCTGAATTGAGTTGACCGGCGACTTCTTTCGTTTGTGATCTATATTCTGTCGTGAGTTGGAGGCCGTACGGTGTCTTGAAATACCACTCACCTTCCTCGTCAAGCATATATCGAGCGTTGCTAGCCATATCTGCATTGATGATTTTGGGCTTCTCGAATCGCTCGTGGTTTTTGGGGTATATGAACGCATACCAGTCCTCTTCACCCTTCATGCGGCCGCCCTCTCTCCCCTCCAAAGTATCACGATAATATTCGAAATACTCCCACGTGAGAGGTAGATTTTCTTGGATATATTCCGGGGAGTATACTCCTACCGTTTCCCCCTCGTCAGTTTCCTCCAAGTAGTAGGGAAGAATGACGTGCTGACCCGACCAATCACCACGCCAGCGTTGAACATCAATTCCTTGTAGCCAAGGTCGTAGCAGATCAGTTTCAATCTCGAATGTTTCTCCTTCATCACCCGTGGGAGAAACATGAACCGTATCTCCAATTTCGTTTGACCCGACATAATCGGCGTCTTGTAGCGTCACGACATACACATCATTAGCACTGGTTTGAGTGCCAGCGAAGACGGAATCGGTGAAATTTCCAATCGTACCGTCTTTCTTCGAATCCAGCTTCTCGAAGACTTTCAATTCTTCTGGTGGCATCAACGACCAAAACTGGTCGTCTAACTTCTGCTGTGGGAAGTCAAAGACATCGATATATTCGTCGCTATATCGTGTCTCGTCGCGGTGCTTACGAACCGAGGCAACAACTTCCTCGTCAAGCTTGTTCTGACTGTGTTCATCGATATTTGACTTCACCCGTACACATCGAATCTGATTGTTCTCCCGTACCTCTAAATCCTGCTCGTCGCGCGCGAAGAGAATCACTGGCAGATTAGCGGCATCATCGAAAACTCCCGAATCTCGGAAGTCGTACACCTCCTCAATCGCCGCATCTTCCAGAAGCACACGACGGATTCCTTCCCCATAGTCTGCAAGGAGGAACTGGTTCGAGGTGATGTAGCCGAGTTTTCCTGTCCTGTTCTTTAGTAATTCCAGTCCTCGCTCGTAGAAGACACAGTAAATGTCGTAGTTTCCTGTCGTGGAATCATATTGTTTTTCGAGAATCTTTTTTTGTCTATCCGGGAGGTTTTGAACGCGAACGTATGGCGGGTTCCCGACCACGTAGTCGTACTCCATGTAGTTCTTCACGACGAGTGCGAGAACGCTGTCCTCGAACATCTTGAACAGCCGTCCGTCGCCGTGGTCTTCACGGAGGTAGCGAACCGTCCCCAACACGTCGTTGACGTACGGCTCAAAGAACTCCTCGACACCGTCGTACTCGCGGGTCGTGTAGCGGTTGATGCCTGTCTCCAGACCACCGGTATATTCCCACAACCCTTCGTGCATATGGTACTTCACCACGTCGAGGACGCCCTGTAGCGCGGCGAAGTATTCGCCGAAGCTCCGAATTTGAGCGTTGACCTTCGCTGTGTTGTATTTGGGCATCCGAACCCGCTGGACGAGGAACCCATCTTCGATGTCGGACTGGGCCACCTCGCTTTCGTCGACCTCGATGGGCAGAGGCACTGGAATCATCACATCCTGGTTGTCCTCGGTTATCGAGTCGAGCGTCATCTGTGTCTGGCCTTCGTCACCGAGGTCGATACCAGTCAGCTCACGCTCGTTCCGGAGTGAGTCAGTCCGGAAGATCGGAAGTCGGCGGATGGTGAAGTCCTCCCGTCCCTGTTTTGCCTCCCGATACTCCGGGAGGATTGTGACCATGAAGCGAATCTGTGCCATGAGGACAGCGAAGGGGTGAATGTCCAATCCGACGATGTGCGGACGGGTACAGAGTTCTGAAAGGTGCTTTGCCCAATCAGGGTCGTCGTTGTAGCGACGTACGTCTTCGAGATAGCGATTCACTGCTTCGACGAGGAACGTACCGGAGCCACAGGAGGGGTCAATGATGCGTTCCTCAGACACACCGACGTTGTAGTCGACTCCGTCCATGATGTAGTCGATAACCGGCTGTGGAGTGTAGAACTCCCCAAGGGCCTTCCGTGTCTCCGGGTCGAAGTATCGCTGGTAGAGGTTTCCGAGCGGGTCGCCTTCGATGCGGGAGAAGTCGAACTTCAGGACAGCGAAAGCGACGTTGGCAACGGCACGACTGAACCGTTCTCGGGTTGCTGGCGTCACACGGCTTACGTTGGTTCCCTCCGTCGCCACCTCTTTGAACCGGCTGTACGGGTTCTTGTGCTGACTGGCGGTTTGCTCACCGTACCCGTCAGTCCACCAGATGAAGATGTCGTCCTCGAACAAACTCTCGACAAGCTGGTTCCGCATATCCTCGATCATCCCGTTGGCGGCGATTGGGTACGCATCGAGGGTGATGTTTCCACTGAAGCCACCGAGTTCATCGAAGTAGCGGCGTAGCCCCTTGTCTGTCGGGAAGAAGTCGTGGTCGTCAGTTGCCTTTGCCAGTAGGAGTCGAGCAAGAAGTGCATGGCCGGACTCCAGACAGAACATGAAGTCGCGGAGTGACTGCTTCCCGTCGATGAATGTTTCCCACGAATCGGGAGTCTCATCTGGTTCACTCGCGTAGCTGGCTTCCCAGAAGTCGTATGCCCCTCTGACGAACTTCGCTTCGTGGTCGTCGCGAAGTTCTACGAGTAAGTCCATCATTGCAGTCACAAGATTCGCGAAAGGACTGTCGTCCTCCAAGCGGAAGGTGTCGAAGAAGTGCTCTCGTCCGAGTTCTTCTTCGAGACTCACCTCATCGAGGGTGTTGAGATATTTGTTGACACTTTCGGGGTCACGGATGTCCCACACTGGCTTTTCGAGTGCAACCTGAACGTCGTTGGCGTCACTCTCGGTGGCTTCAGCCAACGACACTGTCACCATCCGAGCATGGCCGTCTCGTTGGTACAGACGGAACTCCTCACCGTTCGTCAGGACACCATAGTCGGCTTTGAGTGCCTCAACGTAGTGGAACAGTTGGTCTTCGTGGGGGTCAAGATCGCGTCCCGAGGTTTTGAACTCGTAGACCGCTGTGACTGACTCGTTCTCGTCGAGTGTGATGTAGTCCGGTCGACGACTATCGGGGAGTGTCATTTCACTCCGTAGGTCGTGACCTGCACCATCGTAGCCGAGCAGTTCGTAGAAGTTCTCGTTTAAAAAGGCGTTCTCCACGTCCTTCTCGCTCATCTCCCCATCAATCCGGGAACCAATCCCGTGGAGGGCTTCGAGGAAGGTCGCCGTGTCCGTCATGGGTTGTCAGTCTCAAGATGGGGACATAACGTTTCATGTGTTCGACCTATCGTGTTTTACCGCATCGAGGTGCGGAGTTCGTCTTCGGTTCGACAGACCCCACCGGTCGACTGCTCTTTCGACCTCGATGCGTGGTTATCTCGACTATCACCGCTGGGGTTGGAGTGCCAGTCACAGCTCGACTCGACACCCTGCCAGTGGTTGATGACACAGATATTATGATGCGCTAATACCATCAAAAGATAACCACGCACCCACTATATTACAAGCAGATACTAGAAACAGCGTTTAGGAAACATCTGTAAGGTTCATGGTGTCGTTTCTACTTCACTGGTAGCAACAGGGGGCATACACTACGGATGTACGATAGTAGTATGTACACTGTAAGTAAGGCCACTCAACCAGTGTATCGATCTAACGTACAAACCAAACACACCGCCTCTATGCGTTGATTCGTAGTGTTTATCCAGCTTTGGTGTCCGTAGTGGTAATACACTCATTGTAGGCCACGGAGTGACAGCAGTAATGGAAAGCCACAGTGTGCCGTCTCATGGAGTCGGGGTTCCCCTGACAATGCAGTCTGATTCTGTGGTGGCAGAGTGCCGTCAGAATCGCGTTCAATAGTCACCGAGATGGAGGACTCATCTTGGCAATCAAGACGCTCTTAGACGACCTCAGAGAGAAGCTGAAGTATTCGGAGACACAGTGAATTGAGAGCGGGAGTGAATATTACGAATGTTTAATTTCTTCTGAAATAGAGTCAAGTTAGAACATTACCCGAATCGCTAATCGCGTGAGTAGGTGACTCCGCCTGCGAAAATCCCGGTCTGAGACTGCGATTTCAGGCGTCTTAGAGTCTGAGGAAAGTGCTTGTATGAGAGCTTCTCGCCAAAGAACGGGGCTTTCGACGGCGTTTCAGGCGAACAAGTGAAACAACCCTCCTCGATGCGGTAGAGCGTGAGGTGGAGAAACTTCAAGTGACGGACACGCAACCCGGAACGCATGGTCATGACCGTCGATGCGGTGAGAGAGCGGCTTCCCGCGTTCGAGGAGATCGAGGAGGGCGACTTCCTCTCCCTGAACGGGACAGAGTACGAGGTCGTCACGACCCGCACAGAACAGCCGAGTCCCGGTGAGGCGGTTCGCTTCATCGACCTCGTTGACAGCGAAGAAGAGCAGTTCATCCTCTCCTACTCCGAGGGGAACACGGTGGAGACAGCCTACTACCACCACGCAGACGAAGACCCGATGGAAGGCGACCTCGTCGCGGTGGAGAGTATCGACTACTCGGAAGACTGAACAGCCCGCTCGATGCGTTGAATCGTCCGAGAAAGCCATCTGAGCCGTCTTTTGGCAACTATCTTGCTCATCACTCCACGTCTCAATTATCGTCTGAGTATGGTCGGCCCGGAAAGCCAAGCAGACTGAGATTCCACCGATTTGCGGTGAGTGTCACTTGGCTGTCGGCCCAACAACCGGGTTTTAAGTACCTTCATACATTAGGATGTAGTACCCACTGCTGAAACAAAGCGGATTTGGGCCGTTTGGTGGTTGAATACGCGCCGAAGGCGCGTGCCAATCATCTTGGCCTTTCGAGCCGAGGACAGGGGTTCGAATCCCCTACCGAGCACTTTTCCACTTAACTACGCCCGGAGCGACTTCTGTGCGTGTCGCTCCGGCTGTGAAGCGGGAAATGCGGACGAAGGGATTTGAAGCCTACCGAGCATTCTTCAGAAGCTAAACGTCGAGCGGTGCGTTTCATCGCGCCGCGAGCCTGATTGGTGTCGACTGCCGACGGGGGAGTCGATTCAGGGAGCGCGTCCCTCAATCGTCGCCAATCACGCTCGGGTAGGTAGTCGATACCATGGGTGAACCAGTCAGTGTTGCATTATTTTCTAACAAACAATGAGTTCGATTAGTGTGACATTCTGAAGTAGTAACATACACTAGCATTATATTCTCATCTCTCGTACTATCTGTTCGTCTAGATTGAGTGCCCTCCAAGGCACGGGGATGGACAAGACATGGGGACTGAAATAAACGAGCGGGAGCAAGCAGAGCCAGACGGCCAACTGTCGAGAGACACGATTTTCTCGACGCTGAGCAACCAACGCCGACGGTACGTTATTCACTACCTGAAGCAACATCCGGAACAGGTTCGGATTCGAGACCTCGCAGAACAGATCGCGGCGTGGGAGAACGGCATCGAGATTAACGAACTGACATACAAACAACGCAAGCGGGTCTACACGTCCCTGCACCAGACCCATCTGCCGAAGATGGACGACTGCAACATCGTCGAATACGACCGTGACCGTGGCCACATCACGCTCACACCGACGTCGGCGGAGCTGGACGTCTACCTCGAAGTCGTCCCGAAGGACGAACTCCCGTGGAGCGAGTTCTATCTCGGTCTCTCGGCGGTGGCACTCGGGCTCGTCCTCGTCGTCTGGGCGGGAATCGTCCCCGCCAGCGTGATTCCACCGTTGGGGTATGCGGCACTCATCGCCGTCGTCTTCGGCGTCGCCGCCGGTGTCCACACCTATCTGACCCGCCAGTCGGCACTCGGCGGGGCGAACGCACCCGTCGAAAAGGGTGCCAACACGGTCGCGAAGCAGCCGACGCTCGCAGAGCGAGCCGGCAAAAACGGTAACGACTCCCAGAGCGTGGCCGAAGAGAGCCGACAGACTGTCAAGGCGACGTCGGACAAGACTGATTAAGTACGCCCCGAACGCAGTCGACCCAACAGCCGATGATTCAGTCCCGCCTCGTCCTCGCCGTCTCGACGTTCGTCGCCAGCGTCGCTACGGCCGGAAGCCTCTATTTCAGCCTCGGTCTCGGCCTCGTCCCCTGTGAGCTGTGTTGGTACCAACGCATTCTGATGTATCCGCTCGTGGTCGTCCTCGGCGTCGCCACACTGGACGGTAACAGCCGCGTCTGGCGGACCGGTCTCCCGCTGTCGCTGCTCGGAATGGGTATCGCCGCCTACCACAGCTACCTCCAAATCAACCCCAGTATCGGTGCGACCTGCGGCGTCGGCGGCGGCTGTGCCTCCATCCTCTATCCGATGGCCGGTGGCCTGCTCACGATTCCGCGGCTGTCGCTCGTCGGATTCGTGTTGGTCACGGCCTGTCTGCTCGTGCTGTGGCGGCAGCCGACGTGGCTGGAGCACTGATTCTCCTCCGCTCGACCGGGTTACCGTAGCTTCTCGTACGACGCCTCCACGTCCACCATCGGCTGCGGATAGTCGACACCGAGATGGACGCCATACTTCGCCTGCTCCTCCGGCGAGAGTGTCCACGGCTCGTGTGCCCTGTCGGCCGGAAGTGCCGACAGTTCGGGCAGCCAGTGTTTCACGTACTCGGCCTGCGAGTCGTACTTCTTCGCCTGTTTGACGACGTTGAAGTAGCGATCACGCGAGTCGTTGCCGACGCCGGCGATGTAGGCCCAGTTGCCGTAGTTGCTGCAGGGGTCGTAGTCGACGAGTTGGGTCTCGAAGTAGGCCGCCCCCCATCGCCAGTCGACGCGGAGGTTGTTCGCCAGGAAGGACGCGACGTTCTGGCGGCCGCGGTTGGACATGAAGCCTGTCCGGTTCAACTCGCGCATGTTCGCGTCGACGAACGGGATGCCCGTCTCGCCCGCCGCCCACCGCCCGAGCGCGTCGCGGTCTTCCTGCCAGTCGATGTCTGGGTTGCGGATGCCGCCGCGGCTGAAGAACCGGTCGCCGTGTTTCTGAAACTGGAACTGGAAGAAATCGCGCCACGCGAGTTCGAACAACAGCCAGTAGGTCGAGTCGTTGGCGACGCGCTCGGACTCGTAGCGGTCGACTTCGACCTTCACGTACCGCGGCGACAGACAGCCCTCGTTGAGCCACGGTGAGAGCTTCGAGGAGTAGTCGGCACCGAGCAGGCCGTTTCGGGTCTGCTTGTACTCGCGCAGACGGTCGTGCTCCCAGACGTACGTCTCCAGGCGGTCCAGTGCGGCCGACTCGCCGCCAGCGAACGGCAGGACGCCACGGTCGTCGACCGAGCGGTCGTCCAGCCCGAGGTCCGCGAGCGTCGGCAGCGCGTCGAAGCCGCCGTCAAGGTCGTCAAGAGCGTCGATATCGTCGAGCGAGTCCGACGGCGACGGCGACGGCGGCAGCGACGGGACGGCCAGCGGCTCGCGCACCGCTGACGACGACTCGACCTGCTTGCGGAACGGGGTGAAGGTATCGTCGATCTGGGTGTAGGGCGTCGGCAGGTCGTCGAGGTGATAGAGCGTATGGGTCCAGAAGCTGTGAGCCGCCACGTCGCGCTCACGGAGCCGCGTTTTCACCAGCCGTTCGAGTGCCGACTCCTCGCTCGTCGGCAACGTCTGGAAGTAGACTGCGTCGGCGTCGACAGCCTCGGCCAGCGCGGGGATGGCGTCCTCCGGCTTCTCGTGGGCGACGAGGAGGTCGCTGTCGTGCTCGCGAAGCGAGTCACGGAGGTCCGCGACCGACTCGCGGCGGAAGCGTGCGCGGTGGCTGCCGGTCTTCTGGAACGGAAAGGAGTCGCTGCCGCCGAACCGGACCGTGCCGTACTCGCGCGGGTCGAAACAGTAGACTGAGAGGAGTTCTCCGGCACCTGCGGCCACGTCGAGCGTGGGGTTGTCGTGGAGTCGCAGGTCGCGGCGGAACCAGACGAGCGCGGTGTCGACGGCCATAATCCTCGTTGGGGGCGAACGGTCTTGAACGCGGGTCTTGCGGCGACCCGCTCACTGGAGACCACCGCCGAGGGTGCCGGTCGGCCGTGGCAACGACGAGTACGGTGAGTACGGCGAGAAAGAGAGTAGGTCGAACGAAAAGGGTAAAGCGATTCGAAAGAACCGCGCTCAGGCGAGCCACTCGTCGGGTTTGGTGTCGTAGTCGATGTCGCTGGCGGCGATACGCTCCGTCAGCTCGCTCGGCAGATCGTGGACCTCGAAGCCGTCACCGTCGTAGCGGATTCGCTTGCCCGCTTCGACCGGCTCCGGTTCGCGGTTGCGACGCCGGGCGATTTCGAGGTCGTGCTCGTCGTACTCCTTGACGATGGTCATCAGATTGACCGGCCGACCCCAGAGGTCGTAGAGCCGTTCGAGCACGCCCTTGGCCTGCTTGTGGTCCAGCATGATGCCGTTGTACTGGTGGCCCAAGAGCAGCTCGCCGCGGTTGTCGTAGTTGCCGTCGTAGACAGCGACCGTCGGCTTCCCGAAGTTGGTGAACATCAAGAGCAGCTTCTTCTTGACGTCCTCGTACTCGGTCGAGGTGACGCGGAAGTCGCCGCTGGCGCGGGTGAACTCGTAGGCGAAGTAGTGGTTCTCCGTGACGAACTCGTGGGTCAGGAAGGCGTCGAGGAAGGTCACGTCGTTGTGACTCTCGCGGATCTCGCGCATCCGGTCCCAGCCCGCCGCGTAGTCGACGTCGGCCAGTGCCTCCTCGACGGAGTCGTACAGCTGGTCGTCGAACATGTACCGCGCGAGCTGCTCCAGCTCCGAGCGGCGGACGCGACGGAGGAAGCCGCGGTTCTGCGGCTTGATGAGCGAGTAGTGACGCTCGACCATCCCCTCGTAGGTCAACAGTTTCCACGGGTAGGCGTCGACGTCGAACGGCGGCTCCTCGCCCGCCTCGCGCGCCGAGACGACGCTGTCGAGCGTCTCGTGGTCGACGCGCGGGTCGTCGGGACCGAGTGCGGCGAGGTCGTCGACGGTGTCGCTGTTGACGCCGTCGATGGCCGGGTCGGGGGCGAGTAGCTCTTGGACCTGCTCGAAGTCGACCTCGTCGTGGAAGTTCCGCGGCGTGATGCCCTTCACACGGAGGAGTTTGTCGGCGACCTCCCGACGGTTCGCGGCACTCTCGATATACTCCCAGAGGTCCTTGCCCAGTTTGTAGGGGTTGAGTCCGGGCGACCCGAGGACGCGCGACTGGTGGTCGGCGTAGGTCAGGAACTCGTCGGTGCCGGCGAAATGCTCGTCGGCCATCATCAGCGACTCCCAGTAGGCGGCCCAGCCCTCGTTCATGACCTTCGTCATCTTCTGGGCGGCGAAGTAGTAGGACTCCTCGCGCAACATATCGAGGATGTCCTTCTGCCACGGCTCCATCTCGGCGGCCTTCCCCTCCTCCTCGTCGAAGGTCATGCCGTGGTGCCGGAGATACGCGAGGACGTCCTTCTGCGGGTCGTCGAGTTTCGCCTCGGCCGCCTCGGCCTCGGCGAGCGCGTCGAGCCACTCCTCGGAGAAGACCTGCCGTCGCACCTCGTTGGAGATGTTCATGTCGTCGAGGCGGTCTCTGAGGTCTTCGGGGTCCTGCTTCTCGCGGGGACCTCCGGCCTCGTCGTACGGGCGGTGCTGGTCGATGTTGTCCTCCAGACAGAGCACCGCGTCGATGAACTTCTCGACCTCTCCCCGGTCGATCTCGGGGTCGTCCATGTAGTTCCCGATGGCGGTCGCGTGCCGTTCGAGCATCGCCGCCGCGTCGAGACTGTCGCCCTCCTTCGCGAACATCCCGAACCACTCGTTGTTGGCGAAGAAGTCGGCGTGCGCCTCGACGTGGGTGATGACCGCCTTCTGGTCGGCCAGCGAGTTCGATTCCTGGAGGAAGGCGTGACTCGGGTTGTCGTTGTTGACAATCTCGAACGCCTTGCCCATGCCGAACTGGTCGGTCTTGCGCTGGCGGTCGTAGGTCATCCCCCACCGCCAGTGCGGATACCGCTGTTGGAAGCCGCCGTAGGCGATGAGCTGGTTCATCTCGTCGTAGTCGACGATCCAGTAGTTGACCGGATACGGCTCCAAGCCGAGCTTGCGGGCCAAGTGGCCGGCCTCGCGGACCGGCTCCTCGAGCCCCTTCGCGACGCGCTGGGCGTCGATACGGTCGTCTCTCATGGCGGGTCCCCCCGCGCGTTCGAGTTGCTGTCGGTCGGCTGTCTGCGTTCACTCATCGTTTGCCTCCGTACTCAGAATCTTGTAGATCGCGTCGAGCACGTCGTCGGGCGACTTGACGTACGCGACGACGACGTTGTCGGTGCCGCCGAGCGCGCTGTCGACCTCCTCGGCGTGGGTCGCGTTGATGGCGTTGCCGCCGGGTTGGGTCTCCACGTAGGCGTGGAGGTTCGCCGGAATCTCCTCCATCAACGGGATGACGTTCTCCTTCGTGTCGTTCGAGGAGTTCTCACTGTCGCCCGCGGCGAAGACGTAGCGGTTCCAGTCGGCCCACGGATACTGCTCGTCGAGAATCTCCTTGGCGAGATGGTACGCCGAGGAGATCTTCGTGCCGCCGCCGGAGCGGATGCCGAAGAACTCCTCGCGTTCGACCTGCCAGGCCTCGGCGTCGTGGGCGATGTAGACGAACTCCGCGTGGTCGTACTTGCCGGTCAGATACCAATCGAGCGGCGTAAACGTCCGCTCGACGAGTTCGCGCTTCTTCTCGCGCATCGACCCCGAAACGTCGCGGATGTTGACCACGACGACGTTCTTCTGTTTCTCCTCAATGATCTCGGGGTGGCGGTACCGCTCGTCCTCGCGACGGAACGGGACCTTCCGCAGACCGTCGCGGCGGATGCGCTGGAGCGTCGTCGTCTGCTCGACGTTCTCCGCCATCTCCTCGAAGCTCGCCCACGTCCCGCGCTCCTCGTCGGGGACCTTGTCGTAGGCGTCTTTGACCCACGCGTGCGAGACGAGGATGTTCTCCTCGCGCGCCCACCGGAAGACGTCCTCGGCGGTGACGCCCTCAACCTTGCAGGCCTCCCGAACGTAGTCCTCGTCGAAGTCCATCGCGAGCTTGCGCTTCAGGCCCGCACGGAACAGCTTCTCGAAGTCGAGGGTACTGTTCGGTCCCGTCCGGGTGAGTTCGGTGTAGTCGCCCTCGATCTCCTCGACGACTTGCTTCCCTTTGGGTTCGAGGTCGAGTCCGAGTTCCTCGTCGAGTTCTTGGGCGAACTCCTCGGGGTCCATCTCGTAATACTCGTGCTCGCCGCCCTCTTCGCCGGGGTCGCCGTCCTCGCCGTCGCCGTCGGCTGGCTGTGGCGGGCCGACGGGCTGGCCCACGTCGGGCGTCCCGCCCTGGCCCTGGCCGACGCCGCCCATGTCGCGGCGGTCGTAGGCGAACTCCGGGAGGTCGATGATCTTGATCGGGATGTTGATGCTGTTGGGTGCCGACCCGCCGAGGTCGCCGTAGCTGATGAACTCCTTGAGGTCCTGTCGGCGCTTCTCGCCGACTTCGCGGAACCGTTCTAAGTCTTCTCTCAGTCCCACGTCTCTTGCACCCCCGCCATCACGGCACGGCTGGTCAACTCGGCCGAGGCCTCGCTGTAGCCGCGCGTCGTCAGCTCCTGTATCGTCTTGCGTTTCACTGTGGCAGTCTCCGTGTTCGCCGGGGGCGAGTCCCACTGTCTGGGGTCGAAGTCCTCGAAGAGGCGTTTCACGTCGTCCCAGTCGTGCGATTCGAGCACCGCACGGATGACCGGAATCTCCGAGAAGTCGACGTCTCTCGCCGAGAACTCGTCGTCGCGGTTCTCCCACGCGTAGCGGTTGAGTGCCGTGATGATCTTCTCACGGCGGAACTCCTCGACCGCCTCCGACGGCTCGTTGCCGACGTAGTCGTCTTTCTTGAACCGGCCGAGATGCTCGGTCTCGAACAGCTTCATGAGCAGGCCGTCCGGCTCGACCGGGCCGTGCTCGGTCTCGATCTCCTCGTCCGCCGCCCACGCGTAGACGTGTTCGACGTACTCGGCGACGGTCTCCTCCTCGACGCCCTTCTCCGCCAAGAGCGCGTCGAGCACGTCGCGTTCCTGCTGGGCGGCGACGTGCTTGCGGACGACGTTGACACGGCTCTCGTACTCCGTGGCCTCGCCACGGGAGAAGACCGGAGCCACGGGAAGCCCCTCGACGAGTGCGTCGAGGACGTCCTCGGGCATGATGACCCGCTCGACGGGCAGGGTCGGATGGTGACGGTCGCTGTCGACGTGCAACAGGTCCGCGAGGACGTCGCGGGTGTACGTCACCGGCATCCCGTGTGTGCCGTCGTCGGTGTGGTCGAAGTCGAACTCGTCGGCGTCGCGTCGGGTGTCGCCCTCCTGCAGGTAGCCCTGGTCGAAGAGCAACGCCTTGTCGACGAGGTCCAGTCCCGGCGGGAGGTCCTCCGCGCCGAGACGGGTGACGACGCTGTAGAGCGCGGCCGCCTCGACGGCGTGCGGCGCGAATTCGAGGTCGGTCACCACGCCGCCGCCCTCGCTGACCGTGAGGACGACGGGCGCGCGGATGCGCTCGGCGAGTTCCGCGTACTCGTCGGCGTCCCACACGGTCGTCTCGTTCGTCAGTTCCCGCCGGATGAGTTCGGTCTCCAACGAGAGGTTCGTCAGATAGCGGAACTCGTGGCGGTCGAGTCTGCGTTTCAAGGCTTTCAGTGGGTCTCTCCCGTTTCTGTCGGCGTGCTGGTCGAGCACCGCGTCGAGGTCCGGATTCGAGATGATCAGGAGCTGGGTGTCGATATCCATCCCGATGCTCTTGTCCAGCTTGACGCGCCGCTCGTCGGGCACGTTCAGCAGCTTTTGCAGCAGGTCCGCGTGCTGGGTGGCGTCCTCGACGATGGTCAGGAGGCTGTTACCCTGCGAGAGCACGCCGTCGTAGCTGAACGCCTGCGGGTTCTTCCGGCCGCGCGAGTCCAACTCGCGCAGCATGCCGGGCATCCAGCTACCGACGAGCCGCTCTTTCGGCGAGCCGTCGTCCTCCGAGTGGAGCACGCCGATGCCGCGGCCGACGTCGACGATGTAGTTCTTCACCCGGAGATGTTTCGGGTCCGTGATCTTCGAGAACAGCTCCTGTTTCCCTGCGCGGCGGTACGTGCCTTCGAGATACTGGTAGGCCTCACGGCAGAACGGGTCGAGTTCGGCCGTGAGCGTCACCGGGATATGCTCGTCGGAGCCGGTGTTCAACTCCCCGAGGAGTGCCCGGCGGACCTCCGCTGGGAAGACGGAGAGAGGGTTCGACTGGACCGGACTCTCGTACCAGTCGGCCTCCTGGTCGACGCTCTCGTCGGTGTAACTCAGCCCGCGAGTGTCGCTCGCGCTGACGATGTTCCACTCGACGGTGTAACGTCGGCCCGCCTCGGTCTTCGAATACTCGCGCAGGCCGTTGATGAGACAGCGTTTGAGTTCCGATTTTCCCGTGGCTGTCGGCCCGTCGAACCAGATGATCTTCTCGCCCTTGCCGCGGTCGGCGGCGATGGTTCGCAGGTCGTCGACGAAGCCGTTGAGCACCTCGGTGTTGCCGAGGATGGCGTGTTCGCCGTCGTTGTGCGGGTCGTCGAAGAAGCGGTACCGCTCGACGGTCTTGCCCTCCTCGACGACGGGCCGGGTGCCCATCGACTCGATGGCCTCGAGGAGATACTTGCTGGCGTGCGACGCGATAGAGGGCCGCTCGAACACCAGGTCGACGTACTCCGCGAGGCTCATCGGCGGTTCGTATGCCGTATCGAGCGCGCGGTCCGCCTCACCGATGTAGTCTGTCATGCTCACTCTTCCAGCTCGGCTTTGGCGACCTCCGCGCCGGCGAACTCGAGCACTTCACGGGCACCCTCGCGCGAGTAGCCCTGGTCGACCAACCCGTCGACCCACGCGTTGCGTTCGTCGTCGTCGAGTTCGTTCGCGGACACCAACGCCGAGAAGTTGATGTTGTGTTTCTTGTCCTCCCAGAGCTTGCGCTCCAGCGCGCGGCGCAGGCGGTCGTTGTCCTGCGGGTTGAACGAGGTCCCCTCGCGGGCACGCCGGGAGACCCAGTTCGAGACCTCCTGTCGGAAGTCCTCTTTTCTGTCCTCCGGGATGTCGAGTTTCTCCTCGACCGACCGCAGGAACTTCTCGTCGGGTTCCTGCTCGCGGCCGGTGAGTTCGTCCTCGATAGTGGCGTCGTCGATGTAGGCCATGACGTGGTCCATGTACTTCTCGCCCTGCCGCTGGATCTCGTCGAGGTCGTACGCGAGTGCGTGGCGAACGTCCTCGATGGCGCGCTCTTTGTACTCTTCGCGGACGAGTTCGAGATAGCGGTAGTAGCGTTCGAGGTTCTCTTCGGGGATGGAACCGTGGTTCTCCAGATTCTCCTCGAAGTGGTTGAACAGCGTGAGCGGACTCAGGTAGTCGCGGCCACGGTGCGTGGAGTTCATGATGGCCTCGGCGATCTCGTCGCCGATGAAGCGCGCGGAGACGCCGTACATCCCCTCGGCGATGTCGGCTTTCGCCTCGCCCTCCTCGCGGAGTTTCTTCACGTCCACGTCGTCGCCGTCGTCGAGTTCGCCGTTGTAGGCTTTCGCCTTCTGGACGAGCGAGACGCGCTCGCTGTCGGGTTCCTCGATGCGGGTGAGCACGCCGAAGAGTCCGGCCATCTCCATCGCGTGCGGCTCGATGTGCATGTTCGGCACGTCGGCGTTCCGCAGCATCTTGCGGTAGATCTGGGACTCCTGGTCGTACTCCAGGATGTACGGGAAGTCGATGCGTTTCGTCCGGTCGTTGAACGCCTCCATCTTCTCGTCGCCCTTCTTGTCGCGGTACTCGGGCATGTTCGTCCGGCCGACGATGACCTGGTCGATGTCGATCCGGGGGTTGTTCTTCGGCTTGATGGTCTGCTCCTGCGTCGCGTGCAGGAAGTCGTACAGGAACTCCCGCTGGAGCTTGAGCAGCTCTTCGCCGGAGAAAATCCCTCTATTCGCGTTACAGAACGCCCCCGAGTAGTCGAACGCCCGCGGGTCGGACTCGCCGTAGATGGCGAGCTTCGAGTAGTTGACGTCGCCCGTCAGCTCGGTTTCGTCCTGGTTCTTCTTGTCTTTCGGTTCGAACGTCTCGATGCACTGCCGCTTGTTCTCGCTGGCGACGAGGCGGATGATCTCGACGTGGTTCTCCAGGACCTCCTGGAGGTCGTCGTCGTAGTGCGCGAGCAGCCGGTCCATGTAGAACTCCGAGGCCGGGTCGAGTGCCTGGTCGTTCCGGATGGTGTACGGCGCGTCGAGTACTGTGTTGAGCTGCTCGATGACGTCGTCGCGCTGCTCCTGCGGGAGGAGGACGATGGGGTCCTGGTTCATCGGCGACTGGACCACGTTGTCGGCGGGGTCCTGGTCGCGGATGATGTCACAGAGGTTGACCCACCGGAAGGTGTACATCCGCCCCTCGTCGCGGAGGGTGTAGTCCTCGAAGTAGCGTCGCGAGAGGAAGTCGAAGTGTGACTTCCCCGAGCCGACGGGACCGAGGAGCAGTTTGATGCGTTTCTCGGGACCGAGACCGCGGGCCCCGCTCTTGATCTTGTTGACGAACTCGTGGATCGCGTCGTGGATCTCCCGGCCGTAGAAGACGTTCTCTCCGTCGTGGAGGGGGTCTTCGGAGGCCAGCCGGTATTCGACGATACCGAGGTCCTCGTTGTACTCGGTCCCGTAGAAATCGAACATATCGGCCACCCGCTGGTGGGCGTTGCGTGCGATTCGTGGGTCCTCGTACAGCGTTTCGAGATACCAGTCGAAGGACTTGGCGTCTCGCAGGTCCGCTGGCATCGACTCCTTGTACTTCTGGCTGAGTTCTGCGAGTGTGTCTATATCTCCAGTCATTGTGATTGGGTTCGTGTCTCGTCTGACCGCAGAGGGGCACACGCGGCGTGTGCTGAGAGAGACAGAGAGAAGCCGGGTCACCACCGGGGTGGTCGGCGTCAGACGGCCGCCGACACGGCGTGTAGGTGTGCCAGAGTCCCGTGCGCGCGCCAGACAGCACCGTCCGAAGGTCGGAGGATGGCGGCCGGTGGCGGGCGGTCCGCGCGGGAGGGCAGATGTCCGGTCAGACAGACCGAGACTATTAGAAGTATGAGTGACGGTAACACATAACGCTTTCTCTGGTTTCGGGAGATATCTCGGAATCGTGACGTACCAAAGTCGGCGACGTGGCTGTGGTCGCGGTCGGTTCTCTCACGATCTCGACACTCCGGCCCGACGGACAGTATTCGGAGCCGGACGGACCGGTACGGTGGTCTCCGGGGGGAGACGCGAACGAACAGGATTTGGGGCTCCGTGCAGAACCGGGAGCTATGAGCTTCGATTCGCTGCCCGACGGCTGGGTCGTCTGGAACGACGAACCCGAGGGACGCGCCATCCTGGCCTACCGTCCCGACGTGTTCAACACCGAGGACTTTCCGGCACCCTGTATGCCGACCATCTTCGTCTCCAACGGGTCGCGCTCGAAGCGACCCGGTGCCTCACAGGTCTCGACCGACGTCTGGCACGCGACGCTCTTTCTCGAACCCGACATCGAGGCCGGGACCGAGGAGTTCGACAGCCGCGAAGACGCCGTCGTCGGCGCGGTCGACTACGCCGAGCGGTTCGTCGACGGCGCGGTCGACTACCGCGGGCTGTATCAGGTCCCCCGCGAGGACTACTTCGACGAACTCGACCGGCTGCTCGACCGCGACGACGGCTGAGGGGGAGCACCGAACGGACCCCCCGAGACGGGAGTCTTTTTCCCACGGGTGACGAAGGGCGGGCCATGTCCAAAGTCACGCTCATCGGGGCCCGTCTCGCCGAACCCGGCCGCGAGTTCGTCTACCAGGGTGAGTCGACGCTCTGTGAGGGCTGTCCCTATCGAACCCAGTGTCTCAACCTCACAGAGGGCTCGCGCTACCGGATCACGGACGTCCGCGAGAACACACAGACGCTCGACTGCGCGGTCCACGACACCGGCGTCAAAGCCGTCGAGGTCGAACCGACCACCGTCCCTGCCAACGTCGCCTCCAAGGGAGCCTACGCCGGGAGCAAGGCGAAACTCGAAGGCCCCTGCCCGCACACCGAGTGTCCGAGTCACGAACTCTGCGTCCCCGAGGGCGCAGACTTCGACACCGAATACCGGATTCAGGAGGTCGTCGGCGAGCCGCCACACGACCACTGCTATCTGGACCGGACGCTCACGCGCGTCGAACTGGAACCGAGAGACGAGTAGGTGCTGAGAAACGGAGAAAATCGAGAGACGAGTAGGCACCGGGAGACGACGACCGAGCCACGTCGTCGCGACGAGCGGAGAGTGAGTCAGTCGAGGACGCCGACCTTCTCCGCTGCGTAGCCGAAGACGTCCTGATAGCCGTACGGCGAGAGCAAGATCGGATAGAAGGCTTCGTCGGCGTAGAAGTCCTCGCCGTCGGCTGCGGCGAACCGCTCGCCCGCTTGGACCTCGACGAAGTTGGTCGCGAAGACCTCGTACTCCTCGGCGGGTCCCTTCGGAATCTTCTCTAAGAGACGGAAGACGGTGACGTCCTTGCGGCCGCCCGCGTCGACCGGGTCCTCGGCCGTCGGGGCCGGGAGCACGGAGGTGGCGGCGAGGAACGCGCGAATCAGCCAGTAGGCGTTTTCGGCGGCCTCGTCGGAACCCTGGAAGCCACATTCGACCTCGATGGTGTGAGGATGTTTGATGAGTCGCCCCTCGGTGAACTTCTCGGTCTCGACGACGACGTCGACGGGGAGACGAGGGCAGATGGCGCGGGTGACGGCGTCGACGGTGTCGACGAGCGCGAACGGTTCGCCGTAGGACTGCGTCGAGTGCAGCGAGAGGACGGTACAGTCGCGAAGCTCCTGTTTCAGTTCGTGTGCGAGACGGCGTTCGTGGCTGTCGGCGTCGGGGTCGCCCGGGAACGCCCGGTTGAGGTCCTCGTCGAGATAGCGGACACCAGCATCGAGGGCCTCCTCGTTGGCGACGATGAGTTTGATTGGGCGTTCGACGTCGGGGTCCTCGGCGACCAGCCGTTCGATGGCCCGGACGCCACACGGCTCGTCGCCGTGGATACTCCCCACGACGGCGACTTCGGGGGTTCCCTCCCCGAGATGATAGACTCTCATTGCTCGCCCTACCACCTGCCGGCTAAAGTGCCTTAAGAATCTGACTTGCGGAGACAGTCGTCTCGTGGCCGCGGACGGTCCGGTCGGTCAGGGACCGTGTTCCAGTTCCTCGGCGTACTCGTAGTCGATGTCGTAGGCGGTCGGGCGGTGGTCGTCGAGCGAGATGCGCCACCCGTGGAGCCGTGTCGGGTCGTCGAGCGCGGCCGAGAGCGTCTCGCGGATGTCTTCGAGATCGACGCCGTAGAAGTCGTTGGGAATCCCGTGGAGATACTGGAGGGCGGTCCGGAAGAGCGACCGCATCCCGGTGTCGTTCTCGAAGTCGAAATGTTTGTACGCTCCGGCGGCGACCTGCACCATTCCGTGGAGGAAGGCACTCTCGGGGCTGCCGCGGCCGTAGTTGTACCACTCGTCCTCGAAGCAGTCGTGGCTCTCGTGGTACGCGCCGTCGTTGAACAGTCGGACGCCGTGTTCGGTCGCCCGACGGAGCGTTGCGTGCTCCCACCGGCGGTGGTCGACGCGCCACCCCGTCGGATTGCCGAGCGGTGGGGCGACGCTAGGATCGCGGGTGTGTTCGTCCATACCGAGCCAGTCGACGCGAAGCTCCTAATGAGTTGTTGGTCACTCTTCGACACGTCGCGTGCGGCATAGTGCTCGAGCGTCTGAGCGTGGCGGACGAAGCGGTCAGACGACCGGCCGGGGCCACCGTGAAATCGCTGGATAATTATAAGCCGGTTGTCTACAAGACGCTGCGCAAAGGTAGCCAAGCCTGGAAACGGCGGCGGACTCAAGATCCGCTCTCGTAGGAGTCCGTGGGTTCAAATCCCTCCCTTTGCATTCCTGTGGCGAGCAACCCCGCGAGCCACAGGAATCTCTACGAGGGATTTGAATCAGGGAACGAACGAAGTGAGTGACCGTGGTTCAAATCCCTCCCTTTGCACTCTCCCGACGAACGACAGTGAGGAGTGGAGACGCTGACAGAGGGATTTGAAGGAGACCAGACGCGCGCAGCGAAGCGAGCACGTCTGGGAGTGGCTCAAATCCCTCCCGTTGCATTCCTGTAGTGAACAATCCCGCGAGCTGCGGGACCGTCACTCGCGGGTATCGCCGCGAGCCAAGTGGGTCGACGTCGACCGCGACCGGACCGCCGCAGCGACGACGGCGGCCACCCCGGCGACGACAGAGAGCCGGTGGCCGAAGGCGGCGTGTTCGAGCGTCGGCTGGCCGAGCGTGGAGCCACCGAACAGCAGTCCAGCGAGGTCGCCACCGACGACGGGAACCGCCAGGGCGAGTTCGACGCCGAGTTGGCCGAGTCGAAACGACAGCTGTGTCCACGGGAGGAGCAGGCCGGTGTAAGCGTAGAGCACCGCAAGGGGGAGCGAGACGACGAGCGCGGCCGGAGGGAGCGTCTCGCGGGCGACGCCGCCGACGACGACGGTCGGGACGACGAGCAGGACGAGCGCGGCGAGTGCGACGCGGACCGTCTCGCTCGCGCCGAGTGCCGGGCGTAAGACGAGGAGGAGTTCGACGGCGACGACGAGGACGACGAGACCGGCGAGGAGCCAGCCTTCGAGCGGTTCGCTATCGAGGGAAGTGGAGGACATAACCCGGCGTTGGGGCAGTCGCTCGAAAAGGCTTGGGGCGCGAAAAGAGCCGTCGGCAGCGACCCGACGACGGTGGTTACTCTTCGCCGCCGTCGGTGATGGGTCGGCCGCCAGCAGTCAGGAGGGAGTCGGCGTGGGCCTTCACGTCCGCCGGGTTCGGGCGGTAGCCGTCGCTGACTTTCTCGGAGATGTGGCCGACCACTTCGGCCACGTCGGCGCTCGTTCCGCGTTCTGCGACGTGCTCGAAGACGTCGGCGTAGACTGTCGCTTCCCAGTGTCCCCAGGTATCGTCTTCGAGTTTCGAGGCGACCGCGTACTCCAGCTGTCGAACTGCCGTCTCCGGGTGCATAGAACAGCATACCGGAAGGAGGGTCAAAAAGGTACGCGGATTCACAAATGAGTTAATTTGCTGGAACCGGGGCGATCTGTCGGTGGCCGAGATAGTCCCGCAAACCATGCAAAATGTTCATTATGTAATGCGGCATACTATGAAGAGCGAGTCCACGAGGACACACCGGACGGCCGCAGTCGGATAAGACCGACAGCGGTGAGGTGCAACAACCAAAGACTCGGTAAAACGAGGACGAGGACAACGCGCCGCCGGAGAACCGCCACAGCCCAGGACTGTTCCAGAGAGAACAGAGGGAAGACCAAGTATCGGATGCCGTGGAAACGGCGTTCGTGAAACCGACGCGTTCGAGAAATCGGGCGTGGACGGACGAGTCGAAAGGGCTGTTGAAAACGTCTCTCGTCCGGGTCCAAATCGTGCGTCTCGCTTCTTCGATTCTCACCCTCACGAGCGGACGCGACCGTCGTCGTGAGGAGCGTTCCGCGATCGACGGAGAGCCGAGGTGCGGTCTCGCCCGTCGTGTCGACTACCGGGACAGTCGGGAGAACCCTGAAAAACGTTCATGTAGTGTGGTGACATACAACAGTGTGCGAGTCCGCGAGGACACACCGGACGGCCGCAGTCGGGTGAAACCGGCAGTGGTGAGGTGCAACAACCAAAGGCTCCGTAACAGGAGAACAAGGACAACGCACCGCCGGAGAACCGTAGCAGCCCAGGACCGCTCCATAGAAGAGCGGTGGAAAGACCAAGTATCGGATGCTGTGAAAACAGTGTTCGTGAAATCGGCGCGTTCGAGAAATCGGGCGTGGACGGACGGGTCGTAGGGGCTGTTGAAAACGTCTCTCGTCCGGGTCCAAATCGCGTGTCTCGCTTCTTCGATTCTCTCCCTCGCGAGCGGCGGTTCTGGTTGTCGGTTACGCTCCTGTTTTCGACCCCCGTTTTCGACCCCCGTTTTCGGTTACTGTCGAGCTGTAGTCGGTGTCGAGAGTCAGACAGAGACAGACAGTTACTGCCGGTCGGTGGCTTCCACGAGTTGGCACATCGACCGGAGATACTCGGCTGCCACGGCTGGCTCGTCGCCGACGAGTCCGTCGAGTTCCGCACAGCCGTGGAGAAGTCGCTCCTTGAGCGAACTCCGCGGGACTTTGTTCTTCGTGACGGTCTCGACGGTCGCGACGAGGTCGGCCACGGCGTCCGTCTCGCCGTCGCGGACGTTACGCTCGGCCGTCGAGAGGAGTTGTGTCAGCGTCGCGTGGACGTCCGGAGGGAGCGATGCCATGACACTGAGAGACGCACTGGCGAACAATAAGTTCGACTCGGACTGTCAGTTGGGCTGACGAACCGACGGCTATACACATCCCTCCGCCGCAGTCGGTGGCATGAGCGAACCATCCCGTGTCGCGCTCGCCGAGCGCGCCGCGACCGCTGGCGGCGAGGTCGCCCTCTCCTCGTTCCGCAACGGTATCGACGTCGAGACGAAGGGCGGGAAGACCGACGTGGTCACGCAGGCCGACCGTGACACCCAGCGGCGCGTCATCGAGGTCATCGCCGAGCACTACCCCGACGACGCGATCGTCGGCGAGGAAGAGGACGTCCGTAAGACCGTCCCCGACGACGGCGCGGCGTGGGTGATCGACCCTATCGACGGGACGAACAACTACGTTCGCAACATCCGCACGTGGACCACCGCCGTCGCCGCGACGCAGGACGGCGAGCCGGTCGCCGCCGCCAACGTCCTCCCCGCCTGCGGCGACGTCTACACGGCCGACAGCGAGGGCACCTATCTCAACGGAACCCCGGTCACCGTCAGCGACGTCGCCGACCCCGAGCGGGCGACGGTCGTCCCGACCTTCTGGTGGGACTTCGACCACCGCGAGGAGTACGCCGCGGCGACCCGCGAGATCGTCGAACGCTTCGGCGACCTCCGGCGGTTCGGCAGCGCGCAGGTGGTGCTGGCGATGGTCGCCGCCGGGTCACTGGAGGGGACGCTGACGAACGAGGTCACGAACCCGTGGGACACCGTCTCGGGCGTCCACATGGTCCGGCAGGCGGGCGGGACGGTCACCGACATCCACGGCGAGCCGTGGCGACACGACTCGACGGGTCTCGTCGCCTCGAACGGGGCGGTCCACGACGAAGTGCTGGCGGCGACGCGGGCTATCGAGGGACTGGACGACTGAGCGACACGCGTCTCTGCGCGCGGCTTGTCGCGCAGGACGCGCCAGTCGCGGAGGTGTAGACGACTGAGCGGCACCACACTGACGCGCGTCTTGGCGCGCGTCTCGTGCAGCCGCGGTGGTGTGGACGACTGAGCGGCACTATGCCAACAAAACCAACGACGACGGCCCCCGCGCCGCCTGCGCGATTCACAAGGGCAAAGTCGTTCCTGGCTCTGTCTCCGGTATGGAACTCGACGACACGGACCGCGCGATTCTCCGTATCCTCCAGCGAGACGCCCGGACCCCGTTCAGCGAGATCGCCCGGCAGATCGATATGTCGAGTGCGACCGTCCACGACCGGGTGGGGCGGATGGAGGAGGCCGGTGTCATCGAGGGCTACCACGCAGCGGTGAATCCGAAGGCCGTCGGCTTCGGCACGTCGGCGCTCGTCGGGCTGACGGTCGAACAGGGTCACGAGGAGGAGACGCTTCAGCAGCTTCGAGACCTCGACGGCGTCCAAGAGGTCCACCTGACGACGGGCGAGTGGGATGTGGTGTTGCGGGTCTACGCGGCCGATACCGACGGTCTCCGAGAGCTGATGTTCGAGCACATCGCCGCGATGGAGGGCTTCTCTCGGTCGCAGACGATGGTCATTCTCGGCACCGACTACGAGAGCGAGGAGCTGCCACTCTAACTGCGGCCGAAACGCACGAGACCGGAACCCTCAACATCGGCCGCGTCGCCAGTTGGCATATGTCTACGGTGAGCGAGCGCCTCGGTATCGAGCCCGAGCGGCTGTGGGGCGGGAGCGTCCTCGCCCTGCTCGTCGGGCTGGTCGGCGGCTCTCTGGTCTTCCCCCGCATCGTCTACGACGGCTTCGTCTGGCACTACTTCTGGGGTCCGGTACAGGCCGACGCCAACTCCGCGGTCTGTGCGATTCGCGAAGGCGGCGTGACCCAGTATCTCTCCAGTTCGAGTGCCTGCACCGCCGCGGCCGAACCCGTCGCGTATCCGGGCTACACGCTCGTCTCGGAGGTCGGCTACATCGTCGTCCTGCTCATCGCACTGATCGGCGTCGTCTTCCTCCTGCAGCGACTGGACATCGGTGAGGACAGAGAGTTCTTCTTCGCGTTGCTGCCGTTCATGTTCTTCGGCGGCGCGCTCCGCGTCGTCGAGGACGCCAACGACACCGCGGGCGCGGAGGCACTCATCTCCTACCCGTTGAACACGCTCTTCATCAGCCCGGTCATCTACGTCACCGTCTTCGCCATCACCCTCGTCGCCGTCGTCGCCGCCGTCGCCCTCGACCGCAACGGCGTCGTCGACGACTACGCTCGGCCGCTTCTCGGCTTCGGCCTGCTCGCGCTCCTGCCGACCCTCGGCTATCTGGCCTATCTCGCCGTCACCGGCGGAAACGGCGTCACGTTCTACCCGCAGGTCATCACGGTCATGCTCGTCGGCGCGACGCTCTCGGCGGTCGTGACGTGGAAACTCGTCGAACGGTACGTCCCCGAGGTGAACAAGGGGACCGGAACCATCGGCTTCGTCATCATCTGGGGCCACGCCGTCGACGGCGTCGCCAACGTGGTCGGTCTCGACTTCATGACCAAACTCGGTGCCGGTCCCAACCTCGTCCCGAAGCACCCCGTCAACCAGGCCATCGTCGACATCACCGCGGCGACGTTGCCCGCGTCGGTACTGGCCGTCACGGGCGACGCCTGGCCGTTCCTCCTCGTCAAGCTCGTGGCCGCGACGCTCGTCGTCTGGGTGTTCGAGGAGGAGATCTTCGAGGAGAGTCCGCGCTACACCATGCTCTTGCTCATCGCGATTCTCGCCGTCGGTCTCGGCCCGGGAACGCGCGATATGCTTCGGGCGACCTTCGGCGTCTGAACGGCTAAACCTCTTTTCAGCGACTTACGGATACGGATGGAACGGCCGGTCCAGCCGCGCCTCGAAGCCCATCGACTCCGGAACCTCCAGAGCGCGGTCGCCGAAGAACGGCTCGCCGGTGAACAGCGGCTGTGCCTGCGGACTCAGCACGCGGACGGCTTCGAAGCCCAACCGCTCGACGTCGCGCGGCGTCGTCCGGGCCGCGTAGACGTCGAGTCCGGCGTCGGCGACGCGGCCGACGACGGTCTCCAGTTCGTCCTCGCCCGAGCGGTCGGTCTCGCCGACGCTCTCGGCGGGCAGCGAACCGTCGACGTCGACGAACCGCCGGGCCGCCGACGGGAAGTCGGCGTACTCGCCGATGGCACCCTCCTCTGCCGCCGCCTGCTCGGGCCCCATCGTTCGGAGTTCCATCCAGTTCTGTAACGCTTCGGCGAGTGCAGAGCGGGCCGCGGCAGCCGCATCGAGGTCCGCGCCCGACCCCATCGCGAACTGCGGCCACTCCTCTCCTTCGCGGTGGACGGCGACGGCGACGACCGGCACGTCGACGTCCTGCGTGACGAGCAGCGGCGTCACCGACAGCTCCTCCGCCCGCGCCCGGCCGACGAGTTCGTCGAAGACCGGGTCGTCGACGCGGAGTCCGAGCGGGTCGAACGTCGAGTACCACGCGAGCATCGTCGCGTCGCGCTCGACCACCTCGTAGAGTCCGGAGAGGACCGCTTCGACCGTCGAGTTGCCGAGACCCAGCCCCGTGGTGATGGCTGGCTTCGTCCGGTCGCCCCGCGTCGGCGGCGGAAAGTGGACGTACTCCGCGGGCAACAGTGCCTCCTCGCCCGAAGCGAGGTCGGTCCCCTCGACCCACTGGACGGGCGTCTCGGGGTCGGGAGCCGAGAAGCCCTCGGGCCGGGCGAACGCGCGGGGCGAGACGGTCCCCGAGAGGTTCACCTCGGGCGCGGTCGTGAAGTCAGCGGCTCGGTAGACGCCCGCGCTGTAGCGTTCGAGTCCCTCGCCGAGTGCCTTCATGAACGCACGGTCCCAGTCGGGGTCGACACCGGCGGCGAACTCCGCGGCGCGCGCGTCGCTGAAGACGGTCGTCTCGGCGGTCTGTGCGAGGTAGTACGGGACGGGGAAGGACTCCCGTTCGCCGACCTGCCGGACGAGTCCGAGGCGGTCGTCCAGCCCGCGTTCGGCCCGCGAGAGCGAGTCGTCGACGGACACGTCGCGGTGGGTGAGTTCGAGCGTCCGGTCGGGCGTCGCACCGCAGTCACAGCCCGGTACCGGTAGGAACTCGCGTTCGGGACCGGGAACCTCGACGACGGTTCCTCCTAACTCCGCGCCCGAGAGCAGCTGGACCGCCCGACGCCCGGCGACTGCCCCGGCGAGACGGACGGCACTGCGGTCACCGCGCGGCCGGTCGGCTGCGGCGTCGAGATTTGAAGCCACGCGCGCGCGGAGGCAGGTGTAGCAGCCCGACTCGGCCGTGAACGCCGAGACTGCGGCGTCGACGCCGTCGAGTGCGTGCCCGCCGAGTCCGCCGATTTCGACGGCGAGCCACCGCTCGGCCGCGTCGTTCGCGCGCTCGAAGACGTCCGCGCCGGCGGGTGCGACGACGAGACCGAGGTCGAACCGAGCGAGGTCGCCGACGGCTGTCTCTGCGACCGAGGCGTCGATGTCGGTGAAGGCCGCCCGTGCCGCCTCCGCGGCCGGACCGCTGCCGACGAGACCGATGTCCATGGCGGCGTGGTCGGCCGAGAGGGAGAAAAGTCGTCTGGTGGCGGCGAGGGTTTATGTCCGAAGACGGGGCCACCGCGACCCGTGAAGTGAGTCTCACCGTGGAACGTCCCGCGAACGGACGGCAAAGCATTTCACGGATCGCAGCGTGCCGACTGTCAGCCCTCTCCAGTGTCAGCTGTCAGCCGCGCGGACTCAGTGTGTCTGTAAAAAGTCGATGCGTACCGCTCAACGAAGGAAAAACGGAGAAGTACTGTTCAGTTCAGGAGGCTCTGTGCGACGCCAGCGAGCTGGTCGGTGCTGGCGTCACGGAGACGGTCGTCGCCGAGCTTCAGGCGGAGTCGCGGGCGGCCCACGTCGATGGGGACCTTCTCGGTGTCGATGAGACCCATGTCTTCGAGCTTGGTCTTCGTCCGGGAGAACGTCGCCTTGCTGGCGATGCCGACGTCCTCGCCCCACTTCGAGATGTCGTAGAGGAGCACGTCGTTCTTGGCGGCGACGAGGAGGCTGATGGTGACCTCGTCGAGTCCGTTGCCGTCGCCGCGGGCGGTCTCGAGCGAGGCGAGGACGCCGTTGAAGTCGGCCTCGGTCTCCTCGCTGATTTCGGTCCGGAGCGTGTCGCGGACACGCGAGATGGCGGGTGTCCGGAGACGGAAGTCCGGCGAGGCCTCGAAGAGGTCGGTGTAGGTCTCGGTCGCGCTGTCGACGAAGTCCGCGTCGTCCGTCGAGAGCGCGGCCACGTGGTCGCCCGCACTGACGAGTGCCATCACGGCGTCGTCGGTGATGAGCAGCGAGTTGTCGATGTCCGCCTCGGTCGTCCGCATCACGAGGGTCCCGGCGTCGATGAGGTCGGCCGCGTTGCTGGCGACGATGAAGTCGTCCATGACCTCTTTCAAGACCGACTCGTCGGCGACGAGATGCATCGACGGCAGTTCACCGTCGAAGGCTGTCGTGACTTCGACGAGCTCTTCGATGGTCCCGGCTGACGGATCGACGATGAGGAGTTCGTCTCCGGCGTCCGAGAGGACGGTACGGAGGATATCCTCGATTTGGTTCTCTAGTAAATTCGAGCTCATAATCCTACAGTGATAATGGTCGGAGGGATATTTAATATTACCGCAGCACGACTGGAGCAACCACCGCTGACGACAGGCTAAGCACCCTATGACTGATAATAACTAGACCAATAGGGTATGAATGTACGCCTGTCAACATGAAAGAAAAATATATACGTTTTGGTCTTTACACTTGACTTGGCTATGCGAAGCACACCCATTGTCGCCCGCTCGGAACTCTCCAACGTGACTGCGTTCGTTGCGGCCCACCCGCGCGCTCTCTTCGTTGCAGCGTTCCTCCTCGTACTGCTCCTCACGCAGGGAACTGTGAGTGCCGAACTCGAACCCATCAGCGGTGGCGGTCTCTACGAACCGAACGGCGGTCACGGCGCGTCGACCGGTCCGTAACGCCCTCCCGCTGTCTTCTCGATTATCGAACGGCGAGCGACGCTATTCACGCCCTCACTCGTCGAGCGTCTCCAGCAGCGTCCCCGACCAGTGGATGTCGCCGTCGTAGACGATGGGCACGTCGGCACGCTCGAGGAACTCGTCCAGCGTCTCGCGGTCGAGTCGGTGACTCGTCTTCTGTCCGATGAGATGTGACTGCTCGTTTCCGGGGAGATACGGCTGGTAGTAGCCGCCGTGGGCAGCCGGTGAGAACACTTCGTAGTCGAGGTCGAAGTAGCCCTCGTCGGTGGCGTGCCACAGCTCTGCCGTCGCCGGGACGTAGTCGTCGCTCTGCGTGAGCACGTGTGTGCCGTCGCCGACGACGGTGTAGTCTTTCCCCATCATGATACGGCGACGGGCGAGCGTGAGTGCCTGCTCGATGCTGAACCCGTTCATCAGGAACCGGGCGAACGCCGTGCCGACGCGGGCGGCGTGGCTGTCGAGGACTTTGTTGAACGTCACCGCGCCGGCGACGCTGCCCTGTCGGACGAGTTCGACGCCCTCGTGGAACGACCCGCAGGCGTTGAGGAAGAACGTTTGGGCGTTCGACTCGCGGAGACTGGATAGCGAGAGGTTGCCGTCGCGACACCGCAGGCCGGACTCCTCGCAGTGGCCAATGTAGTGGACGAGGTCGGTCGGCGTCTCGAACACCTCGGCGAGTTCGTCCGTCGAGAGATGTTCGCGGACGGCGATGTCGATGTCGAGGTCGCTGGCACGCTGGCGGTAGATACGGGCCGCCTCGGCGTGTTCGTCGGCCATGTCGTTGTCGTTGAGCACGGCGACGACCGAGATGGCGTCGGAGGTACGCTGGAGGTAGTCGAACCGGTTGGCGTAGGCCTCGGGGACCGCGGTGAACGCGTCGATGGGCGCGCCGTCCGCCAGCCAGCCGTGGACGCGGCCGGGACCGAGGTCCGGGTCGACGAGGTCGACGGACACGCTCGAGGTCTGCTGGCGGTAGAAGTCGTCGAGCGAGCGCGTCAGCCGCTCGTCGCCCGACAGGGGTTTGGAGGTCGGAAGGAACACGTTCGGGACCGTGTGGAGCAGATACGGCAAGGCCTCGACGTGGTCGAACGTCGGGTCGACGTACATCGACAGATGCCACTCGGGCAGCCGTTCGGAGACGCTGTCGAACGGCACGTCGAGGTAGGCGTCGACCCGCGTGGCGATGGACGTCTCGTACAGGTCGTCGGCGTCAAGACCGAGGTCGTCGAGCGCGGGCATCTCCGCGAGGTCAGTCCCGTAGGGACCGGCGTTGCGGACCAGACAGTCCAGCATGAAGACACGCCTGAGCAGGGACGCACACTCGTCTTGGAACGTCGGGAGCGTCGACAGCTCGTGCGTCCGGTCGGCGACTCGGAGTCGCGGCGTCGCGCCTGGCTCGACGCTGACGGTCGCACCGAGATAGTGGACCAGCGACGACGACGGGATGAGATAGTCGAGCCGTGGGGGGACGACGAGGCCGACGTCGACGGCTTCGCGCCGTTCGGTGACCACGTCGGGGACGTGGGTCTCGGCACCGAATTCGACCAGCGGCGGATGGCCGCGCATCGTCGGGAAGGTGCGGTCGGGCGTGGTCGTCCGGTGGCCCGACGACAGTACCGAGAGCGCGGTCGCGACACCGCTTGGCGTCCGGGGAACGGTAACGGTCTCCGGCGGCGACTGCACCCGGCTGCGGAAGCCGAGGGTGACTGTGGTTCGGTGCGGGAAGCTGAGGACGGTGCGCTCGAACCCCGGCTTCTCCAGGCGGGCGGGACCGTCGAACTGCACGTAGGTGAGGACGTTGCCATCGACGCGGACGACGTACTCGTCGGGTGGGAGATCGATGGGGCCGACGTCGCTGCCGAGTTCGAACGTCTCGTCGCCGTCGAGACGTTCGGCGACGACGAAGACGGGCGGAAAACTGAGCGTTGACGTCTCTCCGGAGACGGTGGTATCCGTCGGCCGTGGCACCGCTCCGGTTCCGTCGAGCGTCGTCCAGTCGTCGGAGCTGACTTCGATGGACGTCTTCGCTGAATCGACGGCACGAACCCCTGTTCCGGTCGATTCGACCTCGATCATTCCCGGTCGTCACAACCTTCCACGGCGGACGTATATCTCTGTCGACACGGGAAATCGAAACTCTCGGGAATTCTCGCCGATAGTACACAGCTTCATGTGCCCGTGCCTCCGAGAGCCGATATGGACTACAGTCACGTCCGGGACGTCGACCCGGCAGTCGCCGACGCGCTCGAAGGCGAAGTCGACCGGCAACGCGACACACTGGCGATGATCGCCTCCGAAAACCACGTCTCCGAGGCCGTCCTCGAAGCGCAGGGGTCTGCTCTCACGAACAAGTACGCCGAGGGCTATCCCGGCAAACGCTACTACGCGGGCTGTGAGTACGCCGACGAGGTCGAGACCCTCGCAATCGACCGCGCCAAGGAACTGTGGGGCGCGGAGCACGTCAACGTCCAGCCGCACTCCGGCACGCAGGCCAACATGGGCGTCTATCTCGCCATGCTCGACGCTGGCGACAAGATTCTCTCGCTCGATCTGACCCACGGCGGCCACCTCTCGCACGGCCATCCGGCGAACTTCACCGGCCAGCTCTACGAGGTCGAACAGTACCACGTCGACCCCGAGACGGGCTACATCGACTACAGCGAGCTGGAGGAGAAGGCCCGCGAATTCGAGCCGGACATCATCGTCTCGGGCTACTCGGCCTACCCGCGCGCCGTCGAGTGGGACACCATCGGCGAGATCGCCGACGACGTCGACGCCTACCATCTCGCGGACATCGCCCACATCACGGGCCTCGTCGCCGCGGGCGTCCACCCCTCGCCCGTCCCGCACGCGGACTTCGTCACCGGCAGCACGCACAAGACCATCCGCGCCGGTCGCGGTGGCATCATCATGACCCGCGAGGAGTACGCCTCCGACATCGACAAGGCGGTCTTCCCCGGCGGGCAGGGCGGTCCCCTCATGCACAACATCGCTGGCAAGGCAGTCGGCTTCAAAGAGGCACTCCAGCCCGAGTTCGAGACGTACGCCCAGCAGGTCGTCGACAACGCGAAGACGCTCTCGGACCGCTTCCAGGAGCACGGTCTGAAGGTCGTCTCCGAGGGCACCGACACCCATCTTGTGCTCGTCGACCTCCGGGAGTCGCATCCGGACCTGACCGGCGGCGACGCCGAGGACGCCCTGGAGTCGACGGGCATCGTCCTCAACGCCAACACCGTCCCCGGCGAGACGCGCTCGGCGTTCAACCCCTCGGGCATCCGCGCCGGGACGCCCGCACTGACGACCCGCGGCTTCGACGAGGCAGCCACGGAAGAGGTCGGCGACCTCATCTACCGCGTCGTCGATAACCACGACGACACCGACGTGCTCGCGGAGGTCACCGAGCGCGTTCAGGGTCTCACCGAGCAGTTCACGCTCTACGAGTAGGTACCGACCTCACGAGCCGTTTTCGGCCGTTCTTTCTCACGCTCTCGTCTCCCGCGCCGTCACCGGAACCGCATATCGTTCTTCACGTTCGCCGAGACCGTCGCGAAGAGCACGAGGAGGACGAGACCGGCGACGAGCGGCACGAGCAACACGGGATGCGGGAGCACGGCGAGCACATCGGTGACCCCAGCTCCATCCGTCGCTGCCAGCGTCGCGAGTCCCTCGGGGTTGGTGACGAGGACGAACAAGAAGAGGAAGATCGCGGTCATCAACGAAGTCTGTACGACGGTCCGAATCGGATGGCGGACGAGGTCGAACGTGTGCTTGCGGACCGACCGTGAGAACCGTCTCGCGTCGCGTGTCTGACCCCGTACTACGTAGTCGACGAGCCGTCTGGCAACCATGGTACTAACTCACACGCAGAGACGATAGTCCTGCCGCCGGACGTGTCAGCCGCTCGGTCGTCTCATGGCGGTCTGGGGCCAAGCTCGGTCGCCGTCGCCGACGTGTCTCTGATTAGGTGTCAGCCTCGAACTCGAAGAGTGGGTCGTCGAGGGCGGCGTGGTTCGCCTCGTAGAACTCGACCATCTCGTCGACGAACAGCAGTTTGAGGACGACGACGGCGAGCGTGCAGACGGCGGCACGCACGGGGTACTGCCTGTAGATGGCATAAAGTCCGTAGGCGAACGCGACCATTCCGGCCACGTTGTAGGCGTTGTATTCCTTGTCCTCCTCGCCGTGACGGATCCAGAGCCGTTCGCCGAGGACGACCTTGCTCATCCAGTTGTCGACGTCCTCCGGCGGAGCGAAGAGGAAGGGGTTGACGGCGGTGAAGGCGATGGCAGCGACTGCGAGTCGCCAGCGACGGGCGTAGAGCGCGTACATCACGACCGGAAACGCCGCAAAGCGTGACCAGCCGCTGCGGGGGTTGGCGTGGCGCGACCAGAAGAGTCGGTCGACCGTCTCGGACTGTTTGAGTTCGCGGAGGGAGGGAGCCATACGTCGACTGCGCGTGGCGGAGTGATAACTGTCGGTGGCGGTAAGGTCTCGACTCAGACGGCGTCGTCCGGGTCGTGGCGGTCGCGCATCCGTCGCGCCTCGTTCGCGTACCGCTCGCGGAGGTCCGGGTCCGTGACAGCGGTAAGTCGGTCGTCCGGGACCGAGAGTGCCGCGGTGACGACGGGGCCGGGGTCGGTCCCAAAGCGGTTGAACGCCCGTTCCTTCTGGAGATACCGCGCCCCGTCGAGGGTGGCGTAGACCGTGACGAGGATGTGCGGCGAGTCGGCCGAGAACGTCCGTTCGACCATCCAGACCCGCGTCTCTGCCTGCGTCCGTGGACGGTGAGCTGTCTCTATCGTCATGAGAGAGACTCGGTCGTGCACGGACGAGAACACCCACACTCGTTCCCACCGCCCGAGAATCGGCTGCCCGGCCGCGCCGACGGGGCACCCACGTATTTATACACATATTCGCACACATCCCGCGCTAATCGAAGGGAGATGAGCACGAACCCGAGGGTTCAAGAGCGTGGCCGCACGCCCCTCAGGTATGACTGACATCATCGACGGCAACGAGGTCGCCGCCGAGGTCCGCGCGGGCCTCGCAGACGGTATCGAGACGCTCAAGGCCGAGGGCACGACGCCCGGCCTCGCAACGGTACTGATGAGCGACGACCCCGCCAGCGAGACCTACGTCTCGATGAAACAGCGCGACTGCGAAGAGGTCGGCATCAACGGCATCCACGTCGAGATCGACGCCGGTGCGTCGGCCGAGAAGCTGTTCGACACCATCGATGACCTCAACGCCGACGAGGACGTCCACGGCATCCTCGTCCAGATGCCCGTCCCGAAGCACGTCGACAAACGGCGGGTCCTCCGCGCCATCAAGCCCGTGAAGGACGTCGACGGCTTCCACCCCGAGAACGTCGGCCGTATGGTCGCCGGGAACGCGCTCTACAAGCCCTGCACGCCCCACGGTATCCAGAAGCTCCTCGAAGCCTACGACGTCGAGACCGAGGGTGCCGAGGCGGTCGTCGTCGGCCGCTCGGACATCGTCGGCAAGCCGATGACGAACCTCCTCATCCAGAAGGCCCCGATGGGTAACGCGACCACGACGGTCTGTCACTCTCGGACGCAGGACCTCGAAGGCCATCTCCGCGAGGCCGACATCGTCGTCGCCGCCGCCGGCGTCCCCGAACTCGTCACCGGCGATATGCTCAAGGAGGGGTCGACGGTCATCGACGTCGGTATCAACCGCGTCGACGCCGATACCGAGAAGGGCTACGAACTCGTCGGCGACGTCGAGTTCGAGTCGGCGAAAGAGGTCGCCGGGAAGATCACGCCCGTCCCCGGCGGCGTCGGCCCGATGACCCGCGCGATGCTCCTCTACAACACCGTGAAGGCCGCGGGCATCCAGAGCGACGTCACCGTCAATCTGCCCTGAGTCGGCCGCTTCGACACGCGTCTCTCTGGTCTCTTCTCGTCTCGACTCTTCTCTCTCTCTCACTCCAGCCGCGACAGCCGGTCCTGTGCCGTCGCCAGCGCGGTCTCGTCGTCCTCAGACAGATAGGTTCCGAGGTCGCGAGCGATACGGACGACGCCGTCACTGGTTTGCAGCGGGACGTCGCCCTGCAAGGAGTCGATACGTTTGACGTGGTCGACGAGCGCGCCGAGCGTCGTCCGGACGTCGGGGTCGGGGTGGTCCTCGAGCCACGTCGTCAGGCCTCGTCGGTAGTCCATGACGCCCTTCGCGGCGGCCAGCCCGCGGGCGACGCGCATCGACTCGGGGACGGCATCGGCGTCGGGTCGCTCGCCGACGTCCGCGCTGCGCAGCAGCGAGAGCACGTAGAGCTGTTCGTCGTCGGTCGGGTCCCGAGTCCGAGCGTAGATGTCGACCGCCTGCAGCAGTTCGTGGGCCGCGAGGAACGTGTCGTCGAGCGGCTGGAGGTCGCCGCCGTGGATGAAGCCGCGCTGTCGGAGATACGCCCGGAGGTCGGATTTGAGGTCGTCGGCGATGTCGGCGATGTCGCTCGGGTCGACGTCGTCGCCGAGCGCGGAGCGGTGTGTCGAGAGGTCGAGCGTGACCGCACCGGCGGTGTGGCGGGTCCGTTCGTCGATGCCGACGCTCCGGAGGCTCTCGCAGTTCGGACAGGCGACGCTCCCCGTGTCGTAGTACGACCACTGGTGGCCGCAGTCTTTGCACTCGCGGCTGCCCCGAATCTTCATGCGAGAGGGTAGACGCGACCGAACCAAAGGTGTCGTGGTGTCCGTGGCCGCTCTCGTGGGACCACGACTGTGTGTGAGCGTGTCGCAGGGGTTTTAGTGCAGGACCGAGTGAAACAGGTCATGGACAAACCCGCTCGGCAGGCGCTCCGCGATGACGCCGTCGAGTACGTCGACGGTCTCGTCGCCGACGTCGAAGAACGCTGGGGTCGGATTCCGTCGGAGGGGACGTTCGTCTTCTCGGCCGGGACGGACACCGCGTTTCCGGAGACACTCGACGAGTTTCACGACCGCTTCTACCCGCACGCCGCGGGCTGTGTCACCCGCGACGGAACGGGAAAACTCCTCGCGATTCGCTCGGCGACCCGCGAGACATGGGAAAGCCCCGGCGGTGCCGGTGAAATCATGGAGCCGCCGGAGGCGACGGCGCGACGCGAGGTCCGCGAGGAGACGGGCGTCGTCCCGTTTCTCGACCGGCCGCTCTACACGCTGACGATGGAACTCGACTTCGGCTACGACGAGACGCTCCCGATTCCGGTGTTCGTCTTCACCGGCGAACCCGACGAAGGAACCGTTCTCACGCCCGACATCGTCGAGACGCCCGAAGAAGTCGCCGACATCGACTGGTTCGAGCCGGCCGAGCTGCCGTCGGGGTTCCGCGACCGCGACCTGTTGCAGAAGCATCTCGGGTAAGACACCTGATCTGCACGACCACCCACGCTTAAGTACGAGAACGACTCACTCTCTCGTACATGACACGGAGTACCCACGCTCCTGATCGAGAAATTCTCCCGGCGTGAAACCCGCGTCTCGGACACCGAGACCGAAGTCACGGCGGACGGTGCCGAACTCCTCCTGACGCTCGACGGCGACGAGTTCCGACTCTCGCGGAGCGACGCGGCCGCCCTGCGCGACCAGCTCGGCGAGGCACTCAGCCAGCGACAGGAGTTCTTCCGCACCGCGGGCGAACACCGCGAGGACGGCAGTTACGTCGTCTCCCGGCGCGGCGCGACCTCGGCGGGCCACAGCAAAGTCTTCGAGAGCTTCGAGGAGTTGGAGAGGCTCTACGGCCGTCTGCCGGACGAGTTCGCCGCCGCCGACGTCGGGCGGACCGGACTGACCGGCGGCCGACGGCATTTGCTCGTCCGGCATCTCGCGGAGCATCCAGCGTTCGACTGCGAGTTGGTCAGCCGCCAGCCGTTGACCGCACGAAAACAGGACACCGAGAACGAAACGGAGCAGCCGATGGCCGCAGACTGAACGCTTTTGCCACGAGATACCGTGGCTCGCGGTATGACGTTCTCTATCGTCGCACGAGACCCCGAGACCGACGCCGTCGGCGTCGCCGTCCAGTCGAAGTTCGTCAGCGTCGGCTCCGTGGTGCCGTTCGCCGCGGCCGACGCGGGCGCAGTCGCCACACAGAGCTTCGCCAACGTCGCCTACGGGCCGGACGGACTCGACCTCCTGCGTGAAGGCCACACCGCCGAGGAGGTCGTCGAACGACTGACCGACGCGGACGACGAAGCGGCCACCAGACAGGTCGGCGTCGTCGGGCAGGACGGGTCGATTGCGGCGTTCACCGGCGACGACTGTTTCGACGTCGCGGACGACATTCAGGGCGAGCACTACACCGTCCAGGGCAACATCCTCGAAAACGAGGCGACGCTGCCCGCGATGGCCGACGCCTTTGAGGCGACCGAGGGTGGCCTGCCCGAGAAGCTCATCGCGGCACTCCACGCGGGCAACGACGCCGGCGGCGACAGCCGCGGCGAGCAGGGGGCGGCACTCTACATCGTCAAACCCGAGGGCGGCTACGACGGCGGCAACGACCGCTGGGTCGACGTCCGCGTCGACGACCACGACCACCCGATCGACGAACTGGAACGCGTGTTCAAACTCTACGACGTGACGCTCTTAGCCCGCGAGGAGCCCGACGACCTTCGCGACCTCGACGGCGAGACGGCCCAAGAAGTTCTCGGGACGCTCGCGGACCTCGGCTTCTACGACGCCCAACCGGACACCGAGTTCGGCAACGACGAGCGCGAGGCACTGGAGGACTTCCGCGGGCTGAACAACTTCGAGAACCACTCGCTCGCGGTCATCGAGGACGCGCTCTCACGCGGCTGGGACGCCGCCGACGGCGAGGGCGAAGACCGCATGGTCGACGCCATCTGGCACGGCCTGTCGCGCTTGGACCGAAAGTAGGACTGGCGCGTGGCTTCGAGGCGTCTCGTCGTTTCCGCGAGGGAACCGAGCGGAAGCCAGCAAGAGCGAAGCTCTTGCGTCGCCGCGAGACACGCACGCGAGGGGTGAGTGAACGAGCGATAGCGAGTGAGCGAATCGGTTGGGGAGGTCGTGGCCGTGCTGTTCGGGTGTCCTCGTGAGCATAGCGAACGAGGGCTTGGAAGAGCTTGCTCTTCCAGTGGGACTGAAAGGGGACGCGCTCTGAACGAACCCCCGCGACGCGAGCACCGCAGGAGCGAGTGAAACGAGCGACGAGGAGCGCGGCGAGCGGTGGGAGTTCAGAGCGCGTGGGCTTTCGAGATGTCCCTCGAAGCCTCGTCAACAAGCGAACGAAAGACAACAGACGGTATTCTCACAACAGCTAGCCCGCCATCGCCAAGTACCCAACCCCCCAACGTCCCGTATGCGCGACGAAGCGGAGATCCGCGAGCAGTACGAGTTCCTCCAAGAACAGCTCGACAGCGAGGAGATGCGCCACGAGGGCGTCAGACAGATGTTCACGTACTACAAACGCGCCATCGGCTGGGTGCTCGAAGAGGAGCATCTGTAGACGGTCTCACAGACCGGACAGACCGGCGTCCGGGAAAGACGTCGGTACCTTTAAGACCAAACGGAGGGTATGAACAGGTGACGCTTCGCTTTGGAGGGCCGAAGCGTCAGCGGGGACCAATTCAGGGCGGCAAGCATACACGCGATTTTCGCGTGGCTTGCTTTCCTTTTCAGATACCAAAACCGAGAGCGACGGTGCTGTCGGTCGTGCTATTCTACCGAGAGCGACGTATCGCCGTCAGGCGCGCCCTCGTCCCACTCCAGTTCGAGTTCGAGACTCAGCTCCGGCGAGCCACCGCTCTTCGACGTCTCGCGTTCGGCTTTGACCTCGAAGGTCGGCTGGGCGGGCACGTCGAGGGTGATCGACTGGTCGCCAGCGATCAGGGAGACAGGCTCACCCGCGTCGAGTTTGTCCGCGATAGAGCGGAGGTAGTCGGCGACGGCAGCACGGCTCTGACGCGATTCCGATTTGAACAGGACTTCTTCCGGCATACTGGTGGGTACGCCACACGTGGACTTGAATCGTGCCACACATCAGACCACAAATATGTAGCTTTGCGGTCACCAGTTCACGAGAGAACAAATCACGTCTATTAATCTTCGACCTCGGGCGGAGAGTCGAGGTAGCAGGTTCCTACCCCCGAGAGTAGTCGATATGGCCGATATATTTATTGTAATCCGACAAGAATTCATAGGCGGATATTACCGATGTACGACTTGACAGGCTTTCAGCGAGATCTGCTGTACGTTATCGCCGGGCTCGACGAACCACACGGGCTTGCAATCAAAGAGGAACTCGAAGAGTACTACGAGAAGGAGATTCACCACGGACGGCTCTATCCCAACCTCGACACGCTCGTCGACAAGGGCCTCGTCGAGAAGGGCCAGCGTGACCGTCGAACCAACTACTACACCCTGACACGCCGCGGGCGTCGTGAGATCGAAGCCCGCACCGAGTGGGAAGCACAGTACATCGAGGAGTAGCCGGGTTACCGCTCGTCTCGCTGGGACGGAGTCGTCGACGTATCCGGGCTACCGTCGGCCGCCGACTCCGAAGCCGATTCCGCGTTGGCTACCGACTCGGAAGCCGTGTCCGAATTGGCCGCCGACTCCGAAGCAGACTCCGAGTGGACCGCCGATTCGACGTCCGTGTCCCCGGCGGATTCTCGTCCTCCGTCCGTCTCGCTTGCACCGACAGCGACCTGCGTGTCCGACAGATAGACCGGGTCGACGACGTAGGGGCGGATCGGCTTGCCAGCGACCAGTTCCGGTAGGACGATACGCGCGAAGTGGACGAGAAAGACCAGCAGCATCGGGAGGAGGAAGATGCCGTACCAGCCGAACAGCAGCGGTCCGAGCGTGTAGGCCAGCATGACGCTGCCGACGTGGAGTCGCCGCCCCGAGACGTACGGCCGGAGCACGAGATCCGGGATGGTGTCGACGACGACGAAGGAGATGGCGGCGAAGACGACGACGAACCACAGCGACTCCGGGCCGACGAAGAGACCGGCCTGTACGCCCATGTAGCCTGCGACCGGCACGTAGACGAGTTTCATCCCGACGACGGGGATGAGACTGGCGACACCGGCGAGCAGTCCGACGAGGGCAGGCGCGGGGATTCTGACGCCGGCCGGCGCGAAAACGTTGAGAATCGAGAAGGCGATGACGCCGATGGTCCCCGTGAGGATGGCGTTGAGGATGTTGCCGAAGAAGATACTTTTCAGGTCGGAGTCGACGGCAGCGAGATAGGCGTCGAGGACACCCTCGTCGTCGGAGAAGCGCCGCAGGAGCCAGCTCCCAACTTTCCCGTCGTCGCGCAGCAGGTAAAACGCCATCGCGACCATGACGAACAGATGGACGAGACCGACGCCGACGAACGCGGCAGTGTCCACGGCGCTGGCGAGGTTCGCGACGAGGGTGTCGATGACGTCGAAGGTGACGTACTCCTCGAGTCCCGACTCGTAGAGCGTCGCCGGATCGATACGGTTGAGTCCGTCGACGCTCGTCGGGTCGAAGCCGAGATACGAGGTGAGATACGGGCTGAGGTCGAGTTCCGTGTTGTTCGTGAGCTTCGAAACTTCACCGAGAACGACGAGCAGCGAGTACAGCGCGAGGAGTATCGCCGGTAACGCCAAGGCGAAGATGGAGACGGCGGCGGCGAGACTGGACGGATAGATGCGGGTCTTGAGTCGCCGGTAGATGGGCCGCGTCGCGTAGTAGATGAAGATGCCGAAGACGAACGTCCCGATAAACGAGTAGACGACGTACAGGAGGGCCGCCGAGAGGGTGAAACCGAGCGACCACCACGCCGCGCGGCCGCGGTCGAACTGGAGGAACGACATACCCTACTGCCCTTGCCCCACTGACAAAAGCGTATCGCGGGCTTCGGACGTCCCGCGGCTGCACCGGAGCCGTCTGCGGCCGACATCCGCTGCTTTCGAATCCGTGCAATTATGTATCAGACAGTCGTACCGTTCCGGATGGTTTTCTCTCCGTCTCCTCTCGGCCCGTCGTGGCTGGCGGTCGTCCAAGCCGATTTCGCCGCGGTCCCGCTCGACGACCCGGTCGTCCGTGTGGTCATCGCCGCCGCGCTCGGCCTGTTTCTCGGTCTCGAGCGCGAGTGGTCGAAGAAGTCCGCGGGTATCCGTACCTTCGCACTGACGAGTCTCGGCGGCGCGGTGTTCACCATCGTCGCCGAGGAGTCGCCGCTCGGCGTCACGCTCCTCGCCGTCGGGGGGCTCCTCGTCGTCGTCCAGGGAATCCTGCTGGCCGTCGAGGGACTCCGCCGCGACGAGGACGACGGACTGTCGCTGACGACGTCGGTCTCGCTGCTCGTCGCCTACGGCGTCGGCGTCCTCGTCGCGTCGGGCTTCTTCGTCACCGGCGTCGCCGTCGCCGTCCTCTCGTCGGCACTACTCGTGCTCAAGCGGGAACTCCATGACTTCGCGGGGGGGTTGAGCCGTCCGGAGCTGCGGGCGACCGTCGAGTTCGCCATCCTCGCGTTCGTCGTCTTTCCGCTGCTGCCCGCCGAAGAGCAGCTCTTCGGCTACACGCTCGAACCGCGCGTCGCGTGGCTGATGGTGGTGACGGTCGCCGGCATCGGCATCGTCAACTACGCGCTCATCCAGACCTACGGCGGCCGCGGCATCGCCATCACGGGGTTCTTCGGCGGACTGGCGTCGTCGACGGCCGTGGTCGGGACGATGCTCGACCAGGTCCGCCGGGACGACAACTCGGTCAACTTCGCCGTCGCGGGCGTCCTGCTCGCGGACGCCGCGATGGCACTCCGGAACCTCGGTATCGCGCTCGTCTTCACCGCCACGGCGGCCCAGCCACTCCTCTGGGAGGTCACGATTCCCCTCGGGGCACTCGTCGTCGGGAGCGTCGTCGTCGCCCGGTTCACCAGCGACTGGCGCGAGAACGTCGAGTTGGACCTCGTGAGTCCCTTCTCGCTGAAGAACGTCCTCGCGTTCGGGGCGGTGTTCCTCCTCGTCCTCGTCGTCGGGACGGTCGCCCAGGACCAGTTCGGCAACGTCGGCTTCTACGTGAGCGCGCTCGTCTCGGGGCTGGTCTCGTCAGGCGGTGCGACCACCTCGGCCGTCCTGCTCTACCGTGGCGGCACCATCGACGGGTCGACGGCCGTCGTGGGTATCCTGCTCGCGACGGCGAGTTCGGTCGGGGTGAAGGCGGTCCTGATCGCCACCGCCGGACCGCGCGCGTTCGCCCGACGGGTGGCCGTGTGGAGTGCCGTCCTGCTGACGGCGACCGGTGTCGTCACCGCCCTGGTGGCACTATTTGGCTAGACCGTAACGAATGTCTTAACAGATCAGTGTGCGACCAGTCTCCATGGACCGCGAAACCGCCGAACCGCAGGTCACGTCGATGCCCGGCGACAAAGCGCGCGAGTGGGTCGAATACCACCACCAGAACGCCGCACCGAGCACCTACGTCTACGACTTCGTCTGGGACCTCTCGGGGGACGCGGAGGGCCCGTTCTGTACCGACGTCGACGGCAACGTCCTCATGGACTTCACGAGCCACGTCGCGGCCGCGCCCCTCGGCTACAACAACCCGAAGATCATGGAGCCGCTTCGGGAGTTCGACCTCGTCGACCCGCTGAAGATCGCGGGCCAGGACTTCTACGTCTCGGCGGGCGACACCGAGCGACCTGAGGACAGCCAGTTCCCCGGTCCCGCGGGGCTGATGGACCGGCTCACCGACGCCACCGAACACTACGGGATGGACACCGTCTTCCTCTCGAACTCCGGGGCAGAGGCGGTCGAGAACGGCATCAAGATCGCCTACGACCACGCCGACGGCGCGAAGTACGCCATCACCTTCGAGGGTGCCTTCCACGGGCGGACGCTCGGCGCGCTCTCGCTCAACCGCTCGAAGTCGAAATACCGCAGGGAGTTCCCCGAGATCTCGGGCGTCCACGACGTCCCCTACTGTGACGACCGCGCCTGCACGCCCGCCTCCTGTGACTGTGGCTTCTTCGTGGGCGACGACCCCGCCGAGCAGGTCTCGCGGCTGCGGAAGAAGCTCGACCCCGAGCGCGGCCACGTCGACCCCGACGAGGTCGCCTACATCATCCTCGAACCCATCCAGGGCGAGGGGGGCTACCGCATCCCGAGCGACGAGTTCATGGACGAGGTGGCCGCGCTCGCGACGGAACACGACATCACGCTCGTCGCCGACGAGATTCAGAGCGGGATGGGTCGGACCGGAAAGATGTGGGGCGCGGACCACTACAGCATCGAACCCGACGTCATCGCCGCCGCGAAGGGGCTGCGCGTCGGCGCGACCATCTCCCGCTCGGACGTCTTCCCCGAGGAGACGGGCCGCATCTCCTCGACGTGGGGCGCGGGCGACATCGTCGCCTCGCTGCAGGGCGCGCTCACGATGGACGCTATCGAGGAGTACGACCTGCTCGACAACGCGACCGTCCGCGGCCGCCAGTTCAAAGAGACGGCCCGCGACGCCGACCCCGAGGGCGTCGTCGACATCCGCGGCAAGGGCCTGATGCTCGCACTGGAGTTCGACACCAAAGAACGCCGCGACGCCGTGCAGGAAGCCGCGCTCCAACGCGGCCTGCTGACGCTCTCGTGCGGTCACAAGGTCCTCAGAATCCTCCCGCCGCTCGACGTGACCGAGCGCGAGATCGACCTCGGTGCCGACCTCCTGCTGAAGGCGATTGCTGACGTGGCGTAATCGAGCAAATCGGTTGGCAGAGGACTGCTTTTACGATAGCTGAGATTCCGCCGTGGCGCGCGCTGGCGACGCGACGGCGTCGCCGACACCGTGCGAGGGATGAGCGAGCGAACGGAGTGAGTGAGCGAATCGGTTGGGGAGGACGTGGCTTATGAGCGTGCCGGGTCGACGTGCGCGACTCGCGCTGCTGCCCTGGTGTTCCCGCGAGTAAAACAAGTGGGGGGGCTCGGGAGAGTTCGCTCTCCCGGTGGACATGAAAAGGGCGAGGCACGCGCCACAACCGGGCGCGTGCCGAGGGCTTTCTACATCTGGTAGCGACGTTCGTCGTCCCGCTGGGGATACTGGTCCTGACCCGTCATCTCGTCGTAGGTCATCCCCGCGAGATACTCGTCGTAGGTGACGTCGTAGCTGCGGCGCAGCTGGAAGTCGAGGTCACCCGACTCCACGGAGGAGCGAAAGAGCATATGGACCGCCCGGCGGACCAGTTCGCTGGTGTCGTCGGTCTCGAAGACCGCCGCTAGCGTCGCCAGCTCGTTCTTCGTCTCGCGGTCCAGTTCGACCGCGAGGTCGTCGTCGAGGTCCGAGTAGAACGCCTGTACGTCGTCGTTGAGGTCGTCGAGGCTCATGGCCGGAGGGAGACGGTGGTGTCGGATACGCGTTTCGTTCCCGAGAGTCAGAGCGGGTCACCGCAGTAGCCGCAGACCTCTGCAGAGACGTCGTTGCGCGCGCCGCACGACGGACAGTTCGTCCGCTCGGGCGTCGTCGACTCCGAGGAGTAAGTCGTCGCCCGCCAGACTGCCCAGACGACAGCCCCGAAGACGGCCGCGGCGACGATGCCGGGCGGCCCGAGGAGGATCACCATCGCGAACGCGACGACGAAACAGCCGATTGCCGCGAGGGGTTTGAGCACGGACGCGAGACCCATATCTCGGCCGTCCGACGCGACCGGCAAATGTCTTCTGCCCGCCACGAACGCGGCGCGTGGCGCGTCGTCGCGCGCTCCAGACCACTACCCCTAAGCCGTCGCTTTCCCACCTCCCGACAATGACTGACGCCGCGTCCGTGCCCGAGGAGGTCCGCGACGTCGCCCCCGCACTCCCAGAAGACGCCGAGGGTGTCGACGAGGTCCAACGCGCGCTCGTCGAGTGGTACGAGGCCGACCACCGCAACTTCCCGTGGCGACGGACCGACGACGCCTACGAGATTCTCGTCTCCGAAGTGATGAGCCAGCAGACACAACTCGGCCGAGTCGTCGAGGCCTGGGAGGCCTTCCTCGACCGCTGGCCGACGGCCGCCGACCTCGCTGACGCCGACCGAAGCGACGTCGTCGGCTTCTGGACGAGTCACAGCCTCGGCTACAACAACCGCGCGAAGTATCTCCACGAGGCCGCACGACAGGTCGAAGAAGAGTACGGAGGCACGTTCCCCGAGTCGCCCGACGAGCTGCAGGAGCTGATGGGCGTCGGCCCGTACACCGCGAACGCGGTCGCCTCCTTCGCGTTCAACAACGGCGACGCCGTCGTCGACACCAACGTCAAGCGCGTGCTGCACCGCGCGTTCGACGTGCCGGACGACGACGCGGCCTTCGAGACGGTTGCACAGTACGTCATGCCCGATGGCGAGTCGCGCGTCTGGAACAACGCGATCATGGAACTCGGCGGCGTCGCCTGCGGGAAGACCCCCCAGTGCGACGAGGCGGGCTGTCCGTGGCGCGCGTGGTGTCACGCCTACGAGACGGGCGACTTCACCGCCCCCGACGTCCCGACCCAGCCGAGTTTCGAAGGCTCTCGGCGACAGATGCGCGGCCGCGTCGTCCGCATCCTCGGCGAGTACGACGAACTCGCGCTGGACACGTTGGGTCCCAGAGTCCGTGTCGACTACGGCGGCGAGTACGGCCGCGAGTGGCTACGTGAACTGGTCGACGACCTCGACTCCGACGGATTGGTCGACGTCGACGAGCGCGAGGCGGAGACCGTCGTCCGACTCCGACGGTGACGGAACTCGGCCGATAACCACTCGTTGCGGCCGCGAGCGTCCCACTGAACGAGTGCATGCTTATCCCCGTAGACGTCCTGTCTAGACAGAGTATGAGGGAAACAGACAGGATGCACACGGCGGTCGGGCGACGCGCAGTGCTGAGGGGGAGTCTCCTCGGGGCGGTCGGTCTCGGTCTCGGCGTGACGGGACTGTCGGGAGTCGCGGCGGCGGACGAGCGCGGCAAGCACGGCGATCTCGACCACGACGGGGCTCTCGACGTCCTCGTCGCCACGCTGCGGAAGGAACTCGAATCGGGCAAAGACGTCACGGTTCCCGACTTCGGCACGTTCGCCGTCGTCCGACGGAGCCTCCGGTCCGACGACTATCTCGACGCCGACAGCGACGGCGACGGCCTCGGCGACGGGACCGAGCGTGGCGCGGTCAACGTCGTCACGTTCTCCCCGAGCGACGCGCTCGCAGACGAACTCGACCTGATTCCGGGCGAGGGTGACAGCCGTCGAAAGCGACGGGTTCGGATGCGACACCGCCGCCGTGAGAGCGGAATCGTCGTCGACGGCGACTACCTCGAACGGGAAGCAGGGCTGTCGAAGGCCGACGCGAAGCGGGCACTCGCAGCACTGGACGCGTTCGTCACGGAGGCGAAAGGCGCGCTCAAGAAGGGCGACCGTATCGCGCTCATCGGCTTCGGTTCGTTTAGCATCTCGAAGCGGTCGGCGCGAACGGGGCGAAATCCGCAGACAGGAAAGGAGATCCAGATCGCTGCGAAGAACGTCGTCAAGTTCAAAGCCGGCGCGGAACTCTCGAAGGCAGTCAACTGAGTCGAGCGGTTAGAGCACGAACGGGCCGCGCTGGCGGATCGGCTCGTCGTGCGGTTCTCCGCTCACGGCGACGACGCGGAGTCCGCTCTCGGTCTCGACGGTGACGTCCCGTCCCTCCGTGAGCGGTAACACGTCGCCCTCGCCGAACTCGTTGCCGTCCACCGTCCCGCTGCCCGAGACGCCGTAGAGGAAGCCCGACCAGCCCTCGTCGACGCTCCACGTCCACGCGTCGTCGACGCGGACGTCCAGATACTCCATCGGCGTGTGGAGTTCGATGGGCGAGCCGTCGCCGACGACCGTCTTGACCGTCGCGCCGCCGACGTCGGCGACCGGTAGGTCCTCGCCGTTCGCGTCGACGTAGTCCGCGTCTATCTCCTTCTTCTCGCGCGGGAGGTTGACCCAGAGCTGGAGACCGTTGCAGGCCGCGCCGTCGGCGGGGAACTCCGAGTGGCGGATGCCGCCGCCGGTGGTGATGCGCATGGTGTCGCCCTCGTAGGCCGTGTGGCTCACGCCCAGCGAGTCCTCGTGTTCCATCCCGCCGTCGATCATGTACGAGACGATCTCGAAGCCGCGGTGGGGATGCATCGGGAAGCCCTTGTCCGGGTCGATGTAGAACCGCTCGAAGAGGACGAACGGGTCGAGATTGGCGGGGTAGCCGTTCGTCGGAAACGCCCGGTTGGAGTTGACGCCGGTTCCGTGTTGCACCATCTGCCCAGGGAGAGGTTCGGTGACGCCGTCGTCGGCCGCGTCCGCCGTGTCGTCGAGGTTCATAGTCGGCCGGAAGCCCCGCGCACTGATAACCACCACGTCCGCGGAACGCGTGACCGCGACCGACAGGCGGCCGGATCGGCGGTACGGTTTTGCCACCCCTCGTCGTGTGTGTCGGTATGTCACAGCCGCACGTCGTCGCGCTCGGCGGCAGCCTCCGCGACCGGAGTTACACCCGACTAGCCCTCGAGCACGCCCTCCGTGGCGTCGAGGAGGCTGGCGGGACCGGAGAGTTCGTCGACCTGCGCGACTACGACCTGCCGACGCTCGACGCCGACCAGGACGCACAGGGCGACAGCGCGAAACTGGTCGACCGGATCCGAGGAGCCGACGCCGTCCTCCTCGGCACGCCGATGTTCCACGGCTCGTACTCGGGCGTCCTGAAGAACGCGCTCGACTACTGCGGGTTCGACGAGTTCGCGGGCAAGACCGTCGGTCTCCTCGCCGTCTCTGGCGGCGCGTTTCCCGTGACCGCGCTCGAACATCTCCGCTCCGTCTGCCGCGCGCTCGACGCGTGGGTCATCCCCCACCAAGCAGCGGTGCCGCGCGCACACGCTGCCTTCGACGATGACGGCGCGTTCCGCGACGAGGGACTCGAAGAGCGCGTCCTCGTCTTGGGTCGGCGAGCCGTTCAGTTCGCGAACATCGAGGCCGACCCCGCGACGTTCGAGAGTCGCCAGAACAAGGGCGCAGGGGACTGAGCCGGGTACGCGGTCGACGACTCGGCGGACAGTCTCCGCCCGCAGAATGAATACGCATTTGAAATAGGAGGTGCCGTGTTGGCCTATGCACGCCATCACCCAGAGCGGATGGGTCGAGGTCATCTCGGGCTCGATGTTCTCCGGGAAGACCGAGGAACTGCTCCGTCGGCTCCGCCGCGCCGAGATCGCGGGCCAAGAGGTCGCCGTGTTCAAGCCCGCCGTCGACGACCGCTACGGCGAGGCCACCATCGGCTCGCACAACGGTCGGCAGTGGGAGGCCACCGTCGTCGACAGCGAGGGCGACGGTCTCTGGACGATGCTCGACCAGCTCAACGGCGAGAAAGTCGTCGCCATCGACGAGGCCAACTTCTTCTCGACCGAGCTGGTCGACGTCTGCGAGGCACTGGCCGCCGACGGCCGTCGCGTCATCGTCTCCGGGACGGACCAGACCTTCCGCGGCGAGCCGTTCGAGCCGCTCCCCCAACTTCTCGCGCTCGCGGAGTACGTCGATAAGCTCCAGGCCATCTGTACCGTCTGCGGCGAGCCCGCCACGCGTAACCAGCGGCTCATCGACGGCGAACCAGCCCACGTCGACGACCCGACCATCCTCGTCGGCGCGGAGGAGTCCTACGAGGCCCGGTGTCGCAACTGTCATACCCTCCGCACCGACTAGTACGACCGTGACTACCTGGGTCGAAAACCCCCGCGGCGGCCGCGACCGCGGCCCGCGCGGCATCGTCCGCGCGTGGGCCGAGGTGCTCGTCCGCCCGCGACGGTTCTTCCGCAATGGCGTCGCCCCCGGCGACCAGGCACCCGGCCTCGTCTTCGGCGTGCTCGTCGCGCTCTGTTACGTCGGCGGCCTGCTGGCGTTCACGCCCGACCGCGTGCTCGGAACCGACTACGTCCCGCTCTTAGCCGGTAGTGCGTCGGCGACGAGTCTCCTCCTCCTTGTGGCCGTCACGCTGTTTCTCGCGCCCGCGACGATGCATCTCCTCGGCGCGCTCCAGACGGTCCTCCTGATGCTCACCGTCCGCGACCGCGCCGGTGTGAGCGAGACCGTCCAGACCATCGCCTACGCCACCGCACCCTGCGTCCTCGCCGGAGTGCCGTCGCCGACGCTCCGACTCGCCTGCGCGCTCTACGGCGCGGGCCTGTTCGTCGTCGGCCTCAGCGTCGTCCACCGGACGAGCCTTCTTCGTGCTGCTGTCGCCGGCGCGGTCCCGGCACTCGTGCTCTTCGGCTACGTCTTCGGTGGGGTGGCCGCCGCGACGACGCTGGCGGGGGCACTCGGCCTGCTCTGAGCGGGCGCGCAGCACCGTTCCGCACAGCGGGACGGCGGGTGACGAAAAACAGGGCCGTTCTGCGGGGTCGAAACCGGACTCACCGCGGGAGACTGTCATCGTCTACCGGACGAAATCCCCCGACAGCAGTCGAATGTCGCCGATTCGACAGGCGGTCGTCGACGGCTGTTTTCGGGGTGAATCGGCCGCGAGTTCTGATAGCGGACTTTCGACAACAGTTTTAGGCCGCGGTGTTTCTCTCTGCTCAAATGGGTACGTGTATTATCTGTGGTACGCCCGTCGACGGTCGAATCTGTGACAGCCATCAGGAAGACGTCGTGTTTCACTTCCGTGGCAACCATGCCAACCAGCTGGTGTCCGGTCGCTTCTACAGCGGCACGGTCGACGGCTACGCCGACTTCGGCGTCTTCGTCGACATCGCCCCCGGCGTGACCGGTCTCCTCCACCGCAGCGAACTGAAGAAGCGGCTGGAGAGCCTCAGCTGGGAGCCGGGTGACACCGTCTTCGTCCAGGTGAAGAACGTCCGCGACAACGGAAACATCGACCTCGGCTGGTCCATCCGCCAGTCCGAGCGCGAGTTCCGCGGCGTCCTCGTCCAGGACGCTGACGGCGACCACGACGTCGACGGCGACGACGATGACGACGAACAGAACAACGAACAGCAGGCAGAGCCGGAACCCGAGCCGGAGCCCGAGCCCGAGCCGGAGACCGCGGCTGTCGACGAGCACGAGGTCGCTGAGACCGAGTCCGTCGAAGCCACCGAGTCCGCAGACGCCGACGCCGCCGAGACGGAGGCTGCCGACGCCGAAGCGCGCGACTACGACGAACCCGAGCCGGCAGGCGAGGCAGAGCGCGTCGAGATCGGCACGCTCTCGGACCGCGTCGGCCAGGAAGTCCGCATCGAGGGCGAAGTCGTCGGTGCCCGCCAGACCGGCGGCCCGACCGTCTTCGAACTCCGCGACGAGACCGGCGTCGTCGACGCCGCAGCCTTCGTCGAGGCGGGCGTCCGCGCCTACCCCGAGGTCGAGGTCGGCGACGTCGTCCGTCTGGACGGCGAGGTCGAACTCCGCCGCAACGAGATTCAGGTCGAGACCGAGGCACTCGTCGTCCTCGAAGACGAGGACGCCGAAGCAGTCCAGCGTCGGCTCGCCGACGCCCTGACCGCCCGCGCCCGCCCCGAGGCCGTCATGCCGCTCGCGGCCCACGACTCCGTGGAAGCCGTCTCCGACCAGCTGCTCGACGCCGCGGAGGCCATCCGCCGCGCAGTCCTCGAATCGCATCCCATCGTCGTCCGCCACGCCGCCACCGCCGACGGCTACGTCGCCGGTGCCGCCGTCGAGCGCGCCGTCCTCCCGCTCATCCGCGAGGAGTACGCCAAGAGCGACGCCGAATACCACTACTTCACCCGTCGCCCGCTCGACGACGCCGTCTACGGTATGGACGCCGCGACGAACGACGTCACGCGGATGCTCCAGGACAAGGACCGACACGACGAGAAGCTCCCCCTCGTGCTTCTCCTTGGTACTGGCAGCACCGTCGAGTCCAGTGACGGACTCGGCCTGCTCGGTGTCTACGGCGCGGAGCGCGTCGTCGTCGACGCCGCCGTCGCCGACGAGGACGTCGAAGACGACACGGAAGTGCTCGTCAACCCGGCGCGTGCCGGGGCGGACGCCTCGGACCTCTCGACGGGCGCGCTCGCGGCGAACCTCGCTGCGGCCGTCAACGACGAGGTCCGCGACGACCTCGCGCACCTCCCCGCCGTCAGCTACTGGGAGGGTGCCCCGCAGGACTACCTCGACCTCGCAGACGAGGCAGGCTACGACGCAGAGCGCGTGACCAGCCTCCGCGAGGCAGTCGCGCTCGAAGCCTACTACCAGTCCTACCAGGACAAGCGCGAGCTCATCACGGACCTGCTGTTCGGCGACGAGGCGGGCCACGACACCGGACTCGCCAACCACGTCGCAGAGCAGTTCCGCATCAAGCTGGACGACGAGGTCGAGACGGCCGAAGCCAACCTCGAAGAGCGTGAGGAGGAGGACGTCGAGTTCGCCGTCATCGACACCGACGCCTTCACCCACCGCTTCGACTTCCCGCCGTCGACGATGCTCGTCGAGGAACTCCACCGCCGCAACCGCAACGGCAGCGCGTTCGTCACGCTCGGTCTCGGCATGGACGAACTCTACCTCCGCAGCACGGAGGATGTCGACGTCCGCGCCGTCGCCGCCGCCGCCCGCGAACAGGTGCCGAACGCTGGCATCACCGCGAAGGGTGTCCGCGAGGGCCGCATCGAGTTCCTCTCGGGCGTCCGTGACGACGTGACGGAAGCCGTCGTCGACGCCGTCGTCGAGCAGCTCTCGTAAGCCGCCGACTCGCGACCCGCCGCGAACAGCGTCGAACCGAACCGCGTTCTCTCGTTCTCTCCTCGCCCACCGGACGGTCCGGAGGAAGAGATTAGCCGCCTGACCGCGTCTCTGGGGCATGAACCGCCGTCACGCCCTCCTCTCGCTCGCGAGCCTCGCCAGTGCCGCGAGTGTCGGTCTCGCCGGCTGTCTCAGCCGGGGACAGTCCGGCTCCGTCGAGGCCTCTGACCCCTCGTCCGGAAGCGGCAGCGACACGGGCGACCGAGAACCCGCCACCAGCGACGGCTCCGCGATGGAACCGACCTACGACCTGCCGGACCCGCCGTTCCGCGGGATGCGTGCCGAGCCGATGGCGACGGTCGCTGTGGGCGCGCAGACCGGGACCGCGACGGCGACGCCCGGCACGCACGTCGTCCAACTCTGGAACGACGGCGAGAACGCGCGGCGGCTGACGGTCCGCATCACCGGCGAGGAGACGGGCGTCCAGTTCGACGAGACGCTCGACGTCACGCCCGGCGACCATCTCGACTTTGCCTTTCAGACGGCCGACGCCTACACCGTCGAGGTGACCGGCTCGGACTACGGCGCGCAGGCCTCGGTCGACCGCGACTGGGACGAGTGCTCCACGTCGGTGACGACGATTCGACTCCACGACGGCGGCTCGGAGATACGGGGCGTCACCCAGTCGGGAGACTGCACTGCGGCCAACGCCTAAGCCACAGCCGAGTGATGGCGACGGTATGACAGACTCGTTCGCAGCACACTGGGAGCGACGGCACGCAGCCGACCCAGTGTTGCAGGAGTTCGACGACGTGCGGGACCGCGGTCGAGAGCGACCGCACGACTACGTCTTTCTGGTCGACATCGAGGACGAAACCGTACTGGACGCGTTGGGCGCAGCAGCCGACGCACTCGACGACCTCGACGGCGTCGAAGGCGCATCCCGCGAGTACCTCCACGCGACGGTGAAGATGCTTGGCTTCGTCGTCTCCGACCCGACCGGCGAAGACGAAGTGAGCCGCGAGACTGCAGCCCGACTCGCCGCGGAAGCGAGCGATGCAGTCGACGATATCGACCCGTTCGAGCTACGGCTCCCGCGGCTCAACGTCTTCCCATCGGTCGTCTTCTGTGAGGTCCACGATGATGGCGTGCTCGGAGCGGTTCACGACCGTCTGCTCGGTCTCGACGGAATGCCGCGCTACCGCTACGACGGCGACGACTACACGCCGCACGTCTCGCTGGCACACTTCGACACGGAGGCGGGCTTCAGGCGCGCTGTCGAGTGGACCGAGGCGAACCGCAAGGTCGACGCCGGACGCGTCATTGTCGACGCCTTCAAGCTGGTCGATATCGACCTCCGAGAAGCGTATCCGACGTTCGAGACCGTCGAACGCTACGAGTTGGGCTGACCATCCTGGCGCGTGGCTTCGCGGCTTTCATGCCGCGAAACACTCGTGCGAGGGATGAGAAGCGCAGGGAGCGAAGCGACCGAGCATCGCAGTCGGTTGGTGAGGGTGTGGCCGTGCTGTCAGGGTGTCCTCGTGAACGGAGTGAACGAGGGCTTGGAAGAGCTTGCTCTGCCGGTGGGACTGAAAGGGGACGTGCTCTGAACGAACCCCGGCGACGTAAGCACCGCAGGAGCGGAGCGACGAGGAGCGCGGCGAGCCGCGGGAGTTCAGAGCGCGTGGGCTTTCGGACTGTTCTCAGTAGTCTGGATAGCATCCGAATCCGAGTGTTCGAGGCTATCAGCAGTTACTAGCGACACCCTTAACCCGAAAACCGGCCGAAACACACCTAATGAGCCACACCGCCGCCCCGCCGGAGGTGACACCGTCGTGAGTACCGACACCGACGGGCAGGAGTCCGAGGCCTTCCGACAGGCCTGCGAGGAACTCGCCCGCCGCATCGTCGAGGGGGAAATCGACCGCGACGACCTCGAGAAGGAGAAGCTGCAGGTCTGTTCGGAATACTCCTCCCCGAAGGTCCCCAAGAACGCCGAGATTCTGGAACACGCACCCGACGCCCATCGCGACGACGTCCAGGAGGTCACGCGCCGCAAGCCCGTCCGGACCGCCTCGGGTGTCTCGCCGGTCGCCATCATGACGTCGCCGCACATGTGCCCCCACGGGAAGTGTCTCTACTGTCCCGGCGGCCCCGCAAGCGAGTTCTCCTCCTCCCAGTCGTACACAGGTCACGAACCCGCCGCCGCCCGCGGCGTGCAGAACGACTACGACCCATATGGACAGGTGACGCTCCGGCTCGAACAGCTGCGGCACATCGGCCACCCCGTCGACAAGGTCGAACTCATCCTGATGGGCGGGACGATGACCGCCCGGAGCCACGACTACCAGGAGTGGTTCGTCAAGCGCGCGCTGGAAGCCCTCAACGACTACGACGTGGACAAGAAGCCCGAGCCTGCCGAGGACCAGTCGTTCAAGCCCGACCCGCAGGAGGTGGAGTTCAAATATCTCGAAGACGTCATCGCCGAGAACGAGACAGCGGATATCAGGAATATAGGAACGACGTTCGAGACGAAGCCCGACTGGTGTGACCCCGAGCAGATCGACCGGATGCTCGACCTTGGCGCGACGAAGGTCGAGGTCGGCGTCCAGACGACCTACGAGCGCATCAACCGCGAGATGCACCGCGGCCACGGCAATCAGGCCTCCGTCGACGCCAACAGAAGATTGAGAGATTCGGCGTTCAAGGTCGGCTTCCACATGATGCCCGGCCAGCCCGGGATGACGAAGGAGATGTGCGTCGAGGACTTCCGCCAGCTGTTCGAGAACAGCGACTGGCGACCCGACTACCTCAAAATCTATCCGACGCTCGTCGTCCGCGACACGGTCACCTACGACATGTGGCGGCGCGAGGAGTACGACCCCCTCACCAACGAGGAGGCCGCCGACGTCGTCGCCGAGGTGATGGGCATGATTCCGAAGTACACCCGCCTCCAGCGCGTCCAGCGTGACATCCCCGCGGACTTCATCGACGCCGGCGTCTGGAAGTCGAACCTCCGCCAACTCGCCAGCCAGCGCGCCGAGGAGAAGGGTATCGAGATTCGCGACATCCGCGCCCGCGAGGTGGGGATGAACGAGGCAGACCCCGACCCCGAGAACATCGAACTCGACGTGATGGAGTACGAGGCCGGTGGCGGCAAAGAGCACTTCATCTCGTTCGAGGACGTCGAGAAGGACCTCCTCGTCGGCTTCTGTCGCCTGCGGTTCCCCTCCTACTCCCACGCCGCGCCCGGCCCGATGCAGGAGGGTGACACGGTCCGCCGCGAGCTGAAAGACGCCGCGCTCGTCCGCGAACTCCACGTCTACGGCAGCGAGGCGGGCATCGGTGCCGACGGCGACTGGCAGCACAAGGGCTACGGCAAGAAGCTGCTGCGGAAGGCCGAGGACCTCGCCGCCGACGCCGGGTTCGAGAAGGTCTCGGTCATCTCCGGTATCGGCGTCCGACAGTATTACCGCGACAAACTCGGCTACCACCAGGACGGCCCGTACGTGTCGAAGCGGCTGTAGCGGGTTTTTGAGAATCTCGGTGACGTGAGTGTCGGAGAGAACGTGTGCTTTATCTACATGATATCGTAACGGTCCAACGAATGTTTCCGATGAGTGGTGTCCCGTACACCGGTGGCTGACATGGTCGGTGTCAACGAATTGCTCTCGACGCTCCGGTCGATACTGACCCAGGTCACGTCGACGGAGGCGCGTCTCGGCGTCAGCCTCCTGTTGCTCGTCGCGGCGGCCGCGACGACGTTCGTGGTCGCTCCGCGCGTCGTCGAGCGCGGACTCCGGCTGTTCAAGCAACGCGTCCTCGGGAACCGGCGTGTCCCCGACGCCGTCGACGAGGTCTCGTGGCTGCTCTCGCCGACGCCGGTCATCCGCCTGTTCCAGACGAGCATCGTCGTGCTCGTCGGCCTTGCGGTCCTCGTCGTCTGGGGGCGCGAAGACCTCGCACTCTTTGTCGTCACGGTACTCAGTGCTGCCGTGCCGCTCGCCGGGCGGTTCGGGGCGACGGTCGCACTCCTCGCCGGTGGCGTCGTCGGGACCCGGCTCCTCGAAGACAGGCTGTCGGACTACGCAGCCGGTTCCGACCACATCAACCAACACCAGCAGGGCGTCGTCTTTCGCGTCCTCCAGGTCGTCGTGCTCGTCGCTATCGGGCTGGCGACGCTGACGGTCTGGGGGCAGAACCTCGACGGTCTCCTCGTCGGTGCGGGTTTCCTCGGTATCGTCGTGGGTATGGCCGCCCGCCAGACGCTCGGCTCGCTCATCGCTGGCTTCGTGCTGATGTTCTCGCGCCCCTTCGAAATCGGCGACTGGGTCGAGATCGACGGCGAGGAGGGTATCGTCAGCGACATCACCATCATCAACACTCGGCTGCGGAACTTCGACGGCGAGACCATCGTCTTCCCCAACGACCGCGTCTCGAACGCGACGGTGACGAACCGGACGCGACGCGGCCAGCTCCGGCTCAGCCTCGACGTCGGCGTCGACTACGACGTCGACCTCGACCACGCCGAAGCGGTCGCCCAGGAGACGCTGGAGGCCGTCGATGAGGTGAACGACGTCCCCGCGCCGGTCGTCGTCCCGACGACGTTCGGCGACTCGGCCATCGGTCTCCGACTCCGCTACTGGATCAAGAACCCCTCCGCGCCGCGCCGGATGCGGACGAACGCAGCGGTCGTCCGCGCCATCAAGCGCGCGTTCGACCGCGAGGGCATCAAGATTCCCTACCCACAGCGCGAACTGGTCGCTCGCGAAGAGAGCAACGGCTTCCGCGTCAACCGCTCGGAAGAAGCCGTCGAACGGCCCGAGTCGTTTAACGATTGAGAACGGCCGAGCACGGCTGAGAACGGCAGAGAACGACCGAACGCGGCCGAACACGACCGAGCACGAGCGAATGCGGCCGCAACGACGCTGTGACGTTCAACGCCGGTTCGGAGCTGTCGGGACAGGTGAACTGACTCTCCCGTGGTATCGACTTTTAGGCCTCGCTCACCTCTGTCACCTATGGACGAACAGACGCCCTCCGAACGCCTCCGTGACAACGCGACCGAGATCGCTTCACTTCTGGTCACGGGGTTCTGGCTCGCCGCCCTCCTCACGGGCCAGAGTTGGTGGCTTGGCGCGCTTATCGTCGGCTACGTCGTCGTCGTGCCTATCGTCTCGCTGTTGTTTGGCGACAGCGAGACCGAGCGCGACTGGTGGGACGATCTGTGGGACAGCAACGTCGTCGTCGGGACCACCGACGAGATGGACGACGAGCCCGACGAGGTGAGCGAGACGCCCCTGGAAACCCTGCGGCGACGCTACGCGGCCGGCGAGTTGACCGACGAGCAGTTCGAGCGGAAGCTGGAGCGGCTCTTGGAGACGGAGACGCTCGAAGACGCCGAGGAGCGGGTGGCCCGCGAGCGACTGCGCGAGCGGGAGTTGTAAAGACGACGTGACAGTGTATGATGGACTCACCTCTCTGTACCGTGAGCGACCAAAGGGAGTGAGCGGGCCGACGAGTGAGTGGAAGCGCGAAGCGCTGAAGCGAACGAGGAGTGCTTTTGGTCGAGCTTTTGCTCTGCGTTCGCTCGCAGTGCTCGCTCACTCGGCAAAAGCTCGAACGACACCCCTTTTCCTGTCCCGTCTGAACCGATGGGCATGGAACCGAAGCAGGAGCTTTCGAGCATCGACCTCGCCGCCCTCGTGACGGAGTTGGGCCGTTACGAAGGCGCGAAGGTCGACAAGGCGTATCTCTACGGTGACGACCTCCTGCGGCTGAAGATGCGGGACTTCGACCGCGGCCGGGTCGACCTCTTCATCGAAGTCGGCGACACAAAGCGCGCCCACGTCGTCGCACCGGAGCACGTCCCCGACGCACCCGGTCGGCCGCCGAACTTCGCGATGATGCTGCGCAACCGCCTCAACGGCGCGGACTTCGCGGGCGTCGAACAGTACGAGTTCGACCGCATCCTCGTCTTCAAGTTCGAACGGGGCGACGAGGACACCGAAATCGTCGCCGAACTGTTCGGACAGGGCAATCTCGCCGTCCTCGACGAGAACCGCGACGTTGTTGCCAGCCTGGAGACCGTCCGCCTGAAATCGCGGACGGTCGCCCCCGGCGCGCAGTACGAGTTCCCCCAGTCGCGCATCAACCCGCTCGACGTCTCCTACGATGTACTGGAGCACAAGATGGACGAGTCGGACACCGACGTCGTGCGGACGCTGGCGACGCAGCTCAACCTCGGCGGGCTCTACGCCGAGGAGCTGTGTACCCGCGCCGGTGTCGAGAAGACGATGGACATCACCGACGCCGGCGAAGAAGAGTACAAGCGGCTGTTCGACGCCATCGAGCGGCTGAAACAGCCCCTCCAGACCGGCGAGTTCGACCCCCGCGTCTACGAGGAAGAGGGTCGCGTCGTCGACGTGACACCCTTCCCGCTGGAGGAGTACGAACATCTCGACGAGGTCGCCTTCGACTCGTTCAACGCCGCGCTGGACGACTACTTCTTCCGGCTCGACCTGAGCGACGACGCCGAGAAGGGCGGCGGCGCGGAGGCCAACCGGCCGGACTTCGAGGAGGAGATCGAGAAACAGAAGCGCATCATCCAGCAACAGGAAGGCGCCATCGAGGGTTTCGACGAACAGGCCGAGACCGAGCGCGAGAAGGCCGAGACGCTCTACGCCAACTACGAACTCGCCGACGAGGTGCTGTCGACGGTCCGCGGTGCCCGCGAGGAGGGCGTCCCGTGGGACGACATCGCCGAGACGCTCGACGAGGGCGCGGAGCGCGGCATCCCCGCCGCCGAGGCCGTCAAAGGCGTCGACGGCTCCACGGGCACGGTCACAGTCGAAATCGACGGGACGCAGATGGACCTCGAGGTCTCGATGGGCGTCGAGAAGAACGCCGACCGCATCTACAAAGAGGCCAAGCGCGTCGAGGAGAAGAAAGAGGGCGCGCTGGAGGCTATCGAGGACACCCGCGAACGGCTGGCGGCTATCGAGAAGCGACGCGAGGAGTGGGAAGCGGACGACGACGACGAGGACGAGGCGGACGACGACGACGAGGAGAAGCCCGACATCGACTGGCTCGCGCGGAGTTCCGTACCGGTCCGTAAACAGGACAAGTGGTACGACCGGTTCCGCTGGTTCGAGACGTCGGACGGCTTTCTCGTCATCGGCGGCCGCAACGCCGACCAGAACGAGGAGATCGTCAAGAAGTATCTCAACAAGCACGACCTCTTCTTCCACACGCAGGCCCACGGCGGCCCGGTGACGGTCCTGAAGGCCACCGGCCCCTCCGAACCCGCCCGCGACGTGGACATTCCCGAGCAGAGTCGGAAGGAAGCCGCGCAGTTCGCCGTCGCGTACTCCTCCATCTGGAAGGAAGGCCGCTTCGCCGACGACGCCTACATGGTCAGTGCCGACCAGGTGTCGAAGACGCCCGAGAGCGGCGAATACGTCGAGAAGGGGTCGTTCGTCATCCGCGGCGACCGGACGTACTACGACGACGTCGCCGCGGAGGTCGCCGTCGGCCTCCGCTGTGAACCGGACACGCGCGTCGTCGGCGGCCCGCCGTCGGCCATCGAGGCGGACACGGAGACGAGCGTCCGGCTCCAGCCCGGCCGCTACGCCCAGAACGACATGGCGAAGATGATCTACCGGCAGTTCCGCGAGCGGTTCGCCGACACCTCGTTCGTGCGGAAGGTCGCAAGCCCCGACCTGATCGGGGAGTTCCTCCCGCCGGGCGGCAGCGACATCGTCGACGGCGACGGCAACTGAGTTCGGCCGACGGGGGACCGAGGTGAACAGTTAGACAGTATTTCGCACGGCTTTCGTCCGTTCGGCCGATTAATGTCCAATTACAGAGACACGACGCGAGAAACGCTTATCATCTAATCTGTTGTATCAGTGGCAAGAGAATTGGTGAGTCGAGAGACTGCCGTTCTCGACACGACCATGATTACCCAATCAATCGAATACCTGCGGAACAGCGAGGACTGGCTCAAGACGGTCCTCATCGGTGGCGTGCTCAGCCTGCTGAGTGCCCTTGTAATTCCGACGTTCCTCGTCGTCGGTTATCTGCTGCGCGTCCTGCGCGCGACGATGAGAGGTGACGAGGAACCCCCGGTCTTCGACGACTGGGGAGACCTCGCAATCGACGGGCTGAAGGGCTTCGTCATCGGCTTCGTCTACTTCCTCATCCCCGGTATCGTCGTCGCCGTCGCCGTCTTCCTCGGCGTCGCTGGCGCGATCGCCGGTGGTGGCTCGGACGCGGCAGGCATCTTCGGCAGCCTCGTCGCCCTCGTCGGCGCGCTGGTGGGCTTCGTCCTCACCATCTTCGCGGCGTACATCACGCCCGCGGCCCTGTCGAACTACGCTGAGACCGACCGCCTCGGGGCGGCGTTCTCGTACAGCGACCTCCGCCCGGTGCTCTTCAGCGGCAAGTACGCCACGGCGTGGCTCTACGCCTTCGCCGTCATCGTCGTCTCGGGTATCGTCTCCGGGCTGCTCGGTGCGACCGGCGTCGGTGCCATCCTGAGCGCGTTCATCACGTTCTACGCCCTCGTCGCGGCGTACTACATCGTCGGCACGGCGTGGGGCGACATCCACCACGTCGAGATGCGCGGCGACGACAGCCCGGACGAACAGGCAGCCGTCTAAGCCGCCGACTGCTACGTCCCCGATTTCGTGTTTTCCACCCGCCGAGTGACTACGCCGAACGTCCGTCTCTCGTCCGTGAACTCTCCGTCCCTCGTCGTCGACGGCCGTCACGTGGCCGCCGAGTTCGGGTGGCCGTCGACCGCGCCCGTCAGCTACCGGCGACGGTGGACGCCTGAGGTACCGTTATGTGCGCCCACCCCTACCTCCCGGTAGATGTTGCGAGACGCGCTGGCCGCGCCGACGAGGACGCAGGACGCGGCGACGACGGTGTTCATGGGCGGCGTACTCACGCTCGTCACGCTGGCCGCGCCGGTCGTCTGGCTGTTGGCGGTGGCAACGACCCCGCTGGGGCTGCTCCTGACGCCGCTTTTCGTCGTTCCGCCGCTCGTGCTTCGGGGCTACGACGTCCGCGTCGTCCGGACGGGTCTCGCTGGCGACCGGGCGACCCCCTCGTTCGTCGACTGGAGCCGTCTCGTCCGCGACGGGGTGCAGGCGACCGCACTCGGCGTCGTCTACGCGCTCCCGCTCGCGGGGTTACTCGCCGTCGGTGGCGGCTCCGTGCTGTTGCTCGGGTCCGGCGTCGTCTCCCCGAACACGGCCGTCGGCGTCGGTGTCGCGCTCGCTCTCGTCGTCGCCGCCGTCGGCACGGTCGGCTACGGCGTCCTCTATCTCTATCTCCGACCCGCCGCAGTGGCCGTGTTCGCGTCCGAAGGCCGACTGCGCGACGCGCTCGCCGTCCGAACCGTCCTCGGCGTCGCGGGCAGCGGCGGCTACGTGAAGGGATGGCTGCTCGCAGTCGCCACGCTCGCGGTCGGCATCGCGGTCGGTCTCCCGACGACGGCCACGCTCGTCGGCGTCGTCGTGCTGTTCTACGCCCGCGTCGTCGCGGGGGTCCTGTACGGGCGTGGCGCGAGTGACGCGCTGGCGACGGACGACGAGCAGTCGAGCGAGGAGTCACTCGACGACCGCCCACCCGCGGAGGTCGCACCCGCCGTCCAGACGGGACGGACGGTCGCAGCCGTGGCCAGCGAGGGCCACATCGCATCGTCGGTCGCCGTCGCTGGCGACGGACGTGGCGAAGAAGGGGCGAGCGACGCGGACGCGGAGAGCCAGCGTGGAGATGCGGTGGGAGACGAGTCAGCGGACTCCACCCCGTCGACCCCGTTCCGCTGGGTCGACACCGACGGGAGTGGGGACGGACGAGACACTGAGTGACACTGTCGAGACGGAGAGTGACACCGTCCGGACGTGTTGCAGGGACAACTCTTTTCTCGGAGACGAGAGAGGGAACGAACATGATAGGCCAAGCACTATCGTTCCCCCGCTCGGGCGATGATTGGATACCGACGCTGCTCATCGGCGGCGTGCTGACCGTCCTCGGCGTCCTCGTCATCCCCGTCTTCCTCGTACAGGGCTACTTCCTCCGCGTCCTCCGCGCCGCGGCGAACGGCGAGACCGAAGCTCCCTCCTTCACCGACTGGGGAGAGCTGCTCGTCGACGGGCTGAAGTTGTTCGTCGTCAACATCGCGTACTCGTTGATCCTCATCATCCCGTACTTCGCGCTCATCTTCGCCGTCGGTCTCGGAGGCAACAACGGACCGGGCGCGCTGGCGGCCGTTCTCGGACTGGTCGTGTTCGTGCTCGCGCTCGTCGTCGGCTTCTTCATCCCGGCGGCGTTCACCAACTTCGCCATCGAGGGCGACTTCGGTGCCGCCTTCGACTTCGGGACGATCAAGGACGGCGCGTTCACGAGTGACTACGCGACGGCGTGGGTGCTCGCGCTCGTCGTCGGTCTCGTCGGCGGCCTCGTCGGAGCGGCGCTCAGCTTCGTCCTCGTCGGCATCTTCGTGCTGTTCTACGTGCAGGTCGCGGTCTACTACATGTTCGGCCGCGGGTTCGCGAAGGGTCTCGGCCGGACTGGTGGCGGTTCGGCGACCACGTCGACGCTCTGAGAAGGCAAGGGTTGTTAGTCCGCGGGCCGTTCGCTCGGCCATGCGAATCGTAAGCCGTGGTCGTGGCGAGGAGGGGCGCGAGCGGATGTCGCTCGTCCCCGAGAACGTCGACGACCTCTGGCATCTCTCCTACGTCCTCGAACCCGGCGACCTCGTCTCCGGCGACACGACCCGCCGTATCCAGCGCGCTGACGACCAGATGCGTGACACCGGCGGCGAACGCGAACATCTCCACGTCACCATCGAAGTCGAAGACGTGGAGTTCGCCCGCTTCGCCAACCGCCTCCGCGTCGGCGGCATCATCGCCAGCTGTTCTCGCGAGGACCAACTCGGTCTCCATCACACGCTCAACGTCGAGGAGCGCAGCGAGATCACCATCGAGAAGCACTTCAAGAAGGACCAGAAGGACCGTCTCGAAGAAGCCGAACAGGCCACCGAAAACCCCGACGTCGCCATCGCCACCGTCGAGGAGGGCGCGGCCTACATCCACACCGTCCAGCAGTACGGGACGAAGGAGTACGGCTCGTTCACCCGCCCGACCGGCAAGGGCGAGTACGCCCGCCCGCGGTCGGAACTCTTTGCGGAACTCGGCAGCGCGCTCTCGCATCTCGACGTCGACGCCGTCATCCTGGCGGGACCGGGGTTCACGAAACAGGACGCCCGCGACTACATCGAGGAAAATTACCCGGACGTCGCCGAGAAGATGACCGTCGTCGACACCTCCGGCGTCGGCGACCGCGGCGTCCACGAGGTCCTGAAACGCGGGGCCGTCGACGAGGTCCAGACGCAGACCCGCATCTCGAAAGAGGCCGAACTCATCGACGAGCTGATGGAGAACATCGCCCAGGGCGCGAAGGCGGCCTACGGCGTCGAGCAGGTCGCCGAGGCGGCCGAGTTCGGAGCCGTCGAGACCCTGCTGGTGCTCGACGAACGCCTCCGCGACGAGCGACAGGGCCAGGGCGACTGGAGCGTCGACGCCAACGAGATCATCGAGTCCGTCGAGCAGAAGGGCGGCGAGGTGACGGTCTTCTCCGCGGAGTTCGCTCCCGGCGAGCAACTGAAGAACCTCGGCGGCATCGCGGCGGTCCTCCGCTACCGGATGCAGTAGCGGAAATATCAGACCGACGCAGCGTGACCAGTCAGTCGGATTCCGGCGACTGCGAGCGTCACGACGGCGAGCGCGAGCGACCCGGCCGTGAGGACGAGAAACGAGGTCATCACGAAGCCGCCGGTGCCGACGGTGGGGTCGACAGTGAGACCGGAGACGAACCACACGCCAGCGACGGCGAAGCCGACGAGCGCGAGCGCGACGAGCGTCTGGACACCGCGGAGGACGAGCGAGACGAGTCCGTAGCTGTCGCGCTCGTCGGCAGCGTCGGCGCGGAGCCACGTGCCGACGGACCACAGCCCGCGACAGCAGACGACGACGGTCAGGAGACCGCCGAGTGCCGGAGAGAGCAAGAACAGGTCGATGGTACTCCCGACGGGCGTCGCGGGGTCCGCGAAGAGCCAGAGACCGACGCCGAACGTCGCGACGACGGTGGCTGCGAGGAGGGCTTCGAGTGCCACCGCAGGAGAGCGGCGACAGACCGCCGAGAGGGACGACATGGTCACATTGGCAAGAGTGTAGCTTCCGTAACAAGTCTTGTGGGAACAACCGTTTAGCCGCTCCACCCCTAGAAACGTGACGTGCCCGAGTCGTCGCGACACTCGCTGAACGCCCGCCTGGAGCGGTGGCTGGACTACGTCTTCTTCGCGCTTTTGGAGGTGAGCGTCCTCCCGCTGCCGGTCTTGCTCGTGCTCACCGGCGCGCCGAACCAGGATGCCGTGTCGCTGTCGGCTCTGACCGCGCTCGGCGCGGCGACCGTCGCCGTCGCCTCCTTCCGCGGCGAGTACGTCGACGTCGGGCGGTGGCCGATGGCCAGCGACTTCGTGACGATGCCCTTCCGCTCGGCGTACTACGGACTCGCAATCGGCGGCGGGACGTGGCTCGGCGTGGCCGCGCGGACGGTGCTGCCGCGGTGGTGGGTCGGCGTCGCCGTGACGCTGACGGTCGTCGTCGCCCTCCTCGCGGGCTTTCCGCGCGCGGTGCTCCGACTCCAGTCGCTCTCGTCGTGGCGGCCGTGAGCAGCGGGCCGGCTCGGCTGACCGCCGATGGCCGGGGTGACCACCGGCGCGTCCGGACGGACCGCTGAACGCTCCCGATGGGGACCGTTGTTGTCCCCCCGTCGGCCGGTATTGGCTCCATACCTACGTCTCGTGGGAGCCTACGAGATGGAAGCGACTGCACGGGAGAGACCGAGCAGTCGGGAGTCTCTATGAACATCACTTACCTCGACCGCCTTCGCCAGCCGGAGTACACCGGCGAGAACCGCTGTATCCCCTGCACGATCACCAACGTCGCCATCGCGGCCGTCGCGTCGACGGCCGTCGCCGTCGCGTCGCCGCCGCTCGGTGTCGGCCTGTTCGGCGCGTCACTGGCCGCAATCTATCTCCGCGGCTATCTCGTCCCCGGCACGCCCGAGCTGACGAAGCGCTACTTCCCGGACTGGCTGCTCCGGAAGTTCGACAAGGACCCCCGCGCCCGCATCGACCTCGACAGCATCGACGCCGAATCCGTCCTCCGCGAGGCGGGTGCCATCGTCGACGACGAGGCGACGGGCGACGTGGTCGTCGCCGACGACTTCGAGACGGCGTGGTACGAACGGATGGCCCGGATGGACGACAGCGAGACCGACCGCGACGAACTCGCCGCGCTGCTCGATGTCGACGCCGACCGCATCGCCATCAGCTGGCACGGCGACGCCTTCGTCGCCTACCTCGACTCCGAGTGGGTCGGCCAGTGGGAGTCACGGGCGGCGTTCGTCGCCGACATCGCCGCCAGCGAGGTCCTCGCGACCCGGTACGACGACTGGGAGTATCTCCCGATGGCCTACCGGAGCCAGATCCTCGGCGGCCTGCGGCTCTGCATCGAGCGCTGTCCGGCCTGTGAGGGCCACGTCGCTCTCGACCAACACGTCGTCTCCTCGTGCTGCCGGAGCTACGACGTCGTCGCCGCGACCTGCAACGACTGCAACGCACGACTCTTCGAAGTCGAGTTCTACGACTCGACGCTCGCAGACGACGAGGAAGAGTCGGCGGAAGCGACCGTCTGAACGCGCTGTTTTTCGGTAATCCCTTCGCTCGGTGAGTGCCGACGCGACGCGTCGCTGACGCTGTCTCGCGTCGGTTCTCGATGTCGGTACGGATTCGTCCGGCGTCGTCTACCACGTCGTGTGCGGCGTCGCTACTGCGTCGTGTGGAGTGTCGCTACCGCGTCGTCTACAGCGTCGCTACCGCGTCGGTGGTGCGGTGACGGTCACAAGTGATCGGCCGAGATGGCCAGAAGCTAGCGGCTGGTGAGCATGAACATGAGCGTGAGCGTACCGAAGAAAGAGTCAGAGAGAGCGTGTTCGTGTCCGCGTCTTACCGTCGGAGGTTGCGGAGGACGTTCCAGCGGTCGGTCCAGAGCTGGTAGGCCGTCGAGAGCGAGAACGCCCCGAGGAAGCCGCTGGCCCAGAGCAGCGGGTCGACGGCCGCGAGACCGGGGACGCCAGCGAGCGCGGCGACGACGACGGCGAGACCGAAGACGCCGAGGCTGCGGTAGTAGCCGCCCCACGTGATACCGAAGGCGGTGACGACGTCCATGTAGCGGTCGAGGTCCTTCGCCGCGTCGAGGAGGTAGACCTCCTTCAGTTCGCGGTCGTACTCGATGACGCCGAGTTCGTGGAGCTTCGGGAGGTGTGTCTGGTGCAGCGAGATGTAGACCGACTCGCGGACGTTCCGCGGCGCGGGCGTCTGGCCGGTCTCGGTGGCGGCGATGACCTCCGAGAGGTCGCGGACGCTGATGGTCCCCGGCGACGAGCAGAGCTCTTTGATCGCGGCCCGGCGACGGGGGTTCGAGAGGATAGTGTGAATTTCGCACTCCGGCAGTCGGCTTTGTGTCTGAGTAAACATTGATAACGCTCTCCCACTCGCGGAGGCGAGTGACTGGATAGCGACTGATAGCGACCGGGGGGTATAGGTATGGAGTCCTGTTCGTCGAAAGGACTGTCGGTAGGGTGAGAATACCCGGCTTTTAGGACGATTAAACCGGATCCGGTACGCGCGCCGTTCCGGTGCTAATCGGCGATTAGATGCCTCTACCGGCTGGTTAGCACCGCCGCACAGTACTCTTACCTAAGGTGACACCGCCGGGACATATTGCTGTCCCCAACGGGCGCTCGACTCGGTTTACGACCGATTTCGACGGCTGCATTCGACCAATGGAGGTCCTCGCACGAGCGCCGACGGGTCGGGGCGAGACGAACCAGACAACAGCAACGGAACCATGACCAACGACAACCAATTCAGAATCTCACGGCGTAAAGTACTCGGCGGGCTCGGGACAATCGGTGTCGCGTCCGCGGGCGCAGGACTCGGGACGACGGCGTTCTTCAGCGACACCGAGTCGGTGAGCGGCTGGCTGCAGGCGGGCCGCGTCGACCTCCTTCTCGACTACCGCACGACGTATATGCCGTGGCTCGACCTCTCCATCGAGGGCGAGCGCGAGCGCGTCATCGGCGAGATGATGACCCGCAACGCGGTGCCGCTTCCCGACGACGACATGACCTACGTCATCGGCCAGGCACCCGACGTCCGCGACATGGACGGCGGCGTCCTCTCGCGTCAACGCTGGGGAGACGTCTTCCGCGACCCCGCGTTCAACGCTCGCGTGTGTGAAGACGGGTTCCAGGAGAACGACCTTCCCGAGGGCGTTCGGCTGCCGACGAACGGCGAACCCAGTCTCGGTACGACCGACTTCGTTGACGGCGACGAGGAGGTCTTCGTCGACCTCATCGATGTCAAACCGAAAGACGAGGGCGAGACGACGTTCAGTCTCCATCTCTGTGGCAACCCGTCGTATCTCGATATGCGTCCGATTCTCGACGAGAGCCTCGAGAACATGCGCTACGAACCGGAAACCACCGCAGGCGACACGTCCCCGAGCGTCGGCGAACTCGCCGAATATCTCCACGTCAGCCTGTGGTACGACGTCGACTGTGACAACTTCAAGGACGGCGGCGAGGACGCCTGCGCGGACGTCGCAATCATTCTCGACAAGTCCGGGTCGATGGACAACGACACCGGTAGTGACGCCACCTCCGTGAAGTGGAACAGCGCGCTCGACGGTGTGAGCACGCTCGCAAACGAACTGGAGGCGAGCAGCGGCGACATCCAGTTCTCGCTGATCACCTACGACAACATCGCAGACCGGAACACGGACCTCGGCGAGAACGCGGCAGCCGTGCAGACGGAACTCGACAGCCTCTCCAGCGGTGGCACGACAGACATCGCCGACTCCATCAACGTCGCACGAGAGGAGCTGACGGGCGTCGACATCGTGACCGACAACGACGTCAGCCCCAGCGGTAACGACCGTGACGACTGTGACAAGATCGTCGTCCTCCTGACGAACGGCAACCCGAACGACGGTGCCGATGCCGAGGACGCAGCCGACGCTGCAAAGGCAGACGGTATCGAGTTCTACACCATCGCCTACGGGAGCGATGCGAACCAGGACATCCTCGAGAGCATCGCGTCCAGCCCGGACAACGCGTTCATTTCCGGTCTTGACGACTTCGACGACATCATCGAGGTCTTCAGCGAGATCGGCCAGGCCATCGTGGGCGAAATCTGCCTCTACGAGGGCTCCTTCCAGGGTCTCATCGACCTCGCCGACGAGAACGACGGGACGATTCCGCTCTCGGCGCTCACGCTCGAAGAGAACTGCGTGCTGCCGGACGCCCGCGAATGTTTCGACCCCGGTGTGTACTGCTACGGGCTGAAGTGGCAGCTCCCGTGTGAAGTCGAGGACTTCGAGGCACTGACCTCCTGCCGCGTCGAGACCGACGGCGGCTTCGGCTCGCTCGCCGACGAAATCGCGGCGCGCCGTGGTATCGACGTCGAAGACATCGACGTGAACGTCACGCAGACGGACAGCATCCACTTCAGCGTCGCCTTCGACGCCGAGCAGTGCCGCCACAACACCCCCGTCGGCACGACGAGCGGTGAGGGCTTCGTCAACGTCGAGGAGAACTACGCACAGGTCACCGGCCAGTCGCGTGGCCGCTTCGGTGGTGCGAACACCTGGGAAGTCGCCGTCGGGAGCGCGATCCCGGGCAGCTTCCAAGAGGCAGACTACGCGTGGGTCTCCGGCGCGACCGTGCCGTGGATGTACGAGTACGACGGCTCCGGCGGGGCGACGTTCACCCTCGACGGCGTGGTCGTCTCCGACACTGTCGGCACTCCGACCGGCCGCATCGGTATCCAGACGAAGGCCGACGAGGCCACCATCGACGTCGAGAACGTCATGCTGAGCATCGACGGGATGCCGGTGAACCTCGACAGCACCAGCGTCACCGCGTCGAACGACGACGGGGCCTACGGTGGTTCGAACCGCAACCTTCAGTACCTGAACATCGACACCACCGGAGCCATGGCGTCGATGCCGTTCGTCCTCAAGGGCGATGTGACGGTCACGCTGCAGAACGACTACGACGCCTCTGCCGAGGAAGGCGTGGCCTTCGACGTCGTCGTCGAGTAGCTGAACCGCTCCTGACCACCTCCGACCCACACCGGTGTCGCCGAGCATCCCTCGGCACCTGACGGTTCGACTCCGTCGGTGGGTCCTCCTGTCCGGAAGACCGGACGGGGCAACCACGGGAGAGAGACGGGGACGTCGGTTGCCCCGAGACGACTCCCACCCAAGGCAACCATGACCACCAACACCAACTTCCGTATCTCACGACGAAAGGTTCTCGCGGGTCTCGGCACCATCGGTGTCGCGTCCGCGGGTGCCGGACTCGGCACGACCGCGTTCTTCAGCGACACCGAGTCGGTGAACGGCTGGCTGCAGGCGGGCCGCGTCGACCTTCTCGTCGACTACCGCACGACGTATATGCCGTGGCTCGACCTCTCCGACGCAGACGAGCGGAGCCGACTCATTGGCAGCGGGATGAGCGGCAACGCGGCACCGCTCCCCGACGAGCCGATGACCTACGTCATCGGCCAAGCCCCCGATGTACGCGTCGACGGCGGCGAAGACGACGGGAGCGTCCTGTCACGTGCGGCGTGGGGCGACCTCTTCAGCGACTCGGCGTTCAACGCTGCCGTCTGTGCGGACGGACTCGACGCGGGCGACCTCCCCGAAGACGTCCGACTACACAGTGGCAACGGGTCTCTGGGGGCGACCGACTTCGTCGACGGCGACGCCGGTGTCTTCGTCGACCTGGCCGACATCAAACCGAAAGACAGGGGCGAGACGACGTTCAGTCTCCATCTCTGTGGCAACCCGGTCTATCTCTTCGTCCACTCGGAAACCGACGAATCTCGAACGGGCGAAAACACCGTCTACGAGCCGGAAGTCTTCGAGGGATTCGCCGAAGACGAAGCCAGCGACCTCGCGAAGTACGTCCACGTCCGCTTCTGGTACGACGAGGACTGCGAGAACGACCCCGACGAGGCCCCCGAGAACTTCCTGTACCAGGGCTCGCTCCACGGCTTCCTCGAACTCACGTCGCGAGACGAGTACGGGCTGCAACTGAACACGCAGCGAGACGGCCTGACGGTCCCCAAGGGGAACTGTTTCGACCCCGGCGTCTACTGCTACGGCCTGGAGTGGGCGCTCGGCTGCGACGCAGCGGAGTTCGAAGCACAGCCGTCGACGCGGGTGGTCATGGTCGAGAACTCCGAGGGAGAACTCGAACCCACGCGTCTGAACGACATGAGAGAGGAACTCGAGTTCGAAGGGCTTCCCTTGGACGCCAACCGTGTACAGTCGGACTCGGTCGGCTTCGAGTTGACCTACCGCGCCGAGCAGTGCCGCCACCGCGAGTGTGCGGCGGAGGTCGACGTGAGCACCGGCGTGGCGGACTGGCAGCTGACCTCGGCACCGGCTCCGATCACTGCCGGTGACGGTGTCAGTGCCCCCGTGTTCACCGGGGACGTGCTGGCGTGGCAAGACCCCGCCGCTATCGGCGATGCTCCGGCGGACTGCCGCTGGCTCGTTCCGGACCCCGAGTTCGACAGCAACGACGGCCGACTCGCGCCGGAAGGCGAGTACGTCTACGAGCTGGAGTTCACCGTCCCATCCACGGCGACCCGGAGCGCGTGCTACCTCGACCTCATGGCCGCAGTGGACGACGAGGGAGACCTCGAAGTGACCTACAACGGCGACACGGTGACGCCGACTCAGGGAAGCTTCAACAACCAACAAGAGCCGGACGACAACTGGCAGGAAGCGGTCGCCTTCACGATCGATCTGGAGAGCGAGGGGCCGCACACCCTAGTCGCCACGGTCAGAAACGACGGTGAGTCCGAAGGCTTCGACGCGAACAACCCCAACCCGACGGGGCTGCTGATCTGCGGCAGTCTGAAATGTGACTGCGAGCCGCAGCCGACCGAGGAGAACAGCGTCGTCTAGCCGACTCACGAGCCTCACCCACAGTGGCGATCACGACGGTTCGACTCCGTCGGTGGGCATCCGCGTCCGCACGTGGTAGACGCCACAGTAGACAGCGGAAGACAGAGCGGCGGAATGCCCGGTTCCCGTGCGTCACCGCCCTCCCAGAAGACTATGACACAACCACAGTTCCGCGTCTCACGACGCACGATTCTCGCTGGCCTCGGCACCATCGGTGTCGCGTCCGCGGGTGCCGGTCTCGGCACGACGGCCTTCTTCAGCGACACCGAGTCGCTGGACGGCTGGCTGCAAGCGGGCCGGGTCGACCTCAAGGTCGACTACCGCACGACGTACAAGCCGTGGCTCTCCGCCACAGAGATCCAAGAGCGGGCCGACGAGTTCTTCAAGAACGGGTCGGGACGGACGATCTATCCCGTCGAGGGCGACGAGATGAGCCTCCACGTCGGGTCGGCACCGCCGGTCGGCACGACCGGCTTCGAAGCCGTCGGTGACAACGCGCCCTCCCACGAGGCGTGGGGCGCGGCGACGCGAACGGCCAACGTCTGTGACGACGAGGGCGAGGACTACATCGGCGACACGCTCGTCGACGGCGACGCTGGTGTCTTCGTCGACTTGATGGACATCAAACCCTACGACGAGGGCGAGACGACGTTCAGCCTCCATCTCTGTGGCAACCCCTCGCTCGTCTCGATGCGGGTCGACGGCGTCGAGACGCCCGAAAACACGCGAATCGAGCCGGAGGAAGGGTCTGGCGACGACACGCCCGAGACCGACGCTGGCGAACTGCAGAACTATCTCTGGATCGAAGCCTGGGCCGACGACTGCGACAACCTCCTGAACAACGAAGAGACGCCCTTCTACCAGGGTTCGCTCGCGGGCTTCGTCGACCTCGTCGGCGACGACTACCAGATCCCCTTCGACGGCAACGGTGGCGGGATTCAGGACGGTGACAACGGCGACCACGACGACAACGACGGCAACGGCGGCGACGCGGACCTCCCGGCAGGGACGTTCGAGGACATCGCGGTCAACACCAACGTCACGTGCGAGGACATCAACGCGATGCACGGCGTCAACCTGATGGAGGTTCTCAAAGTCGACGAGGATCCGGAACTCCGTGGGACGGGACCGTCTTTCGACTTCATCTCTCAGATTAACGGCGTCGACTACCGTGTCACCATCACCGTCGTCACGACCGACGGCGGTCAGGCGACGAGCATCGACTGGGAGATCGAGCCGGTCGACCCGAACGACCCCGACCTCGGTATCGAGACAGTCATCCTCAAAGACGGCAGCGCAGAAGTAGAAGGAGCCGACGACGATGTCTTCGACGGTGGCGTCCGGGTGTACTACTACGAGGACGCGACGAGCGGGACCGGCCTGACCGTTCCGGACGACCCGGACACGAACAAGCTCAAGGGTATCAGCAACATCCGCTTCTGCTACGACGACGACGGTAACGGCGACGGCAACGGTGGCGGCGGTACCCAAGAGACTCCCCAATGTCTCCAGGGCGTCCGCTGCTGGGCGTTCCGCTGGTATCTCCCGTGCAAGGACGACGACGCGACGAACCTCGGCTTCAGCGACCTCCCCTCGGACGCCGCGCCCGCCGACCTCGACGGCGACGGCGAACTGACGCTGGCCGACGAACTCATCGCGGCGGGTCTCGTCGAGCGCGACGGCAGCGGCCAGCCCGTCCTCGACGACGACGACAACCCGATTCCGCTGGGCGTCAACGTCGTCCAGACCGACGGCGTCCACTTCACGCTGCACTTCGACGCGGTCCAGTGCCGCCACAACCCCGACGCGATGCCGATGGACGACGGTCAGACGCCGACCTGAGCCGCGAGCGGCCGTCGCGCTTCGTTTTCGTTTTTGTTCTCATGTTCCTACCCACCGCTCGGGACGGGGCTGTGGGGAGCGCAGAGAGCGCAGAGAGCGCAAAGAGCGCAACGAGAGCAGCGACAACAGAGCGTCGGCAGCGACCGCTCACAGGAACCATACCTAGAGGGCGCGGAGAGAGATAAACATCGCTGTCGGGAGACTGCACAACGGCCCGGAGTGCAGCCACTGTTCACGGTCAAAACGCGGCCGTGAGTGCACAACGTACCCCATACCAGTCACCCGTTCGACAGTATGGTCTCCGAGTGCTGTCCGTGGCTGTCCTGGCTGAATTTTGTCACGTTGCAACGCGAGTGAGCCACCGTGTTGTCCGGCGAGCGTTTCCGTTCATCGGTCGTTTTTGCCTGTGTTGCGGCTGATGAGTGCCATCTGCGTCGCTTAGATTTCCGAGCAAATATATTCAACCGAATGACAGCAATGGGAGAATGCCGACCGACCGTTCTGTCTATGAAACGCCAAAATCGGTGCTTAGAGAGTGCTACGATGGGGTTAGCCGAGTGGCCATCGGTGCGTACCTAAGGTGTTATCAGACAGAGAGGTTGCTGTCCCCATCGGGGTACTCGACTCGGTCGGTGGCCGAGTCCGGCGGCACGGTCCTCGCACAGGTGCCTGATCCCGAGGAGAACATCAACAACAACTCTCGAACCATGACCAACAACACACAATTCAGCATCTCACGGCGCAAAGTGCTCGCAGGCCTCGGGACCATCGGTATCGCCTCCGCGGGTGCCGGACTCGGCACAACCGCCTTCTTCAGCGACACTGAAGCCGTCAACGCCAGCTTGGAGGCAGGCCGCCTCGACCTGGCTATCGACTACCGTGCGACCTACGTGCCGGGCACCCGCGCTGACTTCGCCGACAGACAGATCGACCTGATCCCCGACACCGACAGAGACGGCGACAACGTCGACGACGTCTACGTGCTCGACCAGCGCCCCGACCTCCGCGACCCGAGCAACGACGACCGCCCGGTGAGCGAAGACGAGTGGGCCGCCACGATCCAGGGCATCCAATGTGACGACGCGAACTTCAACCAGCTCGTCAACGGCGACGAAGTGACGATGTTCGAACTCGACGACGTCAAGCCCAAGGACGAGGGTGAGATCTCGCTGAGTATCCACCTGTGTGACAACCCAGGCTACGTCTGGATGAAGGTCGACGCAGGAACCGACGACGACAACGGTGTCGTCGAACCCGAAGGCGACATCGAGACCAAGGCCTCCGACGCTGGAGCCGACGTCAACGCTGGCGAACTCGACGACTACACCTGGGTCCAGGCGTGGTACGACGCCGACTGTGACAACCGCAAGGACGGCGGCTCGACCGACACGACCGACGTCATGATCGTCCTCGACCGTTCCGGCTCGATGGACAACGCGGCACAGGGCGGTGGCACGAAGCTCGCCGCTGCAAAGTCCTCGGCGAAGACGCTCGTCTCCATCCTCGAGCCCGGCATGAACGCTGGCAACGTCAGCGTCGGTGTCGCCAGCTACGCAGGGAGCGCGTCGCTCAACCAGGGGCTGACCACCACGAAGACGGACGTCGACACCGCGATCGACAGCCTCGTCGCCAACGGGAGCACCAACATCGAGGCCGGTATCGACACGGCCCAGGCCGAACTCGCGACCGGCTCGAACACGGTGAAGGTCATGGTCGTCCTCACGAACGGGAACCAGACCACCGGTGACGCAATCGGTGCTGCCGACGACGCGAAGACCGCGGGCACCTCCATCTACGGTGTCGCCTTCGGCTCGGGTGCGAACTCGACGCTCATGATGGCCATCTCCGGCGTGACGCCGGGTGAGGCCAGCGGCGAAGGGCAGTTCTACGAGGAACTCAACACCTCCGGCCTGGAGAACGCCTTCGCGACCATCGGCCAGGAGATCCTGGGCGAACTGTGCTTCTTCCAGGGCTCGCTCGCCGCGTTCAAAGAGCAGTTCGCGAACGGCGTGGCGCTCACCTCGGCACCCGAAAACGACGGCCTGCTCGCCAACGCGAACGAGGCAGTCTGCTTCCCCGCCGGGATGTCCTGCGTCGCACTCCGCTGGTACCTGCCGTGCTTCGACTACCAGGACGACGGCATGGGCTTCGCCGAACTGGGCTCGGGCTTCAACGGCGACACGCTGGCCGACGAACTGGACGCGAAGAACCTCCCGCACGGTGCGTTCGAGGACATCAACATCGTCCAGACCGACATGACGAGCTTCGGTATCGAGTTCGCAGCGGTCCAGTGCCGCCACAACGCCGACAACATCAACCCGTACGCGCCGCTGCCGACCGCGCCGGTCAACAGCAACTAAGCTCCGTACAGGGCTGATACCCCGAATCGCACGCTGACCAGCTGACCCACTCCGGTGATCTCGACGGTTCGACTCCGTCGGTGGGTCGTTCCCCACGCAGGGGAGAGACATCACAACCATGACAAACCAACGCGTAGGTATCTCCCGACGCTCCGTCCTCGCAGGCCTCGGTACCATCGGTATCGCCTCGGCCGGTGCCGGGCTCGGAACGACCGCCTTCTTCAACGACACCGAAGCCGTCGACGCCAGCCTCGAAGCCGGTCGCGTCGACCTCCTCCTCGACTACCGTGCGACCTACGTCCCGCACAGCCGCGGCGACTTCGCGACCCGGCAACGCGACCTGCTGCCGGACTCCGACCTCGACGGCGACAACATCGACGACGCCTACGTCATCGCCCAGATGCCGGACTTCCGACTCGATGGCCGCCCGGCGAGCGACGACCAGTGGGGCGCGACGCTCCGCCTGCTTCCCTGTGCGAACGAGCAGTTCGACCTCGTCGACGGCGACGAGACGACGATGTTCGCACTCGACGACGTCAAGCCGAAGGACAGCGGCCGCATCTCGATGAGTCTCCACCTCTGCGGCAACCCCGCGTATCTCTGGCTCCAGGCGGTCGAGACCGAGGACGCCGACGGCGTCGTCGACGACCCGAACCCTATCGTTGAACCCGAAGACGCTGTCGACGGGAGCTACGACGGCAGCGACGGAACCCCGGACGGCGACCTCGACGACTATCTCTGGGTCCGCGCGTACGCCGACCTCAACTGCAACGGCGAGCAGGACGGCGACGACGTCACGATCTTCGAGGGGTCGCTCGACGCCTTCCTCACCGCGGCCGCCTCGGGGCTGGCGATTCCCCGCCCCGGCGCGGAGGAGACGGGCGGCAACTGTTACGACGCCGACTCGGTGATGTGCGTCGCCGTCGACTGGTATCTGCCGTGTTTCGACTACCAGAACGACGCGATGGGCTTCGCCGAGCTTCCCTCGACGGTCGGCGGCACGCTCGCCGGCGAACTCGACGCGAAGGGACTGCCCCACGGCGGCTTCGACGACGCCAACATCGTCCAGACCGACGTGACGGCGTTCGGCATCACGTACGCCGCGGTCCAGTGCCGCCACAACGCCGACAACTTCAACCCCTTCGCGCAGGCGTCCCAGCCATCCCAGCCGGTGTAACGAAGCGACACGACGACCCCGAAGAGACGCAAGCCCTGTCGTACCGGACACGACTCGAAGGCGTCCAGTACTCCTCACACCCACGTGGCACAGACGACGGTTCGACTCCGTCGGTGGGCATCCCAGTCCAGTTTCGACCGGACGATGGGAGACAGAGAGGCGAGCTGCTCGGTCCCCGCGCATCGCCGCAGTATCCAACCATGACACAACCACAGTTCCGCGTCACCCGACGCAAGATCCTCGCAGGCCTCGGCACCATCGGTGTCGCCTCTGCGGGTGCTGGTCTCGGCACGACCGCCTTCTTCGGCGACGCCGAGTCACTGAACGGCTGGCTGCAGGCGGGCCGCGTCGACCTCAAAGTCGACTACCGGACGACCTACACGCCGTGGCTCATGGCCGATGAAGTCGACGCTCGCGGCAGCGAGTTCTTCCGGGCGAACCAGTCCAGATCGGTCTATCCGGTGGCTGGCGACCCGATGAGCCTCCACATCGGCTCCGTCCCGGCACTCGACGAGACGGAAGCCGTGACCGACACCGGCTTCACCGTCACCGACGGCGAGTCACCCTCCCACGCCGCGTGGAAGGACGCGACGCTCGCGGCCAACGCCTGCGACGAGGACGGCGAGGACTACATCGGTGAGAGGCTCGTCGACGGCGACACCGAGGTCTTCGTCGACCTGATGGACATCAAACCCTACGACGAAGGCGAGACGACGTTCAGTCTCCACCTCTGTGGCAACCCCGTCGTCGTCTCGATGCGAGCCGACGTGCTCGGCACGCCCGAGAACGGTCTCATCGACCCCGAGGACGGCTCCGGCGACGAGACCGACGACAACGGCAGCCCGACCGGCATGGCCGGGGAACTCCAGAACTATCTCTGGGTCGAAGCCTGGGCTGACGACTGCGACAACCTCCTGAACGGCGACGAGACGCCCTTCTATCAGGGCTCGCTCGCAGGGTTCTTCGACCTCGTCGGCGACGACTACCCGATTCCTTTCGACGGCATCGACGGGGCTGTCGGCGGCGGGAGCCAGCATGGCAATGCCGACTCGGACGACGCGACCCTCCCGGCAGGCACGTTCGAGGACTTCGCCGTCAACACCAACATCGACTGCACCGACCTCGATGCGAACCTCGTCGAGCTGCTGAAGATCGAGGAGGAACAGGACCTCCGCGGCGGCAACGACGTATACGAGTTTCCGGTGTCGGCGAACGGCGTCGACTACACGCTCACCGTGACCGTCACCCAGCGCGACGGCGCGCAAGCGACGAAGCTCGACTGGACCATCGCCTCGGACGACTCGAGCGACCCGGCCCTCGGCATCGAAGCCGTCCTCCTGAAGGACGGCCGCCCACAGGACAACGACGGCAACGGCGTCTACGACGGCGGCGTCCGCGCCTACTACTACGAGGAGGCGACGAGCGCGACCGGTTTGACCGTCCCGGACGACCCGGCGACGGCGACGCTCAAGGGTATCAGCAACGTCCGCTTCTGCTACGACGTTGGCGACGACACCGGCGGCAACGGTGGCGGCGGCACGCAGGAGACGGGCGTCTGCGTCCGGGGCACCAAGTGCTGGGCGTTCCGCTGGTATCTACCCTGCATGGACGACGACACGCAGAACCTCGGCTTCAGCGACCTCCCCTCGGACGCCGCGACGGCCGACCTCGACGGTGACGGCGAACTGACGCTGGCCGACGAACTCATCGCGGCGGGCCTCGTCGAGCGCGACGGCAGCGGCCAGCCCGTCCTCGACGACGGACACCAGGTCCCGCTCGGAGCCAACGTCATCCAGACCGACGGCGTCCACTTCACCCTCGGCTTCCAGGCCGTCCAGTGTCGGCACAACCCCGACGCCATGTGACGGTCCGGACGATATGCCACGCACCCACGCCGGTCGTGAGACGACGGTTCGACTCCGTCGGTGGGTCTCTCTTTTTCTCCCTCTGTTCAACCGAGCGACTGCTCGGTGTCCCCGCTCCGATCCTAGTCCCTCGACAGTGTGGTCGCCACGTCGTGACGGACGGTTCGTCGCGAAGGCAGGTCGTCGTGGCGGTCGGTCCGCCACGAAGCCAGCGTCGTCGCGGCGGTCTCGTTCGACGACCTCGGCAGTTCGGCGCAGGCGGTCGGGCCGTCTCAACACAGTCGCCACGTCGTGACGGCCCGCGTTCCATTCCAGTTCTCTCGGCCTCATCTCCGACGCGACGGTCCATGTTGGCACCGCCGGCCCTGACCTCTCACATCTCGCGGCTGCGTCGGCGTCGCGTCCGGGCAGACGTCGACAGAGTGTGAGTGACCCACTCACACATACACACACACAAATCAGGGCGTCGCTGGTGGGCCAGAGAGACGCGAGAGAGAGGGGTTCGGCAAGCCAAGCGTACCGGCAGGCGGCCGTGGAAATCACGGTCAGTCTGAGGTGAGTGATTCGACGCTAAAATGGGGGGTAAGCACACCATACCGCCCGTTCTCGGTGCGCAACGGTTCAGAGCGATTCCCGTATCCCGCGCATACCTATGCCCGTTTGTCCCCTTACCTCTCCCGTGACAACCGGCTAAGCACCGGTTAGTTTCGGGTCCCGTGGATAGCGGGACCGTTTACCTTCACTAAAGCCATGACATCCACTCCTGCTCCCTCGCGTCGGCAACTTCTCGCCGGTGTGGGGGCCCTCACACTGGGGGCCGGGCTCGGACGGCGAGTCCTCGCCAGAGAGCCACCGTACACACGCTACACGTACGCCGCGACACCGGGAGGTACCGCCCTCCGCGTCGCGTGGTTCGAGACCTACAACGGCGAGTTCCAAGAGAGCAACCTCGGCGACTCGACGACGACGACACCGGAGGAGTGGAACCCCGACGACCTCGAGTCGTACACGAGCTTCGCCGGACCGGTCGTGACCCTCCCCGACGTACAGCCCGGCGACACCGGAGCCATCGTCGTCGGTCTCTCCGCGGTCCAGCGCGACCTCGCCGTGTGGCTGAAGCCGACGCTCACGTCGTCGCTCGAGAACGGTCTCACCGAACCCGAGGTCGCCGCAGGCGACACGACGACCGACGCGAACAGCGACGGTAACGGCGGCGAACTCGCCGACGCCGTCGCGGTCGAGGTGTTTCACGACAGCGGTGTCGGCGGAGTCGGCCGGTGTGACGGGACGCGAACCGACGTCCTCGGCATCGCCGAACCGCTCGTGTTCACCGGCTCGCTCGCCTCACTGGTTCCCGCGGGCGACTACGCGGACACCGAGGTCGACCCCGACCACGGCCTGCGGCTCAGCCTCGGTGACGGCGGGGAAGCCTGCCTCCCGGCGGGTGTGAGCCGCTGTATCGGCATCGCGTGGTCGATTCCCGACGGCGGCAACGAGCTACAGACCGACAGCGTCGAGTTCAGCTTCCAGTTCGGTGCCATCGAATGTAACGCGGCCGGACGAGTCGGACCGAACGGCGGCGGCAGTACGAACGGCCAGAACGACAACAGGGGCCAACAATGACACTACCTCCATCGAAGCAGACGAACAGCACGCGGGGTAAGCTCGCGAACCGGTTGGCTCTCCGTCGTGCCGCGAAGGCCCGCCGGAACGCCCGCGAGGCTCGCCGGAGCGGCGCGCCCCACGCGAAGGTGACGCTCCGCGGGAAGCTCTCGAACCGACTCGCACTCCGCCGGGCGGCCAAAGCGCGCCGACAGGCACGTACGACTCGAACGAGCGACGCGGCCGAACCCCAACAGTCCGTGGACAGCCGACGCGAGTCGACAACGGCCTCGGCTCCTACCCCGGCGACCGACGGTGGCGAGCGTGCCGCCGTCGTCCCCTCTGCGGACGTCTTCGGTGAATCGGCGGACACCGACGACGACAGCCAGGAGACGGCGCGGTCGCCAGCAGCCGCTGGAGCGACGGCGACGGCGACGGAGCCAGCCGCTCCGAAGCGCTCGCTCGGCCGAACCGTGCTCAACGTCGTCGGTATCGCGCTCCTCATCGCGCTCGTGGTCCCGTTCGCCGTCTACGCGGTGCCGGACCTCGCTGGCGCGGACCAGAGCTACGTCGTCCTCACCGGGAGCATGACGCCCGCCATCGCGCCGGGTGACGTGGTCATCGTCGACAGCGTCGACCCGGCCACCATCGCCGTCGGCGACGTCGTCACGTTCGAGCGCGCGGCGAACAACCCACCCGTGACCCACCGCGTCATCGAGGTGGTCCAGACCGAGAACGGCCCGGCCTACGTGACGAAGGGTGACGCCAACGAGGACCCCGACACCTCGCTCGTCTACCCGAACCAACTCGTCGGCCGCGTGCTCGTGACGTTCCCGTACATCGGTCACGTCATCGAGTTCGGTAACTCGACGAACGGCTTCCTGCTGCTCGTCGTCACCCCGTTCGCACTGCTTATCCTCACGGAGATCGCGGCGTTCGTCCGCAGCGGTCGCGGCGACGAGGGCGAGACGGCCGCCGCGTCGGCGGCAGCGGTCCCGACCGCAGCCGAGACGACGAATGCAGCCGGGTCGGCCGAGACGGCCGAGACGGACGAACCCGAGGGGTTCGTGTTGACGGCAAACGACCTGAACCTCGCGCTGCTCTCGTTCGCGCTGTTTGCAGGCTACGCGGCTTACGTCGCCTACACCTACCGCGGAACGTTGACGCTCGGTGTCGCCGTCGCAACGGTGACGGCACTCCTGCTCGGTCTCGGCGTGCGGCTGTTCGGCTTCCGCTCGTCGGAGTCCGAACCGGCCGCGGCCGCGACCGACGGCGGCGTCGACGAGGGAGGTGAGCACTGATGCTCGGCGGTAACTACCACCAGTATCTCGCGATGGCCGTCGTGGCCGTCCTCACCCTCTCGGTCGTCGTGGGAACCTCGGGCACGCTCGCCGTCATCTTCGACGACGAGAGCGTCGCCGGGAGTTTCGGTGCCGACCAGTGGGACGAAGCGGCCTACCAGCCCGAAGTGATTCCCATCGCGGCCGCGGGCTTCGCCGGGAACAACACCACGTTCGCGACCAGCGCGACCGGAAACGAAACCCTGACCGACGGCAACGAGTCGACGAGCGGTGACGAGCCTACCGACGGGACGAAGTTACCCGACTCCTCCGACGAGACCACCACGTCGACTGACGGTGAGACGACGATATCGGAGCCGACCGACGAGACCACCACGTCGACTGACGGTGAGAAGGCGACTACGGAGTCGACCGACGGGACAACAACTACCGAGCCGACCTCGACCGCTGGCGATGAAACAACAACCACGGAGCCGTCCGACGAGACCACCACGGCTGACGGTGAGACGACGACATCGGAGCCGGTCGACGAGATTACCACGGCGACTGACGATGAGACGACTCCGGAGGCGGCAGACGAGACAACGACATCGGAGCCAATCACGACAGCGGAACCGACAACAACGGCCTCAGAACCGACAACGACCGCTGACAGTGAGACGACTGCGGAGCCGACTGCGACAACGACATCAGAGCCGACGACCACCGCGGAACCAACACCGGAGCCAACACCGGAGCCAACTCCAGAGCCAACGCCGGAGCCGACGCCGGAACCAACCCCGGAACCGACTCAGACCTCGACGTCCGAGCCGACGACTGACTCGTCGTCGACAGCGTGAGCCGAAAATAGGGGACTCAGGGCAGCGGCGGAATCCCGTCGCGTCGCCCGTCCAGCACGTCGAACTGCTCTTCTCGTCTGACTTCCAGCCACCGGAGCAGCCGCTCCGCCCAGCGCAGTTTCTGTGCTTTCATTTCGTCGACCTGCGGGTCGTCGAAGTCCCAGCCGACGAAGACTAGTTCGCCCGCGCCGAACTCGTCGGCGAGGAACGCAGCCCGGTCGCCGTCGGTGAAGCCGCCGTAGTTGACGACGGCGTCGACGGGAGCTGCCTGCGTCGTCGCGAGCACGTGGTCGGCATCGAACCGCGGGAGCCACTCGCGGACGGCGGGGACGTTGTCGCCGTGGGCGTGGGCCGCGACCGGGACGCCCTCGTGGGTCAGCTCGACCGCCGTCTCGGGGTTCTTGTCCAAATCCGTGACCATCAGGTCGACAGCGATGTCGGCATCGCGAAGCACGTCGGCGGCGGTCGAGGCGGCGACGACGACGTCGGCGGCGGCCGCGCGGTCGAGGTCAGCATCGAGCGAGGGACCGGCACCGGCGACGGCGACGGTCGCATCGGAGAAAGAATCGAAGCGGGTCAGATCGAAGGGCGTCGCGAACGGAGAGAGCACGTCACGGGCGTTCTCGTCGGCCTCGCGGCCGAAACCGAAGTCGGCGAGGATGGCCTCGTAGACGGGTTCCCATTCTGTGAAGTTCATAGCTGTCGCTGGCGATTGTAACTGTATGGGCCGGAATGGCACCAAGTACCCCTACCCGTGTGCCCTTCCGGCGTCCACGTGTCCGGTTCCTTCTGTGGTGCCATAAGTTTTCTCTTCGACGTATCGGCCGTTGACTTATTGTACGACGCCGGCGAGGCGTTCCAGCGCGGCGTCCAGCGCGCCGGAGACGCCACCGGCTGCGGCGGCTGCGTTCTCGAAGGCGACGGGCGTCCCGACCAGCAGGACGTTCGTCCCGTCGTCGCCCTCGACGAGTGCCAATCCCGTCTCGGTCGCGGCGGCCCGGAGCGCGCCGCGCTCCTCGGGACCGAGACCGGTGAGTTCGAAGACGTGGACGACGGCCTGTCGAGCAGCATCCGTGTCGCCGCCGATGCGGTCGACGTGTCGCTGGGCCTCGCGGACAGTCGTCACGTCCAGTTCTTCGACGTCGACGTCGCCTGCTTCACGAACGCGACGGCGGGCGAACTCCGTGCCGATGAGTGCCGCGTCGCGCGTCTCGGCGACGTCGTGGGTGCGGACGACGTGGGCACCGCGTTCGACCGCCATCGACGTCGCCGCGAGGCTGACGGGCAGCGCGCCCTCGGTGTCGCGGTCGGCGACGGAGCGGAGGAAGTTCTTGCGGTTGATGGAGACGAGGATGGGCTGGCCGTAGCCGCGGAACTCCCGCAGCCGGTGGAAGGTCTCGCGGTCGTGTTCCAGCGTCTTGGCCTCGCTCCAGCCGCCGAAGGCCGGGTCGACGATGGTCTTGTCCGTCAGCCCGTTGAGCGAGAGTGCCTCGTAGATGTCGTCGACCTCCTCGACCGCGCCGGGCCGTTCGAGGTCCGGTGGGGAAGCCATCTTGGCGACGGCGGCGTCGCGAGCGTCACAGACCTCCGGCATCTTCGGGTCGGCGAAGCCACAGATGTCGTTGACCATGTCGAAGTTGGCGTCGAGGGCGGCCTCCGCGACCTCGTGGTAGCGCGTCTCGATGGAGAAGACCGCGTCGCCGGAGACGCTCTCGACGACCTCGATTGCGGTTTCGAGTCGGTCGAGTTCGTCCTCCGCGGAGAGGACCTCGAACTTCTTGTTGGCGGATTCGAGACCGACGTCGACGATGTCGGCCCCCTCGTCGATGAGTTCGCGGTCGACGTACTCGGCCGCCTCGCCGGGGTCGTTGAAGACGCTCGGCTTGTACGGCGACTCTTTCGAGACGTTCAGTACGCCCATGATTCGCGGGGGATAGTCGTCGCCGATGCCGAGACCGGCGGCGTCCACGTTTCGCATGCGCTACTCTGAGGACGGAGTATACAAATGCCGACCGGAAGCGGCCGTCTGAGAAGGCAGTGCTACGCGACCGTCGCCCCGGTCGCCCACATATTGGTGAGCTGTTGCAGTTCGGCCGTGGTGAGCGTCTGTCCGCCGGTGTTCGGGACTGCCGTCTCCGTCGCCCACCAGTTGATGGCCAACTGTAGCTCGATTTGATCGATGACCGAATCGTCGTCGTCGGGGTTCGCCCGCGCCACCGCCTGCGGGACCGTCAGGAGCGTCGGGTCGCCCGACCCGGACTCGAACGTGACGCGCAGTCTCGGTGGCGTCGTCCCCTCCGCCGACGAGAAGTCCCAGCCGTCGCTGCCCGTGGCGCGGAACAGCCAGCCGTAGTTCGGGTCGCCGCCGACCCACCGCTCGACACTGGCCGTGACGTCGACCGTCGTCGTACCGAGTGCCACCGAACCCGTGGTCACGTCGGGCGTGGCGGCCGCCTGAGCCCCGTCGACCTGTACCCCGCCGCCGAGCGAGTCCCAACTGTCGTGGTCGCTCCAGCCGACGAGCATGGGGTAGAGCCCTGCGCCGTCGCCGTCGCCCGTCGTCTGCAGCGTGAGAGTGGCCGAGGTCACCGTCGCCCCGAGGGGGATCCCACCATCGGTCCCGACGACGCCATCGAACCGGAGAAGTGCCTGGACGGCCTGCCCCGTCCCCTGCGGGTCGTTCGTGTCGACGTTCAGTGTCGGTGCAGTCGCGTTGTCCGCGTCGGGCTGTGCCTCCTGCAGGTAGGTGTCGACGGTCCCGTCGTAGCCGTCGAGGCCGGTCTCGAACGTCACCGTCTCGGTCCCGCCGTCCGACGCGCCGAACCGTTCGGTGAAGTCGAGGTCGAACGAGAACTCGCTGCGGCCGTCGGTCTGAAACGCGTCGAGCGAGGGAGAGTACGTCTGGACCGCGATACGGTCGAGCCCGTCGGTGCCGCCGCCGGGGACGAAGCGGACGAGTCGTAGCCAGCCGTCGCCGCCGTTGGGATAGTCCTGGTAACACGCCAGCAGTTCGTACACGTCACGGCCCGCAGCGTTCTGCGAGACCTGTGTCCACTCGCCGTTGTCGCTGCCCCCGGCCTCGTGGAAGTTACCGTTGAAGGTCATGAACACCTGTGGGTTGGGCTCGACGAGCTTCCGAAAGAGCTGCTCGCCGGAGTTGCCGTCGTTGCTGTTCTCCTGGACGAACGTGGTCCGACCCTCTTCGCCGGGCTCGTCCCACAGATAGGAGTGTGTCGTGATGATGGTCGGAGTGTCGGGGTGGGCATCGAGGACGCCCTGCGCCCAACCGACGGCCGACGTCGCGTCGGTCGGGTCGCCCGGAGCCTCCCACTCCAGGTCGATGTGGAGGAAGTCGTACCCCCCGGCCGAGAAGTACTGGTAGTGGCTGAGGTCGTTCGGTGCCGACCCGCCGAACCAGCTGTAGCCCCCGTAGCGGGCCTCGCCGAAGAACTCGCGGTAGTTCGCGGTCGACGAGCTTCGGTCCTCCTCGACGGCGTAGTCGTGGTCGCCGATGGCGGCGGCGTAGGGGACGTCGCCCTCGATGGCGTTCCAGACCGTATCCATCCGCTCCCACTCGGTGCGGTTGCTTCCGTCGTCGACCCAGTCGCCCTCGTGCGTCACGAAGACGATGTTCTCCGTCGCGAGGTTGGCCGCGATCCAGTCGGTCTGGTCCTGCGCGTAGGAGACTAACGACGAACGTCGGGCGTACTTCTGTGTGTCCGGGACGACGACCACAGTCCACGCCGCGGACTGAGCACTCGCCACCCCGGTCCCGGTCCCGAGCCCACCGACGACAGTGGCACCGAGTACGCCGGTCAGTTTCAGTGCGGTCCGTCGGCCGACGGCGACCTCCGTCTGTCGGTCACCGCTCGACTGTCCGTCTCGCGTCCCCTCGGCTGAGCGACTCTGCATGGAAATCCCGGTCTGACCGACGACGATTCGCCGAATAGTTTTACGCCGGGTAACGAGACGTCCGACAGCGTCGGCGGCGGTTAGACGGTTTGAGACCACGATAAACGGAACGTTTGGCGAGGAGATCGGGCGGCGAACCCCGCGTGTGGCCGGTGTCGACAGTCCCGGCCGGACAGACAGTGAAGACACGCTCTTTTTATCCGCCGACCCGCTAGCCTCGCAGTATGGCAAAAGTCAGCGTCGGGCTCCGCGGCTGGCGGTTCGATGAGGCCGACATCTTCGACGAGGCGGGCGAGTTCAAACCGCTCGACGACATCCCCGAGGATCAGCGGAAGCGACTGATCCGGCTCTCGTATCTCGTCGAGGAGCCGTGTGACGCCTGCTATCTGGTTCACGGCGAAGCCGACAAGAAACGGTGTAACCAGGCGACCATCGTCTACGGCGAACCGGGCGACGAACTGCTCCTCTGTGACCGCCACGAACCCCACTTCCTCTACTGGTTCCGCGAGGAGGGCGGCGACGAACTCGCCGGTGAAGAGGAGTTCCGCGACGAGTTCCATCTGTGGTTCGCCGACGGCGGCCGCGCGCCGGAGGACTACGTCGGCATGGAGTACGTCGAGACCGACCCCGACGAGCTCCCGACGCCGCCGGACGCGAACGAACTCCACCAGCGGCTGAACGAGAACTTCGAGGGGCGGCGCATCGAGATCATCCCGAAAGAGGAACGTGAGGCGATGCGACAGGAGTCCCAAGCGGTGGACACGGACGACCTCGACCTCGACACCGAGTATCCGACGAAATGAGCGACGAGGAGCAACCGGAGAACGAAAACGGACACGGGCCACGACAGCACAAGCCCGTCGTCGTCGTTGTCGAACCCGAGACGCCCGGCAACGTCGGCACCATCGCTCGGGCGATGAAGAACTTCGGGCTGTACGACCTCAAGCTGGTCGACCCCCCGGAGTTCGACCCCGACGGCGAGGCCTACGGCTTCGCCGGCCACGCCCGCGAGGACGTCCTCCCCAACGCCGAGACGGTCACGTTCGACGAGGTCGTCGAGAACTACCACACGGTGGGCTTTACCGGCATCACCAACGAGTCGAGCTACAGCCACGACCGCTTCCCGTTCAAGACGCCCGTCGAACTGAAAGAGGACCTGAAGCGCGTCGACACGCAGACGGCACTCGTCTTCGGCCGCGAGGGGAAGGGCCTGAACAACGACGAACTCCGCCGACTGGACGAGGTAGCCTCGATTCCCGCCGACGGCCGGTATCCGATTCTCAATCTCGGACAGGCCGCGACAGTCACCCTCTACGAACTCCGTGACCTGACCGTCGAGGAGACGCAGCTGCCAGACGTCGAGCACGCTCGCGCACCGGAGCAAGACATCGAACGGTTCTACGACTTCTTCGAGCAGTTCCTCGAGAACTCACATTTCCCCGAGCACCAGCGCGACCGGACGAGGCTGATGATGCGTCGGCTCGTCGGCCGCGCGCATCCGACCGACCGCGAGATCAACACCCTGCTCGGACTGTTCCGCCGGGCGAACGAGCAGCTGGAAGAGCGCGGCGAACTGCTGGACGAACTGGACCGAGAGGACCGCTGGAACCACTGACGCGGTCCGGTCCAGTCCGGTCCAGTCTGGTTCTCCGTCGTATCCCGCCCCTTCTTTGCTCCCGGTCACTCCCCGTCGCGCCGGGCGTACATCACTTCCGAGACCTGTCGCATCACGACCTCGTCGGCCTGATTCAGCGTCTCCGCCTTGGTGACGACCACACCGCGACTCGGTGTCTCGACTTCTTTCTCCAGAATCTCGGTGCGGACGGAGAGCGTGTCGCCAGCGCGGACCGGCACACGCCAACGGATTTCGTGTATGCCCTTCGCACCGAGCGAGACGGCCTCCGAGAAGTGGTGGTCGACGAGCATCCGCATCGTCATCGACGCAGTGTGCCAGCCGCTCGTGATGAGACCGCCGTACATCGACTCCGCCTCGGCGCGCTCCTTGTCGACGTGGAACCACTGGGGGTCGTACTGTTCGGCGAACGCCAGTAACTCCGCTTCGGTGACGTCGTACGCGCCGAACTCCTCGACCTCTCCGACCGCCAGGTCCTCGTAGAAGATTGCCATGGCTGGGCAGTCGGGCGCAGGGGTGAAGAAAATTCCTCGCCGCTACTCAGGCGCGCTTCTGGATCTCTTCGCGGAGGGTCGAACTGACGATCTCGCCGTCGGCCTTCCCGCGGAGCGCGCCCATCGCCTCGCCCATGAGTGCCGAGAACGCGCCCATGCCCTGTTCTTCGACCTGTTCCTCGTTGCGGTCGACGACCTCCTGGACCGCAGCGCGGACCTCGGCCTCGTCGACGCCGGAGAGACCGGCCTCCTCGACGGCTTCCTCGGCTGTCAGGCCGGGGTTCTCCGCGAGGACGGTCAGCACGTCGACGACGCCCTCCTTTGCGAGGTCGCCGTCATCGACGAGTCGCAGCACGCCGAGCAGATGGTCGTCGGTGAGGTTCTCGACGGCCACGTCGTCCCGGCGGAGTTCCGTCGTCGTCGACTCCAGGGTTCCGGCGGCGAGCGTCGCGTCGATACCCTCGGCGACGGCCGTCTCGAACAGCGGCATCCGACGGCCGAAGGCGACCTGCTCCGCCAGACCGGCACCGAGACCGAACTCCTCTTGATACCGCTCGACGCGCTCGGTGAGGAGTTCCGGAATCTCGACCTCCGAGGGGTCGGGTTCGACGGGCGGCACGTCCGTCTCGGGATACATCCGCGCCGCGCCGGGCAGCGGTCGGAGGTAGCGCGTCGTCGCGTCGTCGTTGGCACCGCGGGTCTCCTCCGGGACGCCCTCGATGGCCGTCTCGGCGCGCTCTTTGACCGCCTCGATGGCCAGCTCTGCCGTCTCGGTGTCGGCCGCGACGATGGCGACCGCGTCGTCGTCGCCCGCGCCGACCGCTTCCTTCAGCGCGTCGACTTCTTCGGCCGTGACGCCGTAGGCTGGCAGTTCGTCGGTGTGGAAGATGCCGCCCGCGCCGTGGCGTTTGGCGTGGTCGGAGAACTCCGTGCCGAGGCGGCGGTCAGGCTGGAGTTCGTGGCCGACGAGTCCGTCGAAGCCGTAGAGGGGGACGGCCGTGACCTTCCCGCCGTCGAGCGCGCCCTTGATGACGCCGCTCTCGGTGCCCTCGAAGGTCGCGGTGACGTCCTGCGTCTCGCCGACGTGGGCGTCGCGGGCCTGCAGTTCGTCGCGGATTTCGAGGAGTTCGACCTGTCGCTGGACTTCGAGCCGGACGAGGTCCTCGATGTCGTCGAGCGACTGAACACCCTTCATCTCGACGCGCGCGCCGTCGGCGATAGAGACGTTGACGTCCTGGCGGATGGTGCCGAGACCGCGCTTGACCTTTCCGGTCGAGCGCAGGAGCATCCCGATCCGCTCGGCGGCCTCGCGGGCCTGCTCGGGCGAGGAGATGTCCGGGCTGGTGCCGATCTCGACGAGCGGAATGCCGAGTCGGTCGAGGCTGTAGCGGACGCCGTCGTCGGTCTCCTCGACGCGGCCCGCCGACTCCTCTTCGAGCAGCAGGTCCTCGACGCCGACCGGGCCGTCGCTCGTCTGGAGTTGGCCGTCCTGGCCGACGAGCGTCGTGCGCTGGAAGCCCGACGTGTTCGAGCCGTCGACGACGAGCTTGCGCATCACGTGCGCCTGGTCGACGACGGACATATCGAGCATCGCGGCGATCTGCATCGTCACGTCGAGTGCCTCGTCGTCGATGTGGTGCGGCGGTTCGTCGTCCTCCTCGACGAGACAGGTAGAGTCGAAGGCGAGATACTCGAACTCGCGGTCGACGCGGCTCTCTTCGAGCGCGGCGTCGTCGATCTCGCCGAGTTCGCTCTTCGTCGGATGGAGATAGCGGGTGAACGCCCGCGTGGCCTCCTCGGGCTCACGTCGGTCGGTCGGACACTGGCAGTAGAGCTTCGTCGCGGTGTCGAGCTGCTGGTGAATCTCCAGCCCCGCGACGAGTCCGAGCTCCTCGTAATCGTACTCGGTCATTGTCTCTGGTTGTGCGCGGGGGGAGTAAAAATGGTTCAGTCTGCACGTCGGGAGTCAGGGAGCGAAGCGGGGTGAACTGGTGGGGACTACGGGGTCGGAAAACGGAGAAGTGAACCCACCGGCGTCTCCCCCACGTGGTGGGCGTCGTTCGCGGCCGAAGGCCGGTTGTGCTTAGGCTTCGTCGGCGCGGAGTCGGCGCAGCCCCTCGCCGATTCCCTCCGCGTCACAGCCGTCTTCGGGACAGCGATAGTACCAGCCGTCCTGTGTCGCCTTCCCTTCTGGGAAGCGTGTTCCACACTTTCGGCATACGAGCAGTTCCCGACCTTTTGTCTCCCGATGGAGGTTCACCCCAGGCATACCTGAAAGAACTACTTCGCGTGCCTTCAAAATGTCGCTTGTTGCCGCTCTAGCGGACAAAACCGAAGGTCTACGCCGCCTCCCGATTACGATGTTTCAAGACGTGCTAGCATACTGCACATCCCGCCGGTTCGGACGGACGGCGGAGAGAGAAATTAGCTGTCGCGCGCGGTGGTGGGGTGTCGCTTGGTCACACTCACCATTGCGACTGGCGCGTCTTGCTCGACGAGACGCGCAAGGACGCGTGTCGCTTAGTCGTCCTCACCACCGCGACTGCACGAGGCGCGCGACGAGACGCGCGCCAGTGTGGCGTCGCTTAGTCGTCCTCACCTCCGCGGCTGCTGAGTGGCACGCGATAAAACGCGTGCCTTCAGGTGTCGCTCAGTCGTCCTGTCCCAGAATGCCCCGGTGCGTCATCTTCTCGGGGTCGAGCACGTCCTCGGCCTCCTCCTCGCTCAGATAGCCCTCGTCGACGACGACCTCCTTCACCGTCTTGTTGTCGGCGAGTGCCTTCTTTGCGACCTTCGAGGCCTTGTCGTAGCCGATGGCGGGGTTGAGTGCCGTCGCCAGTGCCATGCTGCGCTCGACCTGGTCGGCGCAGTGCTCCTCGTTGGCTTCGAGCTTCGCGACGAACCGCTCGGCGAACACGTCGGCGGAGTTCGAGAGCAACTGTGCCGATTCGAGGAAGTTGTGCGCGAGCACCGGCTTGTAGAGGTTCAGGTCGATCTGGCCCTCCGCAGCACCGGCAGAGATGGCGGCGTCGTTGCCGACGACCTGCTTGTGGACCTGATTGACTGCCTCGGCGACGACGGGGTTGATCTTGCCGGGCATGATCGAGGAGCCGGGCTGGTTCTCCGGCTGTTCGATCTCGCCGAGACCGTTGCGCGGGCCGGAGGCCAGGAGTCGAAGGTCGTTGGCGATCTTGTTCAGGCTGCCGGCGACCGTGCGAAGCGCGCCGTGGGCCTCGCTCATGGCGTCGTGGGCGGCCTGTGCCTCGAAGTGGTTGTCGGCCTCGCGGAAGGCGACGCCGGTCTCCTCGGAGATGTATTCGGCCGCCTTGGCCGGGAACTCGGGGTGGGTGTTGAGACCGGTGCCGACGGCGGTGCCGCCGAGGGCCAGTTCGCCGAGATGGTCACGGACGTAGTCGAGGCGGGCCAGCCCCTTCTCGACCTGCGTCTTGTAGCCGCCGAACTCCTGGCCCAGCGTGACGGGCGTGGCGTCCTGCAAGTGTGTCCGGCCAGTCTTGACGACGTCGTCGAACTCCTCCTCTTTGGCTTCGAGTGCCTCGCGGAGCGTGTCGAGCGCGGGGAAGAGGTCCTTCTCGACGGCTTCGAGTGCCGAGACGTGCATCGCCGTCGGGATGACGTCGTTCGACGACTGGCCGTAGTTGACGTGGTCGTTCGGGTGGACGACGCGGTCGCCGATCTCCGCGCCCATGATCTCGGCGGCGCGGTTGGCGATGACCTCGTTGGCGTTCATGTTCGAGGACGTTCCGGAGCCGGTCTGGAAGACGTCGACCGGGAACTGGTCGTCGTGCTCGCCGGCGATGACCTCGTCGGCGGCCTCGATGATGGCCTCGGCCTTGTCGTCGTCGACGAGTCCGAGGTCGCGGTTCGCCTGCGCAGCCGCCTTCTTGACGACGCCGAGCGCGCGGACGAAGCGTCGGCCGAAGGTGATACCGGAGATGGGGAAGTTCTCGACCGCGCGTTGGGTCTGGGCACCCCAGTAGGCGTCCGAGGGTACCTGCATCTCTCCGAGGCTATCACGTTCGGTTCTGAAGTCCTCGCTCATGCGCGACACCACGGAACAAGCCGCGTAAAAGCCATCGGTACCGGCGCGTAGTGGCACCACTGGCCGACCGGCTGACCGCCCGAACGACGCCGAGAGGCGGCCCGGCAGAAACGTGTGAGAAAACATCACGTAACACGCCTATACGCCCGTAAATGGGCGTCTAAGGCGTTAAAAGACTTATTCTCTCAACACCGGAGCAAAATGTGCTACTCGGAATCGTGTTAATTTCAGCAATGCTTAAGTGTGGCTGTCAGTTTAGTGAGAACGGGACACACGGTTGAATAACAATGACAGACGAAGACACTGACAGGCTTTCTCGTCGCTCGGTCGTGAAGGCGACTGGCGTGGCGGGGATGGCCGGTATGACAGGACTCGCAGGATGTACAGGCGGCGGAGATGGTGGCGACGGTGGCGACGGCGGAGCCACGGACGGTGACGGCGGCGACGGCGACACAGACGGCGGCAGTGGCGACGGCGGCAGCGGTAGCAACACCTTCGAAATCGTCCACTGGTGGACCGCCGGTGGCGAGCAGGAGGCACTGCAGGCACTCCTCGAAGGCTTCCAGGAGGAGTATCCGGACGCCGAAGTCGAGAACAACCCCGCACCCGGCGGCGCGGGCAGCGCGCTGGACACGGTCATCAAGAACCGCGTCCTCAACGAGAATCCGCCGTCGACCTTCCAGATCTGGCCCGGTAAGGCACTGTATCCGTACACCGACGCCGACCTGCTGACCGACATCAGCGACAGCGTCTGGGGACAGAACAACATGAAGGACGCCTACCTCGACGGCGTCAAGTCGGTGGCGCGAGCCGGAACGGAGAACTACGTCTCCGTGCCCATCAACATCCACCGACTGAACAACCTCTTCTACAACAAGTCGGTCGTCGAGAGCGCGGGCGTCGACCCCGAGAGCATCAACGACCCGAACCAGCTGGCGGACGCACTCGACACCATCGCCCAGGAGACGAACGCCGTCCCGATGGCCCACCAGACCCAGTCGCCGTGGTCGACGGTCCAGCTCTGGGAGACCATCTTCATCGGCGAGCAGGGCGTCGGTGCCTTCGAGACGTTCACGAACGGCGACGTCGAGAGCCTCGAAGACGAGGTCAAGGCCGCGCTCGAACGGCTCAACCAGTACAGCGAGCACTACCCCGAGGACTCCGGTTCCATCTCGTGGGACCAAGGGAACTCGATGGTCGTCAACGGCGAGGCCGCGTTCATCCACCAGGGTGACTGGGCTGCTGGCCAGTACAACGCAGCCTCGGACTTCGAGTACGACACCGACTGGGGCAACACCTCGTTCCCCGGCACGTCGGGCGTCTACTCGCTCGTCATCGACTCGTTCGTCTACCCGACGAACAACCCCTCGCCCGACCTGACCGAGAAGTTCCTGACCTACTGCGGGACGAAGGACGCGCAGGTCCGGTTCAACACGCGGAAGGGTTCCATCCCGCCGCGGACCGACGTCTCGATGGACGAGTTCGGTCCGTTCCTGCAGACCCAGAGCGAGGACTTCTCGAACTCCAACGAACAGCCGGCGACCATCGCCCACGGAACGGCGGTGCGACCCGAGGTCAAGAGCAACATCGAAGGCGCGTTCGCGAGCTTCCTCGAGTCCGGCGACGTCGACCGGACCTACGACGAACTCGTCGCCGCCTTCGACGTCTAACGCGGCCCCATGTTCCGACCTTTCTTTCGTGCGTGCAGTCGCATCCGTGCCAGCGTCGGCGACGGCGACGGTGGAAGTGAGCGCGTGACCGGCAGTGCGGACGTTCGAACCGACGACGGTGACGCGGTCCGAACCGACGGCGGCGTCGCCGAGTCGGCGATGGCGGCCGAGAGCGACAGCGACAGCGGCTCGGTCCTCGACAGCGAGTTCGTCCAGTCGCTGCCCTTCTGGGGACCGCCTGCGTTCCTCGTCGTGCTGTTCGTCTACGGCGCGGTCGTGTGGAACGGCGTCATCTCCCTGACCGACTGGGAGGGACTCGGCCAGCCCGAGTATTCGAACTTCGACCTCTCGGTGTACGTCCGGATGGCGGGCGAACTCGCCGACCCGACGTCGAACTTCTTCGTCGCCACCCGTAACACGGTCGCACTGCTCGTCGCGTTCACGGTCGTGACGCTCGTGTTGGGCCTCCTCCTGGCGATTCTCATCGACCAGGGCGTCCGCTTCGACAACACGTTCCGCGTCATCTACCTGCTGCCGATGAGCCTCTCATTCGTCGTCACGGCCATCTTCTGGTCGTGGATGTACAACCCGACCATCGGCCTCGTCAACGAGACGCTTCGGGCCGTGGGATTGGGCGCGTTCACACAGACGTGGCTCTCAGACCCGCAGTTCAAGTTAGGAGCCGTGATATTCGCGTTGATGTGGCAGTTCTCCGGCTACGCGATGGTCGTCTATCTGGCCGGTCTACAGGCCATCCCGGACGACCAGTACGAGGCCGCCAAGGTCGACGGCGCGTCGACGGTTCGGATGTACTGGCGCGTCATCATCCCGCAGCTGCGGTCGTCGACCACGAGCGCCGCCGTCGTCCTGATGGTGTTCGCGCTCAAGGCCTTCGACTTCCTGTTCGTGATGTTCGGTCCGAACCCCGGCCCGTCGGTGGACATCCTCTCGGTCATGATGTTCCGCGAGGCGTTCATGTCGACCAACTGGTCGTACGGCTCGGGTATCGCGACCGTCCTCTTCGCGATGGCACTCGGCGTCATCGCACCCTACCTCTACCGGCAGTACCAGCGAGGTGAACTATGAGTACGTCTTTCGATCCAAAACAACTCGACCTCGGCCGGGTGAGCGTCTACGCCGTCCTCCTCGTGATGGTGGCGTTCTACCTCTCCCCGCTCGAAACGGGCCTGATGACCGCACTGAAGACGCAGGACGCGTTCTTCAGTACGACGCCGTTCGCGCCGCCACCGGCTGGCGGCTTCACCTTCGAGCCGTGGGGCAACGCCTTCGACCGGCTCGCGCCGGGGCTGTTCAACAGCCTCCTCTTCGCGGTGCCGGCGACGGTTCTGTCGGCACTGTTCGGCTCGATGGCGGCCTACGGCATGACCAACCTGAACTGGAAGTACCAGGTCGGTGTCCTCTCTCTGTTCGTCGCCGGCGTGTTCATCCCGTACCAGTCCGTTCTGGTGCCGCTGACGCGCTTCTGGGCGATGGTCGACGTCGCCAGTCTGCTGTCGTTCATCCCGTTCGTCGCCGAGCGCGCGGGTCTCGTCGAACTCGCGGTGACACACACCGCGTACGGCATCCCCATCTGTACCGTGCTCTTCCGGGGCTACTACCTCTCCTTGGACACGGAGATGCTGGAGGCCGCACGGCTCGACGGGGCGACGCCGGCACGCATCTACCGGAAGATCGTCCTGCCGCTGTCGAAACCCATGTTCGCGGTCGCACTCATCTACCAGTTCACGAATATCTGGAACGACCTGTTGTTCGCGCTGGTACTCGTGAGCGACCCGGCCAACGCACCGGTCACCATCGCCCTCAACACGCTGAAGGGGTCGATGGTTCAGCAGTACAACGTCCAGATGGCGGGCGCGTTCGTCGCGGCGCTCCCGACGCTCGTCATCTACGTCCTGTTCGGTGAACAGTTCGCGAAAGGCGTCGCAGGTGAAACCTAATGGCAGAACTCACACTCGATTCGGTCACGAAACGCTTCGACGACGTCGTCGCAGTCGACGGCGTCTCCGTAGACATCGAAGACGGGGAGTTTCTCGTCCTCGTCGGTCCCTCCGGCTGTGGGAAGTCGACGACGCTCCGGATGATCGCCGGGCTGGAGAGCATCTCCGAAGGCGACATCCGCCTCGGGACGACCTCCCTGTCGGGCAAACGCCCGAAGGAACGGGACATCGCGATGGTGTTCCAGTCCTACGCGCTCTACCCACATATGAGCGTCCGCCAGAACATGAGCTTCGGTCTCGAAGAGTCGACGGACCTCTCGAAGGACGCCATCCGGGGCCAGGTCGACGAGGCCGCAGCGATGCTCGACATCGACGAGCTGCTCGAACGCAAGCCCGGCGAGCTGTCGGGTGGGCAACAGCAGCGTGTCGCACTCGGCCGCGCCATCGTCCGCGAACCCGAGGTGTTCCTGATGGACGAGCCGCTCTCGAACCTGGACGCGAAGCTCCGCGCACAGATGCGGACGGAACTCCAGCGCATCCAGGAGGACCTCGACACGACCACCGTCTACGTCACCCACGACCAGACGGAGGCGATGACGATGGGCGACCGTATCGCCATCCTCGACGGCGGCCAACTCCAGCAGGTCGGCACGCCGCTTGAGGTCTACCACAAACCCGCGAACCGCTTCGTCGCGGGCTTCATCGGCGAGCCGTCGATGAACTTCTTCGAGATGGAGGTGCAGGGAGACAGAATCGTCGGCGACGACTTCGCCTACCCGCTCTCCGACGAGACCCGTGAGGCCGTCGGCGACGCGAGCCACGTCACGCTCGGCATCCGTCCCGAAGACATCGAGGTCGTGAGCGAGGCGACCGACAGCCACGACTTCGAGACGGTCGTCGACGTGGTCGAGCCGATGGGCAACGAGAACAACGTCTATCTCTCCTTCTCGCCGGAGGAAGAACACTCGTTCGTCGCCACGGTCGGCGGGATGCGCTCGGTCGAGCCGGGACAGCCCGTCGTCGCACGCTTCTCCGAAGACGCCATCCACATCTTCGACAGCGAGACGGGCATGGCACTCAGAAACCGCTCGCTCGCCGAGATGGAGTCGTCCGAGCCGCGACTGTAGCCCGGCTGAACGGCTCGCTTTTTTTATTCGTCGAACACCGCCAGCGACGCCTCCACCGCCCCGACCGGATGGTAGCCCGGTTCGACGGCCGGACCGTCGTCGGTGTCGACCGGCTCGTTGTCGGGCGTCAGCTTCGCGTACCAGTTCCCACCGGGCGCGACGAGGTTCTCGACGGCGTAGGTCCAGAGGCGGTCGTACCACTCGACGTACCACTCCTCGCCCGTCGCGTCGGCGAGGCGGGCGGCCGCGCCGATAGCCTCGGCGACCGGCCAGCCGTACTTGTCGGCGACGATGGTCTCACCGTCGGGGTTGTGCGTGTAGACCAGCCCGCCGTGCTCGTCGTCCCAGCCGTCGCCGACAGTATGAGCGAAGAGGTCCTCGGCGCGTTCGAGCGGCCACGTAGCGTCGGTATGGTGCGAGAGTTCGGTCAGGAGCTTCGCCCACTCGGCGTGGTGGCCCGGCTGGTAGCCCCACGGCCGGAACTGGTGGCGTTTGTCGTCGCGGTTGTAGTCGAAGTCGTGCGTCCAGTCGGTCGTGTAGTGCTCCCAGATGCGACCGCCCGTTTCGCCCGCGAGGTCGACGGTGAGCCGCCGGGCGATGCGCGTCGCGCGGTCGAGATACCGCTCGTCGCCCGTGGCGTCGTACGCCGCGAGGTGGGCCTCGCAGGCGTGCATATTGGCGTTCTGGCCGCGGTAGGACTCTTGGGGTTCCCAGTCGGCGTCGAGGTCGCTCCGGCAGAGTCCCTGACTCGCTTCCCAGAAGTGCTCGTCGACGACCTCGTAGGTTTCGTCGAGTGCCTCGCGGGCACCGTCGATGCCGACGCTCGTCGCCTCCGCGAGCGCGAGCAGGGCGAAGGCGTGGCCATAGGCCGACCGGTGGCTGTCGACCGGCTCCGTCCCGTCGAGGAGCCAGTGGTAGCCGCCGTCGTCGGCGCGGTGGGCGTTCAGGAGGAAGTCGACGCCGTGTTCGGCCGCCGGGAGTGCCCAGTCGGGACCGCCGTCGCGAGCGAGCCGACAGAAGTTGACCACGAACCGGCAGGTGGCGACGAGATGCTTTGCATCCCCGTCGTAGACTTCCCCGGTCTCCTCGGTCAACTGCGCGACGTAGCCGCCGCGCTCGTCGTCCATGCAGGTCGGATAGTAGAAGTCGATGACCGCCTCCCGGTGTTCGCGGAGCCACACGGGGTCGGCGAACCGGGAGTCGGCGAGAGCGTCGTCCATGGGTTCGAGCGACGTGGCGGGGCCTGAAAAAACCTACTCGGACGAGGCGTGCTGCTCGTACTCCTCGGGCGTGTAGGTCTTGATCTCCATCGCGTGGATGTCCGTCGTCATGTGGTCGCCGAGCGCGTCGTAGACCATCTGATGTTGCTGGACGAGGCTCTTGTCCGCGAAGGCGGGGGAGACGACGACCGCCGCGAAGTGGGCGTCCTCGTGGTTCTGGTCGGGGCTGCGCGGCTGGGAGACCGTCGCCTCGCTGTCCTCGATACCGGCTTCGATGAGCTGCTCGATTTCCGAGAGATCCATGCTCGCGAAAAGGGCCTCTCCCCGTAAAAACGAGACGGGTCGGCGACGGCGAGCGGTCAGGCGGTCGCCCGGTAGGACCGGTAGGTCTGGACGACACCGACGACCGAGAGGAGAGTCAGTTCGACGGCCAAGAGCGTCACGCCGTACGTCAGATACTGCCTGGCGGCGAGGGCGAGCGAGCACACCGCCGCAGCGACGAGACCGACCTGGTAGAGCCGCGGACTGTCCGCGACCAGCCCGCCGCCGACGGTCGCCAGCGCGGCGAGCAACGCGAGGACGAGGACGGAACCGGCTGTCAGCCCGAAGTACAGCAGTCCGAGCGCGCTCACGACGAGGATACCGATGCCGCTGAGGCGCTGTTTCTGTCTCGGGGTCATCGGGGGAGCGTTCAGGTGGTCGACACGAAAGGCTTCGGGACTCGGCAGGAGGAGTTATCCGCCGAGGCGACGCAGCCGACGACGTGACCGACGCTGCCGACGCCGCGCGTACCTACTTGCTCGCCGAGCACGCCGACCTGCTCACCGTCGCGAGCGACTGCGCCGATGCTGTCGCCGCCGGCTGGGACGGGTCGTCGACGACGGACCGTGAGGCAGTTGCGGGACCGCTGGAGGCGACCCTGCGACGTGCAGGGGTGCTCGAGCAGTTGCCGACGGTGCTCGCCGGCGCGGTCGACGCGGCCGGTGGCCACCTGCGCGCACAGCCCGTCCCCGCCCCGCCCTACGTCGTCGTCACGAGTACCGGGCCGGTGTTGCGGGCGACGCTGGATTCGGGGCGACTCGTCGTCTCGATCCACCTGTTCACGGTCGAGCGCGGCGAGAACGGTGAGCAAAATCGCTACGTCCGCACGTCGGGTGACGTCGCCGACGCGGTGTCCGTCGAGTTTCGGAACTAGGTCCAGCGGTCGAGTCCCGTCTGGACCAGTGACTCCTCGATACGTTCGAAGCCTTTCGCGACCTCGTCGGCGTCGACCTCCCACTCCTCGGTGACGTAGGCCCGTGCATCCGCTATGTCCGGGTCGATGTCGAGGTCGACGTCGTAGTCGTCGGTGACCGGGGGGTCCAAGAACAGTTGGCGGATGCGGTCGGCGTGGTCGATGTGGAGATCACGCGCGTCCAACACGCCCCAGAGGTCGCCGTGCTCCTTGACCGTCTTCAACGCTGTCTTCGGCCCGATTCCTTTGATGCCGGGGTTGAAGTCCGTGCCGACGAGGATGGCGATGTCGACGAGCTGTTCGTAGGTGATGTCGTGTTTGTCGAGGGTGGCGTCGAGGTCCATCAGCTCGGGGTCGCCCTTGCTCGTCAGCTGGCGGAGCGTGAACGGCGCGCCGAAGAGGAGGGTGTCGTAGTCCTCGCTGCCGACGTAGTCGGCGTCGCCCGTGCGGGCCATGTAGGAGGCCTGTGCCTCGCCCTCGGCGGGTGCTTCGATGTAGGGAACGTCGAGGCGGTCGAGCAGGCCGCGAGTCGTCTCGTGGATGGTGTCCGTGAGTCGTTGGGTGCGTGCCTCCATCCGGGCGGCCTCGACGGCGTCACCGCGTTCACGGGCCGCGTCGAGTTTCTCCTGGGCCTTCTCCTTCTGTTCGCGACGGGCCTCGACCTCGGCGTCTTTCAGCTCCGTCACGCCGCCGTCGAAGACGAAGACGGGCGTCAGGTCGTGTTCGAAGAACTTCGGCAGTCCCTGGACGAGACCGATGAGGTTCGCGACCTCCTCGCCCTCGTTCGTGGTGTATTTCTCCGAGTTCGTCCACTTGACCGTCGTCGTCAGATACCGGTAGAGCCAGTTGTGCGCGTCGACGGCGACGACGCTCCCGCCGAGGTCGTCGAACGAGACCGCCGAGAGTGCCGCCAAGTCACGTAAGTCCGCGTTTCCCATTGGCCGTCTTTGGGGACTCGCTCGCTTTAATTCCCCGAGTCGTCGTGGCCACCCACGCCGGACACGTCGTCACCGAGGTGGGGTCTCACCGTCGTCGGCGACGCGGCCATCACAGCCGTTGCCGACGTGTCCCTCACAGTCGTCGGCAACGTGGGTCTCACGGTCGTCGTCGAGGCGGGTCCCACGGCCGTCGGCGATAGCCGGTGGTTCCACGCCCTCCTTTGCGTCGAGGAAGTCGTGTTCGGCGTCCGCGAGGTCTCTCTCCCGGAAGACGTCGAGACCGCACTGGTAGGTGGGCCGGTCCGGTTCGCCGGGTCGTTCGAGCACGAGTTCGGCGAGCCCGGTCTGTCGGCCCGTGTAGGCGAAGCCGACCTTGTACATCGCCTGGTACGCGAAGGGGTTGTTGACGGCGATCCGGAGCCGTCGGTAACCCCGTTTCTCGGCTTCCTCGGCGACGAACGCGGCCAGTTTCGGGCCGAGTCCCTGCCCGCGGTAGTCCTCGTGGACGGTGACGTAGCGCAGCCAGAGGACGCCGGGGTCGGTTCGGTCCTCGTTGAACGCGATGGCCGCACGGACGTCGCTCTCGAAGACCGACGGGTCGACCGTCGCGGCGGCGTCGGTCGGGGTCGTCGCCGTCCCGTCGGCGTCTGCGTCGGGGTCTCTGACCACCGCCTTGCCCGTGTTCGACATCACGAACTTCCCCGCGTAGCTGAACGTCCGGTAGTCGAGCCTGAGCGTCGGCTCGTCCTCCGGCCAACCCAGCAGGCAGTACTCCATACCGGACGGTTTGCTCTCGACGGATAAGAGGGCAAGGCTTTGTTTCGCCGGACACCACGGTGTGTCATGTACGGACCCGGTGACGTGGGGTTCTTCGATCGCATCGCTCATCTCTACGACCTTGGGATGCCCGCCGCCGACCGCGACGCCCTGTTCGACGGCCTGAGCCGAGCGGAACGCCCCGTCGAACACGTTCTCGACGTCGGCGGCGGCAGCGGCCGCGCGGCGGTCGCCATGGACGCTCCCGACCGGCAGGTGACCGTCGTCGACGTCTCCCGCGGGATGCTCGCACGCGCTCGAGAGCGCGGTCTCGGCTGCGTCCGCGGCGACGCCCGACGCCTGCCCGTCGCCGACGAAGCCGTCGACGCCGTCACGGTCGTCGACGCTCTCCACCATATGCCCGAGCAACGGACGGTGCTCGCCGACGCCGAACGCGTCCTGAAACCGGGCGGCGTGCTCGTCGTCCGCGAGTTCGACCCGGCCCATCCGCTCGGCCGCGTCGTCGAGTGGACCGAGGGCGTCGCTCGGATGAACTCCCTCTTCACCGGCCCGGACGACCTCGCGCGAGCGGTCGACGCCGCCGGGTTGGATTCCCGGATTCTGGACCGCGGCTTCGGCTATACGGTGGTCGGCGTGAAAACAGGAGAATAATTAGCGTCGGGTCGGAACGGACGGTATGGCCAACTCGCAGAAGTCGTTCCTGGAGAAACGCCTCGATGGCGACGCCCTGCCGCTCGCCGTCGGGGACCTCGTCGTGCTCGTCGCACTGCTGACTTTCGGCGCGGTCCGTCACAACGGGACGGCCGTCCTCGGGATGCCCGCCGAACTGGCGTACACGCTCGTCCCCTTCCTCGTCACCTGGGTCGTCTTCGCCCCGCTCGTGGGTGCGTACTCCGCCGGTGCCGCCGAGTCCGCGAAGGCGGCCGTCCCGCTCGCCATTCGGTCGTGGATACCCGCCGCAGTCGTCGGGATTCCGATCTGGTATCTGCTGCCCGGCAACGCCACGACGCCCGTCGGGGCCGCCATCTTCGCCGGTGTCCTCATCGTCGTCGGCTCGGTCGGACTCGCCGTCTGGCGCACGCTCTGGTTCAAAGTCACGTAGAAGCCACGTAGAAGTCACGTAATCACGTAAGCGCGAACGCTCGACGCTTCTTTTGTCTCACTCAGCCCGTCCGCGACAGCACGATGCCGAGGACAGCCGCGGCCGCCGCGATGGCCGCGAGCGTCGTAAAGAGGACCGTCGGCGTCGCGTAGGTCAGGATGGTCCCCGCGATGACGCCGCCGAGCGCGCCGATGCCGAACACGCCGAGATAGGTGAAGCCGTAGGAGAGTCCGCGCGTTCCGGCGGGGGTGTACTCGGCGACCGTCGCCTGGTAGAGCGGCTGGACGACGAACAGCGTGAAGCCGAGCAGGCTGCCGACGGCGAGCAGCGGGACCAGCCCGATGTTGGCGACCGGGAGGAAGACGAGCGCGAGGAGTGCAAGAAAGCCGAACGAGCCAGCGATGCCGTACTCGACGGAGACGCGGTCGGTCAGCTTGCCGCCGACGTACTGGCCGAGGACGCCGACCATGAGCAGTCCCGAGTAGAAGTAGTTCTCCGGCTGGAGCGGGCGGCCGCCGGAGCCGGAGACGCCGAGCACCGAGAGCAGTGACTCCGGCAGGAGTGCCGTGAGCGGGATGGGGTCGAAGCCGGGGAGATCCGCGAGGAGACCGGGGAGGAAGGTCAGGACGCCGCGGTAGTAGAGTCCCGAACACATCACCACGAGGAAGACGAGCACGAAACTGCCGGTGAACAGCCGCCGAGACTCCGAGACGAACTCGCCGAGCGACGAGACACCCGTGCTCGCCTTGGAGCCACCCGCGTCGCCCGCGTCGCCTGCGTTGCCGTCTTCACCGCCGTCGGCGGCGACGGCGGCAGTCTCGTCGAACTCGGCGCGACTCGCGTAGGCGGCAGCGACGAGTGCTGGGACGGCCAACACGAGCGCGACCGTGGTCCAGTCGAGCACGAGGAGGAGAACGGCCGCCACGAGCGGGCCGAGTCCGATGCCGAGGTTGCCCGCGATGCCGTGGTAGGCGAAGCCGGTGCCGCGCTCCTCGACACCCTTACTCAGGAGCGCGAGACCCGCGGGATGGTAGACGCTGGCCGAGGCTCCCCAGACGAGGAGCGCGAGTGCAACCACGAGCAGCGAGGGCGCGAGACCCAGCAGGAAGAAGGAGCCTGCCATCCCGAGCAGACAGGCCGAGATGAGTCGCCGCGAGCCGACGTGGTCGACGACGATGCCGCCGGGGAGCGCGCCGAGTCCGAACAGTGCGTAGCCCGCGGTAACGACGGCACCGAGTGTCGCCGTGGTCACGGGGAACTGTGCGATACCGAGGTCGATGACCTCGTACTGACTCAGCCAGATCGTGACGAAGATGGGGATGGAGAGTTCGTAGGTGTGTACCATCCCGTGAGCCAGCATCACGAGCCCGACGATGGAACGGTCGTTCCGGTTCACTGCTGTGGGGTCGGACGACGCGCCGGTTTAAGACTCCGATGTGGGCAAAGTTCGGACTCGCGACACGAAGTGATGGCACAGCGAAACGTCCTCCGCGAACAGCACTGTTGTCACACACCACGGCACTGGCCCACACATTTTCGGCAGACGGCGGCGACATTTGCCGGTCTGCGGAGCGGAAATTCGCGCTCAGAAGCGGTTGTCTCGAGCTGCCCGATATCAGCCGTGTCACCGGCTGTGAGTCGACCGTCAGCCCTCATAACTTATGAGGAAGTTACCCAGTGATGATACAGCACATCCCTCTCAGCTACGGGAAAGAATTATATACTCTCTGTCCATAGTTTGTATTGTATTATGACCGGATATTATGATTATGTGCTTGGGGTTATCCCGCTCGCGCTGCTCGGAATTACAGCCGCTCTCAGCATCGTGGGCTTGCCCTTGACGGTGGCCGTCCCTGCCGGGGCGAGCGTGGCAGGGCTGGTCGTCGGACACGCACTCTTCGTAAACGGTCCGGCGACGGCCGCTCCACAGCCGACCGCCACCCCGCAGCCGACGCAGTCCCCTCCGGTCAACGCTGACTAACGTTTCGGCTCTCCGCCGCCCACACGGTTTTTATCGCTGGCTTTCGACGAGTGAGCCATGACGCAGACGCTGTTTTTGACGAGTGAGGACGTGGCAGGACTCGCGACACCCGCCGAGTACGTCGACGCCGTCCGCGAGGGCTACCGACAGCGAGGCAACGGTGCGGCCGCCGAACCCCGGACCAAGCTGGTCAACGACGACCCGGCCGGGATGTTGACCACCTACGCCGCAGTCCTCCCCGACACGGGGGCGATGGGCGGCTATATGTACGACGCTGGCTTCGGCGCGGGCGACGCGTGGTTCATGACGCCGCTGTTCGACGCCGAGTCGGGCGAACCGCTGGCCCTGTTGGACGGCGCGAGCATGAACCCGTTCAAGACCGGCGCGGCCGGTGGCGTCGCCGTCGACGCGCTCGCCCGCGAGGACGCCGAGACGGTCGCCATCATCGGCAGCGGCGCGCAGGCCCGCGGCCAGCTCCGCGCCATCGACACGGTTCGGGACCTCGACACCGTGTGGGTCTACTCGCCGACGAAGGAGAGCCGCGAGGCGTTCGCCGCCGGGATGAACGAGCGTCTCGACGCGAGCGTCGCCGCGGTCGCCTCCAGTGCGGCCGCCATCGAGGACGCGGACGTCGTCGTCACCGCGACGACCGCCAGCGAGCCGGTGTTCGACGGCGACCTGCTCGAACCGGGCACCCACGTCACCGCGATGGGCCAGTACCACCCCGAGAAGCGCGAACTCGACACGACGGCCGTCGAGCGCGCGAAATACGTCTTCGACCTCGAAGCGCGGGCGACCAGTGACGCGGGGTCGTTCATCCACGCCGTCGACGAGGGCGTCGTCGACGAGAGCCACGTCCACGGCGAACTCGGCGAGGTCGTCGCTGGGCGGATCGAGGGTCGGACCGACGACGAGGAGATCACCGTCTTCGACAGCGGCGGAACGGGCATCGAGACCGTCGCAGCGGCGTATCTACTCTACGAGAAGGCAGTCGAGGAAGGCCTTGGGACGACACTCGAGTTCGCCCCCGCCAGCGAGGCACTGACCGGCGAGTGAAAAGACACAGTCGAACCGGCCGTTGGCACGCGAACCGGTGAACGCTGTGTCGTGGGGTCTATCCCCCCATCGGGGTCGTTGCACCCCCGTCTGGGTGCTCGGACCACAGCCACCTATCACCGACTGTTGTTGGCACAACGCATTTATCAGCGGTCGAGACCGTGGCCGTTCTCGGGACCTTCCACCGACCGGAGCAACGCACGTCTGAGAATCTTCTCGTTCGCCCGGCGAATCCGTGAGGAGAGCGCCTGCTGGGAGATGTCGAGTTCGGGCGCGAGCGTCGCGAGCGACACCTTCCGCGGCGAGTCGAAGTAGCCTCGCTGGACGGCGAGGACGAGGGCCTCTCGCTGTTCGGGTGTGAGTTCGAACTGGTGGCCCTGGTCGAAGTCCGCGGTCAGCGTGTAGACCCGTTCGAGATGGATGGGAATCTCGTAGTCCGAACAGTGGTTGTAGAAGTCCGCCAGCGTGTTGTGATCGGAGAACCGTACCCGGAAAGCCCACTTGTCGCTGTTGCCGCGGGTCTCGAGGATGGTCCCGCCCGTCTCGCCGATGCCGGAGACGAGGTCGTCGACGGCGTCCCACTCGATGCGGTAGAGGACGCTGTCGCCGAGACGGTCGAGCGGAGTGAGTGTCGAGACGTGGGAGTCTTCGAGGACGTGGCGTTCGAACGCCTCGAAGTCCGCCCCGGTGGCCCAGAGGAAGGGTAACAGGGCGGCGTCGGTGGGGACGATGCGTTCCAGCGTCAGCTCCATCCCCTCCGCCGTCGCGAGCGCGGTGCCGAAGAGGAAATCGTCGGTCGAAACAGTGAACTCGACGATAACACTCATTTCCGGACTGTTGTCGCCAGCCGACTTAACGCTATCAGCGACGGCCACAGACCACCGGGTTCGGTAGCTTAACCTCCGGGCCGTCCGTGCCACCGGTATGCAGCTACACTGGCACCGCCGTGACCTGCGGGCGGCCGACAACCGCGGACTCGCGACGGCCGCCGAGGCCGGTCCCGTCCTCGCGGTGTTCGTCTTCGACGACGACGTGCTGGCCCACGCGGCACCGCCACGGGTACGGTTCATGCTCGACGCCCTCGCCGAGTTACGAGCGTGGTACCGCGACCACGGCAGCGACCTCGTCGTCGCCCACGGCGACCCACGGGAGGTGCTTCCCGACCTCGCCGAGGAGTACGGCGTCGACCGGGTCGTCTGGAACAAGGACTACACCGGTCTCGCCCGCGAGCGTGACGCGGCGGTCCGGCAGGCACTCGACGACGCCGGCGTCGCCCGCGAGGTCGTCCACGACGCCATCCACCACGAACCCGGCTCCATCACGACCAACGCGGGCGACCCCTACTCCGTCTACACCTACTTCTGGAAGAAGTGGCGGACGCACGAGAAGGCCGACCCCTACGAGCCGCCGACAGCCGAGCAGCTCGTCGACGCCAGTGACCTCGACACCCGGGAACTCCCGACCATCGGGGAGTTGGGCTTCGAGGAACCTGAGGCGGACGTCCAAGCGGCCGGTACCGAGGCGGCCCGCGACCTGCTCGCGGCGTTCTGCGAGGACGGCATCTACCGCTACGGCGAGGACCGCGACTATCCGACGAAGGACGCGACGTCGCGGCTCTCCCCACACATGAAGTTCGGCACCATCGGCGTGCGGGAGGTCTACGAAGCGACCGAGCAGGCGAAGCGCGCACTCGACGTCGACGCTGGCACAGAAGACGACGGCGAGAAGGAAAGCGAGGGCGAGGGTGACGACGAGAAACCCGACGAACTCGAATCAATCGAGGAGTTCCAGTCCCAACTCGCGTGGCGGGAGTTCTACACGCACGTCCTCTTCTTCAACCCCGAAGTCGTCTCGCAGAACTACAAGGAGTACGAGCACGACATCGAGTGGCACAACGACCCCGAGGAGTTGCAGGCGTGGAAGGAAGGGGAGACCGGCTACCCCATCGTCGACGCCGGGATGCGCCAACTGAAGCAGGAGGCGTTCATGCACAACCGCGTGCGGATGATCGTCGCCTCGTTCCTGACCAAGGACCTGCTCATCGACTGGCGGGAGGGCTACGCGCACTTCTGTGAGTATCTCGCCGACCACGACACCGCCAACGACAACGGCGGCTGGCAGTGGGCGGCGTCGACGGGGACGGACGCCCAGCCGTACTTCCGCATCTTCAACCCGATGACGCAGGGCGAGCGGTACGACGCCGAGGCGGAGTATATCAAGGAGTACGTCCCCGAACTCCGGGACGTCACGGCCAACACCATCCACGAGTGGCACGAGATAACCGACCTCGAACGCGAGCGGGTCGCCCCCGACTATCCGCACCCTATCGTCGATCACTCCGAGCGGCGCGAGGAGGCACTCTCGATGTACAAACAGGCCCGCGGCGACGACGAAGACGACTAGTCGGAGACGGGTCGGAGGGCCGACACGTTCTTTTTACGGCCGTGTGAGGGTCGGAGTATGAAGCCCTCCACGTCAGTCCCCGAGTCGTCGCTCCTCCTCGCGTTCCTCGTCGGCGTGCTCCTCACCAGCGCTGTCGGACTCGTCGCGTTCGACGTCCAACCGGCCAACGCCGACCGCGGGCCCGACCCGACGAGTCCCCCGCACTCCTACTCCTATGGTGGCGGGAGCTGTACTGCACCCGAACAGGCCGACACCGGCTGGGCACACGAGGTCGCAACCGGTACCTCTCGGACGTTCACCGCGAACTTCACTGTCGTCCACGACGCCGACGAGGAACTGAACGTCTCCTTCGATACCCACCGCCCCGGCGTCTACGTCCTCGACCTCTCGGTCGTCGAGCGCGACGACCGCCGCGGAAGTGAGAGCGACTCGTCGGACTGCACGACGGCGAGCATCCTCGAGTTCGCGGCGTCGCTCCCGACCGACTACGAGCGCGTCGAACTCCGCGTCGACGGCGAAACTGTCGAGACGGTCGAGAACGACGGTGACACGGGAGGGGAGCTGTGGCAGTTCGCCTGGAACGAGAGCACCCAGCAGGCCTGACCGCCGAAACTGGTTTCGTCCTCACCCGCGCAGAGAGCGTATGACCGACGTCGCCATCCTGCTCTACGAGGGGTTCGACGAACTCGACGCCATCGCCCCCTACGAAGTGTTTCAGACTGCCAGTGCCCTCGGTGCGGACCTCTCGGCTCGCCTCGTCACGCTCGACAGAGTTGACGAAGTAACCGCGAGCCACGGTCTCCGCGTCGGCGTCGACGGGACGCTCGACCCCGAGACCGACCGCCCTGACGTGCTGGTCGTGCCGGGTGGCGGCTGGAACACCCGGAGCGAAGCGGGCGCGTGGGCCGAGGCCGAGCGCGGTGTCGTCCCCGACGCGGCAGCGACGTTGCACGCGGCGGGCGTCACCGTCGCCTCGGTCTGTACCGGCGGGATGTTGCTGGCGCGAGCGGGCCTGACGGATAGGCGACCCGCCGTGACCCACGCGAGTGCCGTCGACGACCTGCGGGAGTCGGGTGCGAACGTGGTGGACGCCCGCGTCGTCGACGACGGTGACCTCCTGACGGCGGGCGGCGTCACCTCGGGACTGGACCTCGCGCTGCATCTGGTCGAACGGTTCGGCGACGCCGAGACCGCCGAGCGGGTCGCCACGGAGATCGAATACGACCGGCGGTTCGACGTGCGCGTCTCGACGGTCTGAGCGACAGATCGCCGGACGCGAATTCGGTCGTGTGGGGTGGTAACAGGCGTCTCCTCAAGCTTTAACAGGATTCCGACCCATCCTCTTTCCGGAGGTAAATTATCATGAGCTACGAACTTGACCCACTCCCGTACGAGTACGACGCGCTGGAGCCGAACATCTCTGAGCAGGTGCTGACGTGGCACCACGACACCCACCACCAGGGCTACGTCAACGGCTGGAACAGCGCCGAGGAGACGCTCGCCGAGAACCGTGAGGCAGGCGACTTCGGTTCCTCTGCGGGCGCGCTCCGCAACGTGACCCACAACGGCTGTGGCCACATCCTTCACGACCTGTTCTGGCAGAACATGTCGCCGGAGGGTGGCGACGAGCCGTCGGGTGACCTCGCGGACCGCATCGCCGAGGACTTCGGCTCCTACGAGGCCTGGAAGGGCGAGTTCGAAGCCGCAGCCGGCAACGCCGGCGGCTGGGCACTGCTCGTCTACGACAGCTTCTCGAACCAGCTGCGCAACGTGGTCGTCGACAAGCACGACCAGGGCGCGCTCTGGGGCAGCCACCCGATTCTGGCGCTCGACGTCTGGGAACACTCGTACTACTACGACTACGGCCCGGCACGCGGCGACTTCATCGAGGCGTTCTTCAACGTCGTCGACTGGAACGAGCCGAGCGCGCGCTACGAGCAGGCTGTCGAACTCTTCGAGTAAGGCCGAACGGTCGCTCACGCGACCAACACCCCGTCATATTTTTCGAGACGCCGCGAACTCGCCCACGGAGCCACCGCGCCGTCTACTCGTCGACCGGCGTGAACTCGCTCACCGGATACTCGTCGAGGATCGCCTGAACCTCCGCCGAGAGCGTGCCGAAGTCGTAGCCGCCCTCGGTGCGGTCGAAGCTGGCCAGGACGCCGACGCGGGCGTCGTCGTCCGTGAGAAACGTCCGGAAGAGTTCGAAGGAAGAGAAGCCGCGGACCGTGTAGTCGTAGTCTGCGTAGTAGAGCGACTCGTAGGTGTCGCGCGTGATGTAACCGTAGCGTTCGTTGTCGATAAAGCTCGTGACGTCGAGGTTGTCGAGGCGGTCCTCGACGTCGTCGCGGGCGTACAGCTTCTGGTGGGTCCACTGGTCGAACAGCCACACGTCCCGCAATGCCTCTCCGCCGAAGGTGCGAACGGTTGCGACGAGAGTCGCCGTCGCCTCACCCATACCCCATCCTCTAGGTCCCGCGTGATAACGATTGTTATGCACGAGTGAAAGGTTCGGCCGAGTCTCCCCTACCCGACCGTGGTGCCGGGCCACGCGAGCGGCAGGGTCGGTTCGGACCACGCGAACAGCAGGGTTTTCCACGGTTCTCCCGTACCGCCGGATATGCCGCGCCCGAAAGACGACTTCGAGCAGCTCTACCCGTGTGACTTCTACACGCCCGAGGAGCTGCTCGACGAGGGGATGATGTACAGCGTCTACGAAATCGCCCGGCTCCTGCAGGGACTCGAACCCGACGCCGAAATCGACGTCGGCACCGAGGACATCCTGCTCGACTGGGCCATCCCGTGGGTCATGCGCAACGCCGACGAACTCGTCGTCGCCGAACCACCGGCCGAGGACGAACCGGGCTACTACGGACTGAAAGACGAGTAGCGCGCCAGAATCCGACTACTCAGTAGAGCCGCGCCGCCTGCGCGGCCTGTTCGATGTGCCGGTACGGCTGGTCGACGACGCTCGGCCCGTGGCCCACGTGCAGCTCGCCGAGTGACTCGTCGGCGGTTGCCAGCACGCGGTCGATGCTCTCGACGAGCAGGTCCCGGTTCCCTTCTTCCAAGTCGGTTCGGCCGAAGCCGCCGTTCTGAAACACCAGGTCGCCCGCGAACAGCACCTCACCGTCCGACGAGAGGAAACAGAGATGGTCGTTCTTGTGTCCCGGCGTGTGGAGCGCGCGGTAGCTTCTGCTGCCGATTTCGACCTCCTCGTCGTCGGCGATTGCGTGGTCGACCATCGGGTGCGACGCGTCGAAGCCCCAGACGTCGACGTCGAAGGCGTCGCGGACGGCGTCGACGTTGCCGACGTGGTCGGGGTGGGTGTGTGTGAGGACGATGGCGTCGAGGTTGTCGACGTCACCCTGCAGGTGGGAGACGGCGTCGAAGTTCGCGCCAGTGTCGACGAGGACGGTCCGGTCGCCGGCGACGAGGAAGGCGTTGCTGGTGAACGCCTGGACGCCCTGGGCGATGTTGTGAATCATTGCCGACGGTACGGCCGGGGGTGGTTTGGCGTTGTCGGCGCGGCCGTCGAAAGTTCACGGTAGAGTTTTGACCGCACAGTTGAGACTTGCCCCCATATGGAAGTCCGCCTGCTCGAAGCCACGCCGGACCCGGAGGAACTCATCTGCCGGGGCGCGCGCAACGACTACATGAGCGAGTTCAACCCCGACCTGTCGTTCGAGGAGACGATGGCCTCGGTCGACGGCGAGACGATGGAGGAGAAGAAGCGGACGCTCATCGGCCATCTGATGCAACACGGCCACTTCGGACCGTTCGAGCATCCGAGCGCGACGTTCGCCATCAAGGGCGTCAGCCGCGCCTGCATGGCGCAGATCACGCGCCACCGCCACGTCAGCTTCGACGTGCAGTCGATGCGCTACGTCTCGTTCGACGACGTCGACCCCGAGCGCGTCGCGGAGGGCGAGATGGTCGTCACGCCGCCGTCGGCCTCAGACCCGAACTGGGTCGGCCGCAACCAGAAGGGCGGCGCGGTCGACGAGGAGACCATCGCAAAGCGCGAGGAGGTCTTCCGGCAGTCGGTCAAACGCTCCGTCGAGGACTACCAGGAACTCTTGGACCTCGGGATGCCACCCGAAGACGCCCGGTTCGTCCTGCCCATCGGCTCGAAAGTCAACATCGTGATGTCGATGAACGCGCGGATGCTGATGCACGTCGCCGACATGCGTGCCGCCGCCGACGCTCAGTGGGAAATCCGCGAGATGACCGAGGAGATTCTGGACCTCGCCGCGGAGTGGTGTCCGGTCACCTTCGACTACTACGAGGAGAAGATGCGGAACCGGAAGAACCGCCTCGCGCCCTGAGCAGTCGGGACCTTTCTGACTGACGCAGTGGCGGAGACCGACGCCTTGTCTTCACCGGCGACAGACAGCCGTGGGCGACGGGATTCGCGTCCGACCTGGCCGTCACTAGTTTATGCGATGTGGACACATAGTTCACGGTATGGCCGCGACCTTCGAACTGTTCGTCGACAGTCAGGGCGAGTACCGGTGGCGACTGAAGCACGCGAACGGCAACATCATCGCGACGAGCGGTGAGGGCTACGCCTCCAAGCAGAAGGCGAAACAGGGGCTCGAAAGTGTCAAGACGAACGCGCCGGACGCTGACGTGGTCGATTCGGTAGACGCGAAACGCTGAGGAGTCGGCGACGGCGGCGAGACGGGGAGCCACGACAGCCCGCGACAACGCCGTCGCGAGCGACGCGGACACGTCTCCCCCTTTACAAGGGTTTTTCCGAGATGAGGGCGTACGGCGTGGTGATGACTACGACCGCGACGCGACAGCAGACACGGGAGGCCGAGCGATGAACCGCAACGACCAGCAGGCCTACGACCGTGGGACGTCGCTGTACTCCCCGGACGGCCGTATCTACCAGGTCGAGTACGCCCGCGAAGCCGTCAAGCGCGGCGCGCCGAGCGTCGGCGTCCGCACCTCCGACGGCGTCGTCCTCGCTGCCCAGAGCCGTGCCGGTTCCTCACTGATGGTACAAGAGAGCATCGAGAAGCTCCACAAGCTCGACGAGCACGTCGGTGCCGCAAGTGCCGGCCACGTCGCCGACGCTCGCAAGCTCGTCGACTTCGCCCGCCGTGAGTCCCAGTCGAACCGCCTGCGCTACGGCGAGGCAATCGGCATCGAGACGCTGACGAAGGAGATCACGGACCTCATCCAGGAGAACACCCAGCGCGGCGGCACCCGCCCGTACGGTGCGGCCCTCCTCGTCGGCGGCATCGACGCCACCGGTCCGCGGCTGTTCGGGACCGACCCCTCCGGCACGCCCCACGAGTGGAAGGCGGTCGCCATCGGCGGTGGCCGCGAGACGATTCAGGACTTCCTCGAAGAGGAGTATTCCGAAGAGCTGACCCTCGAAGACGGCGTGAGCGTCGCCGTCGGCGCGCTCATGAGCGAACTCGAAGAGGCCGAGGCCGAGAGTCTGAGCGTCGCGACCATCTCCGAGGAGGAGGGCTTCCAGGCACTCACGACCGAGGAGATCGCCGCACACCTCGACGACGTCGACACGGACGAGCCGAGCGACGACGAGTAACGTGACCGCCGACGCGACCCCGACCCTTCGCCGTATCACGACCTTTCCGGTGAAATCACTCGACGGCCAGTCGGTCGAGACTGTCGACCTCGTCGAGAACGGTGGGCTGGCCGGAGACCGTGAGTTCGCGCTGTTCGATAGCGAGGGCGCGTACGTCAACGGGAAGCGCGCCCGCGAGATTCACCGAATGCGGTCGTCGGTCGACGGCGAGCGCGACGAGATTACCCTTTCCACCCCCGACCGCGAGCGGGCGACGTTCCAGCTCAACGCCGACAACGAGGAATTGACCGGCTGGCTTACCGAGTTCTTGGGCGAACCCGTCGAGCTTCGCCGCAACCGCGCGGGTGGCTTCCCCGACGACACCGACGCATCGGGACCGACGCTCGTCAGCACGGCCACGATACGCGAACTGGCCTCGTGGTACGACGGCATCACCCCGAGCGGGATGCGGCGACGGCTCCGGGCGAACCTCGAAATCGACGGCGTCCCCGCCTTCTGGGAGGACCGTCTCTTCGCCGACCGCGACAGCCGTGTCGCCTTCGAAATCGGCGACGTCCGGTTCGAGGGCGTCAACCCCTGTCAGCGCTGCGTCGTCCCGAGCCGTGACCCCGAGACGGGCGCGGAGTATCCGGACTTCCGCGAGACCTTCATCGAGCGACGACGCGAGACGATGCCCGCCTGGAGCGGCGGCGACTGGTTCGACCACCACTTCCGCGTCATGCTCAACACCGTCGTCCCCGCCTCGGAGTGGGGCAAGAGCCTCTCGGTCGGTGACAGCGTCCGCATCGGCGAGGTCGTCGACGCTGGGGACGCTGACAGCACTGGCGACACCGACTGAGCACTCCCTACTCCCTCCCCTCCTACCAGTCGGCGAACTTGTCCCGACACTTGTTCTGGCGGTAGCGGTCGAGTCCGCTGACCGTCGAGTGCTCGTTCCATGAGAAACAACCACACGTGGCGAGCCTGCGAGTTTCCCCTGCCGGGACCGGCGGCTTTAGGCACCGGGGTGTGAACACACACCCCATGCACGTACTACGCGGAGGTCACGTCGTCGACGTCGACGGGGTTCGCGAGGTGGACGTCGCGGTCGACGACGGCCGAATCGTCGCCGTCGGCGACGACGTCGAGGAAGGAGACGAAGAGACAGACGTCTCGGGGCAGTTCGTCGCGCCGGGACTCGTCGACGCGCACGTCCATCTGGGCATGGACGGCCGCCCGGACGTGAGCACCGTCCAAGGCGAGAGCGAGGCGACCGCCGCCTACCGCGTCGCCGCCAACCTCCGAGACGCCCTCGACGCGGGCGTGACGACGGTCCGCGACCTCGGCGCGCGCGACTCGCTCGCGCTCGACGCCGCACGAGCCGTCGAGACGGGCGTCCTCGACGGTCCCCGGATTCTCGCAGCGGGACAGAACGTCGTCATGACGGGCGGCCACGGCCACTGGTTCGGCCGCGAAGCCGACGGTGCGGTCGAGGTCCGGAAGGCGGCCCGCGAACAGCTGAAGCGCGGTGCAGACGTCGTGAAATGCATGGCGACCGGCGGCGTGCTCACGGAGGGTGCAGAGACCGGCCTGCCGGAACTCACGGCGGAGGAACTGACCGCGCTGGTCGACGCCGCGAGCGGCAAAGCGGTCCCGACGGCGGCACACGCCCACGGAAAAGACGGCATCGACAACGCCGTCCGCGCGGGTATCTCGAGCATCGAACACGGGACGTTCATGGACCGTGAGACGGCGGAACTGATGGCCGAGCAGGGAACCTACTGGGTCCCCACGACGGCCGCGCTCGTCGGGATCGTCGAGAACGGGGTCGAGGCGGGCATCCCCGAGTCGGCGGTCAGGAAGGCCGACGAGGCCATCGACGCCCACGCCGACGCCTTCGCGCACGCCCTCGACGCCGGTGTCTCCATCGCGATGGGGACGGACGCGGGCACGCCGTTCAACTTCTTCGCGGACATTCCCCAGGAGATGGAACTGCTCGTCGACCGGGGGCTGACGCCGGAACACGCACTCCGAGCCGCGACGGTCGAGGCGGCCGACCTGCTCGGCGTTGACGACCTCGGAAAGGTGGCCGAGGGCTACCACGCCGACCTCGTCGTCCTCGACGCCGACCCGACCGAGGACGCGAGCGCGTGGCGCGAGCCTGCGGCCGTCGTCGCCGCTGGCGAGCGGGTTCGTTAATACGGCCGTCAGCGACAGAACCTCACCTCCGTCGGTCGTCGCTCGCCGGTTCCCCGCGAATCGTGAGACGGCCGAATCTCTGGATAGCGTACGTTTTTCACATCCGTCACGGTACGGTCGAGTAGCATGGTAGAAGCCGACGACGGAGGCAACGTCCTCCAGCGTGGTGTCGCCAACGCGATCCGGTATCCCGGTGCGGCCTACCGGCTGCTCCGGGCCGTCGTCATCGGGTTCTTCCTCGTCGCGTTCGGGTTTCCGCTCTACTGGCTGCTGGTGCTCTCGGTGACACCACCGGGTGCCGCCTTCGGGCTCGGCCTCTTTCCGGAGACGGTGACGCCGGTCAACTTCCTGTATCTCTTGGACCCCTTCGGCCGCTCGCCGTTTCTCTACTACATCGTCAACAGCGTCGTCCTCTCGGCCGCGACGACGGTCGTCGTCCTCGTCGTCGCGACGTTCGCGGGCTACGTCTTCGGCCGCCTGCGGTTTCCCGGTCGGCGCGTCCTGATGCTCGCGACACTCAGCATCGCCTACTTCCCGCCGGCGGCGTTTCTCGTCCCGCTGTTTCGGCTGTTCACCGGCAACGTGACCCTCTTCGGTCTGCGGCCGCCGATGGTCTACAACACCGCCGGGAGCGTGGTCTTTCCCCTGAGCGCGCTGACGCTCCCGCTGGCCATCTTCGTCCTGACGACGTTCTTCCAGCAGATTCCCGACACGCTGGAGGACGCCGCCCGCGTCGAGGGGACGACCCGCCTCGGCGCGCTCTGGCGGGTCGTGCTCCCGCTGTCGGGACCGGGGCTGGCCTCCGCAGCGGTCCTGACGTTCATCCAGGTCTACAACGAGTTCTTCTACTCGTATCTGATGAACGACGGGCAGGTCGACAACTGGGCACCCATCGCACCGGCACTCGTCAACCTTCAGGAGACCGGGCCGACGTTCGCGGCCGCCGGGTCGGTTGCCGCGCTCGTCCCCGTCGTCGTCCTCGTCGCCCTGGCCAGCGAACGACTCGTCGACGCTATCGACACGAGCCACGTCCGCTGACTTACGGGAAGACGAGCGGCAACCACAGAGTCACTGCGAGGGTGACGAGCACGACACCGAGGAGATTGAGCCAGACGCCCACACGGGCCATCTGCGGGAGCGTGACCGAGCCGCTCCCGAAGACGATGGCGTTCGGCGGCGTCGCCACTGGTAGCATAAACGCAAAGGAGGTCGTCGCGGCGACGACAACCATGAGTGCGAACGATCCCGTGCCGAGTGTCTCGCCGAGCGAGGCGGCAATCGGGAGCAAGAGCGACGCAGTCGCCGTGTTCGAGGTCACCTCGGTCAGAAAGACCACGACTGTCGCGACGATGAGCACGGCGAGCACCGGGTTCTCCGGGGCGACCTGTGCCATGCGCGTTGCGGCCCACGCGTCGAGACCGCTCGTGCGAAACGCCCCCGCAAGCGCGAACCCCGCTCCGAAGAGTAACAGCACGCCCCAGGGTAAGCGGGCAGTGTCCTCCCACGAGAGCAGTCGCCCACGGCCCCTCGGAGCTGGCACGAGAAAGACGAGGACGCCACCGACGAGCGCGATGGTCACGTCCGAGACGGCCGGAACGAAGGGCGCGAGAAGGAACGGCCGGGTGAGCCAGCCGCCAGCGACGAGAGCGAAGACCGTGAGCACGGCCCGTTCGCTGCGGTCAAGCGGGCCGAGGTCACCGACGGTTTCCCTGAGCGAGGCCGTCGCGTCGGCGAGGTCGTCGGTCTCCGGCGGAAGGAGCCGGAGCAAGAGCCACCACGTCGCGAGGAGGAAGACGGCGACCAGTGGGAGGGCGAACGCGACCCACTGGCCGAAGCCGATCTCGACGCCGAGGGCGGTTGCGGCGACGCCGACGAGGATGGCGTTGGGCGGCGTCCCGATGGGTGTCGCAACCCCGCCGATGGAGGCTCCATAGGCGATGGCGAGCATCAGCGCGGTCGCGACGTTCGAATTCGGCCGTTCCGTCGTCACGGCCGCCGGGGTGACGACAGCCGGGTCGTCGCCCCGTTCTCGTTCGGTGTGTCCGTCCGTCTCCGTTCCACCGAGATTGGCGACGACCGCCAACCCGACCGGGACGAGGAGCATCGCAGTCGCCGTGTTCGACACCCACATCGAGAGGAACGCGGCGACGAGCATGAAGCCGAGAACGAGCCGTCGCGTCGCCGTCCCGAGCCGTGAGAGGACGACGAACGCGAGTCGTCGGTGGAGACCCGACCGCTCGATGGCGAGCGCGAGGAGGAAGCCACCGAGAAAGAGAAAGACGACCGGTTCGGCATAGGCGGCTGTGACGGTTCCGGCAGGTTCGACACCGACGAGTGGGAGCAAGAGCACGGGCAGGAGGCTCGTCACGGCGACGGGGACGGCCTCCGAGAGCCACCAGATGGCCACCCAGGCCGTGACTGCGAGGGTGGCAACCGCAGGCGACGAGAGTGTCGTCGGAACGATGCCAGCGACGACGACGAGGAAGGCGAGCGGGCCCGCAAAGAGGCCGAGACGGCGTCGTCGCCCCGGAATTCCGTCCCTCCTCGTGCTTGGCGGCGTCTCCGTACCATCCTCGTCTATCCGTGTCATCTCGTCATCCTGCCGTAGCGGACGACTGTACGCGCTCGGAGGAAATAACGCCATCCGCGGGTCGGCGCGGCGGGTCCGGTCCCCAGGGAGGCGTCACCGGGAAAAGCAAATGGTCGCTCGGTGATGTATGCGGAGTATGGATCAGCCAGCACACAGTCCGAGCTTCGAGATTCGACACGAGAGCGAGCCGTCGGGGACGCTCGTCGCTGGGTTCGCAAGCTTCGGCCTCGCCGGACTCATCGCGACCGGCTTTCTCGTCGACCAGTTCGAACTGACCGAGACGGGCCACATCGTTGCCGAGGGGCTGCCAGCGTTTACCCCGTTCGAGAACGGTAGGCCACGGCACCACTCACGGCTCTTCTCTCGGCCGGACCTCGACGTGACGATCCTCGTCAACGACCTGTTCGTCCCCGTCGGCGTCGCCGACAGCTTCGGGGCGGCGATTCTCGACTGGGCCGACGCCAACGCCGTCGAGGAGATAACCGTCCTCGCGGGTGCCCCGTTCCCCCACCAAGACCACGGTGTCCTCTACGTCGCGACCGACGACTACCGAGACTACCGCCTCGGTGACGGCCGGTTCGAGCCGATGGCAAGTGGGTCGTTGGACGGAATCAACGCGAGTCTCATGAGTCGCGGCATCGACTCGCCGCTTCGAGTCGGCCTGTTCGTCACACCGGTTCACACGAGGGTCCCGGACGTCGACGGGGCGATTCGGCTCGTCGAGACGGTCGGGACCCTGTACGGACTCGACGTCGACGCCAGCCCGCTGGAATCGTTCGCTGCAGAGGTCGACCAGTACTACCGCGACCTGGCCGCACGGGTCGAAGCCGCCGAAGAGGAGACCCGCCCGGACGACCGGATGTATATGTGAACTCACGTCAAAAGGTCTTTTGACTGGCTCTGTGTTGGGCCAACAGATGGACTATCGCGGTCTGGCCACAGCCCTACTCGTCGTCTGCCTCTGTTTCGTCCCCGTCGGGGCAGCATCCGTCGACGCTGTGGCGTCGGACGCATCCGGAGACGCACCGAACGTCGCAGTTCAGGAGTCGTTCGACCGCAACGAGGTACAGTTGACTGTCTTCGAAAACGGCTCCGCACGGTGGACGTTCCACTACGAACGGACGCTGACGAACGAGACCGAACAGCAGAACTTCGAGTCGTTCGCCACGGAGTTCAACGCCAACGAGACGCCGCTGTACACGCGGTTCCAGGCGGAGTCGTCAGACCTCGTCGCCGGTGGTGAGAACCTGACCGGCCGGGAGATGACGGCGAACGACTTCAACCGACGGGCGTTCGTGACGACGAGTCTCGGCAACGACATCGGTGTCGTCGAGATGTCGTTCACGTGGACGAACTTCGCCGCCCAGGAGGGTGACCGGGTCATCGTCGGCGACGTGTTCGAAGGCGGACTCTATCTCGGCCCCCAGCAGTCGCTCGTCGTTAGCCCCGGAGGCGACCTCCAGTTCGACTCGGTATCGCCCGAGGGGACGCAGTCGAACAGTAGTTCCCTGGCCGCCAGCGACTCCGTGACCTGGCAGGGCGAACGCGAGTTCACCGACAACCGGCCGCGCGTGGTGTTCGTGCCTCTCTCGACGGACGCGGGTGGTGGCGGCGGTACAGGGGATGACGGGACAACGACCACCCCTGCCCCGACGACGCCGGAGCCGACGTCCGGGTCGGGTGGGCTGTGGATCGTCGGTCTCGTGGGTCTCGTCGCCGTCGGCGGCGCGGCCGCGTGGTATCTCCGCCGACGGGAGACGGTCGACCAGGCCGCTGGCGACTCGGTCTCCACTGCGGAGCCGACGGCGTCCGCGGGCGACACGGCCGGCGCGGCTTCCGCGGCTGGCGCGTCGGGTACCGCCGGAGCCGCGGTCTCCGACGAAGAGTTGCTGACCGACGAGGACCGCGTGGTCTCGATGCTCGAAGACAACGGCGGGCGGATGAAGCAGGTCAACATCGTCGACGAGACCGGCTGGTCGAAGTCGAAGGTGAGTATGCTCCTCTCGGAGATGGAAGAGGCGGGCACCATCTCGAAGCTCCGCGTCGGCCGGGAGAACGTCATCAGTCTCGCGGGCCACGAACCGGACGCGACGCGCTCGCCGTTCGACGACGAGTAGCGCGGCAATCCGACACACAGCGTCCAGAAAACGGAACTGTTTTTACCCTATCGGCGATACGTTGTGATGTAGTAAGACACGCTCCGTTGGTGTAGTCCGGCCAATCATATCACCCTCTCACGGTGATGACCAGGGTTCGAATCCCTGACGGAGCATTCTCCGATTCTCTACCCCTGAGCGGCTGCTTTCGGTTTCTCGAATACCTTCGAAAGGGTCGAAGCAGGGAACGTACCGGGCGACTGCTCGGCTCTTCCGACGAAATTCGACGAAATTCGACGAGGAACGACCAGCAGCGACCATTCTTCGGTGCTGCAAGTACGCGTGCCGACTCGGCACCCAGCTACTTCTGGTGTGTGAAGATGACCGCCTGTTCGTCGTGAACGTCGACGCAGAGATCGAGCGTCCTGCTCAGATTCAGGCTCGTCGGCGGCTCCTTGCAGACGACCATGTCGTCGAAGGGTTCCTCGCACGCCGGACACGCGACGGCGACCGTGTTCTGGTAGGACTTGATCGCGCTGTTCTCCTCGCGTGGGGTCAACGACGAGACGAGCTGGTCGAAGTCTTCCATGGATACCCTACCGACCCGGTGGCGATTATTAAATATTGTGACGGGTCGACCCCGAACCTCTCGGGCGGTGACCTATACGGAACCACTGCCAGCCTCTACAAAACAGAACTAATTACATAATTCACTGCCCATCGTCGACGCTGTCGAGGTCGGCAGCGGTGTCGACGTCGCGGTGGATACCGGGATCGTCGACGGCGAGACGGGTCACCGCCTCGCGCTCGAAGAGGGTCCGGCCGCCGCGGTCGCCGTCGAGAGCCGCCAGACTGGACAGATGCTGTCGGTGGAAGACGACCGGGTTGCCCCGGCGTCCCTCGTGGGTGGGGACGACGATACCGGCCTCGCGGTCACGGGCGACGGTGAGGAGGCGTTCGACCGTCTCCGGCCGGACGGCGGGCATATCGCCGAGTGCGAACACCACGTGCGTGGGTTGCTCTGACGCCCCATCGGGGACGTCGAGACCGTCGACTTCGGCCACTGCCGCGGCGACGGACGTCGCCTGCCCCCGCTCGTAGTCGGGGTTGTCGACGAAACGGACGTCAAGGCCGTCGAGTGCCGCTCGGACGCGTTCCGCGTCGTGGCCGACGACGACGAGGACGGGACCGTCGACCGCGGCACGGAGCGTCTCCGCAGCGCGTCGGACGACCGGGACGCCGTCCAGCTCCGCGAGGAGCTTGTTCCCGCCCTCGAAGCGGCTCCCGAGCCCCGCAGCGAGGAGGACGCCGACGGCCGGTGGCTGCGGCTGTCGGGGTGGACTGTTGCTGCTCGTCATTAGGGCATCACGACACAATTTTTGTCCAAATTATTCTGTGTTTCTGAGTATAGGTCGCGTGACCACACCGGGCGCGTTATCATACGAGATATTTTGACGCCGGAATTTAAGTATGTGGTCGACTCGTCAACGGGTAACAAACGACTATGTTCGGAATTTTCGCGGCACTCCGTTCGGAGCAGCCAGCTGACGGGCAGACGAACAGCAGGGCGAACGTCATCGAGACGACGGACGTAGAGGCAGTGCCGGACGTCGGCCGACTCGGGAGTCTCACCGGCGAGTCCGTCGTCGAGAGCATCCTCGCGGGTCTCGACAGCCCCATCTTCGTCGTCGACGACGAGGGATACTTCACTCACTCTAACCAGGCGTGCCGCGACCTGTTCAACCGCGAACCGGGCGAACTGCTCGGCGACTGTCTGTTCGACTACGGCGAGGCCGACAACTCGGTCATGCGCGAGGTGCTTGACACCGGCCAGGCGGTCCAGGACCTCGAAGACACAGTCGTCGTCGACGGCGACGAAGTCCCGGTGAGTCGGAACGTGTTCCCGCTGTTCGGCGGGAGCGGCGAGGTCGTCGGAGCCATCGAGTTCAACGAGGACATCACCGAACGGCTGGCGATGGAAGCCCGCGAGGAACAGCTCGAACGCTACCAGTCGGCCGTCGTCGGCGAACTGGAGGAGAGTCTCGACCGCCTCAGCCACGGGGACTTCACTATCGACCCCGAGATTCCGGAACCCGACGCGGACTTCCCTGCGATCCGGAACGTCCACCGCGAGTTCGCGGGAATGGCACGCGACCTCACCATCGCCGTCGAGAACACCCGCGAACTCCTCGACGAGACGCGCGGCCGTGCCGACGAACTCGCCGTCATCTCCGAGGAGATCGCTACCCAGACCGAGGAGACGATGGCCTCCGCCGAACAGATCGGCGAGTCCAGCGAGCAGGTGACGCGGCTGGCCGAGAAACAGACCGACGAGGCCGACGTCGCCGAGGACAGCGTCTCGGAGCTGTCGGCCTCCATCGAGGAGATCACCGCGTCGACCCAGGAGATCGACGTCCGCGCCAACGAGGCAGCCGAGACGGCAGTGAAAGGCTCCGAAGAGGCCGAGAGTGCCATCGAACGGATGGAAGCCGCCATCGAGGCCTCCGAGGAGAACATCGCGACCGTCCAGTCGCTGGAGTCGCGCATGGAGGCCATCGACGAGATGACCGAGATGATCGCGAAGATCGCGGACCAGACCAGCCTGCTCGCGCTCAACGCGAACATCGAAGCCGCCCGCGCCAACACCGACGGGGCTGGCTTCAAGGTCGTCGCCGACGAGGTGAAGTCCCTCGCCGAGGAGTCGAAGGAAGCCGTCGCCGACATCGCGAACATCGTCGACGACCTCCGGGTGGGTATCGGCGAAACCTCCGACGCCATCGAGACGAGCAACCGGGAGGTCAAAGCCGGAGCCGAAGCGGTCAACGACGTCGTCCAGCGCATCGACGACATCACCGACGCCATCGGCGAGACGAACCAGGGACTCTCAGAGATTGCGAACGCGACGGAGAACCAGGCGACGAACGCCGAGGTCGTCCTCGACGTCGTCGGCGACCTCGCGGCCCGGAGTACGACCGTCAGCGGGCAGATGCAGGAGGTCTCCGCCGGGGTCGCCCAGCAGACGACCGCCATCAGCCAGGTCTCCGGCATCGCCGACGAGGTCAGCGACATCTCCGACGAGATGGCCGACGGCCTCAGTCACTTCGAGTTGGAGGCAGCGAGCGCGGACGGACGGAACGGGTCGCAGAGCGCGGGGTCGGCGTGGACCGACGGCGGGTTCGAGTTCGGCACCGACCGGTAACCGAAACCAGCGGTCGCTCTTCTTTCTGACGTCGGCGAGTCGCCCAGTCCTGCGTCTCGCGGTCGGTGTAGTTGAGTGAATAGCGTGGAAAAACGGGACGGCTCGCGGGTCGATTCGCTGGAGGTCTTATCTCAGAGCGGGACGCCTTCGTCGTAGCGCGGCAGATACTCGCGGCCACCCTTCTCGACCTGTAGCTCGTCGTCCTCGACGACGACCTCGCCGCCGACGATGGTGTGCGTCGGGAGCCCCGTCAGCTCCTTGCCGTGGTACGTCGAGTAGCCCGGTTCGAGGGTGTGATAGAAGTCGTCGTCGACGACTGTGCTCTTCTGGAGGTCGACGATGACCATGTCGGCGTCGCTCCCTTCGACGAGCGCGCCCTTCCGCGGGTAGAGACCCCAGCGTTTCGCGTTGTTCTCGGCACAGACCTCGACGAGCCGCTCCATGCTGAGACGGTTCTTGTTGACGCCTTCCGACATCATCACGGGCAGGAAGTACTCGATACCGTTGTTGTCGCCGGGGATAGCCTCCCAGACGTCGCCGAACTTGCCCTTGTCCTTCTCCTTGAACGCGAGTTTGTGCGGGCAGTGGTCCGTGCCCATGTAGTCGACGACGCCCGTGCGCAGTCCCTCCCAGAGGCGTTTCTTGCTCTCCTCGCCGCGCAGCGGCGGCGAAATCTTCCCCCAGACGCCGAGTTCCTCGTCGTGTTTCGTGTGGCTGAGGAACGCCGGGAGTGTCTCGGCGTGGATGTTGACGCCCTTCTCCTGGTAGCGTTCGCAGATGTCGACACCCTCGCCCGTGCTCATGTGGACGATGTAGGCACGCGAGTCCGTGAACTCGGTGAGCTGGGCGATCTGTTCGATCTGCATCGCCTCGCAGATGTTCGGCGCGCTCTCACACCACGCGAGCAGGTCGTTGCGGTCCTCCGCTTGGAGTTCCTTCCGCCGTTCGATAGCGAGGTCCTCGTTCTCGGCGTGGAACATCACGACGCCGTTCGGGATGTCGGCGACCTTCTTCAGGACCTTGTAGGTGCGGCCGGCGTCGGAGTGGTCGATGCCCAACTCGGGGGAGGCGTTCTTGTACCAGTTGAAGAAGACCTTGAACGAGCGGATACCCTCCTCGGCGAGGCCGTCGATCTCCTCGACGTGGTGGTCCTGGTGGACGATGGCGTGGTAGGCGAAGTCGATGTAGGAGTTCTCCGCGCCGACCTCGCGGAAGAAGTCCATGTCGGGGAGGTAGGGGTCCCGCTGGAGCAGGAAGTTGACGACGGTGGTGACGCCGCCGTGAACTGCCCCTCTGGTTTCGGTCTCGAAGTCCGCCGCCAGCCCGTCGTGGTAGTCCTCGTACTCGTAGCGCGACAGCCCCCAGTGGACGTGGGGATCGATGAAGCCGGGGATGAGATAGTTGCCCTCGGCGTCGATCTCCTCGTCGGCGTCGGGGAGGTTGGAGCCGACGGCGACGATCTGCCCGTTCTTCGACGCGACGCCCCCGTGGATGGTCCCCGACGGCGTGACGACTTTGGCGTTGACTACCCGCAGGTCTGCGGCAGCTGCTGACATATCGTGTGACGAGACTTGGTACCAATACTTATACCTATGCCTTGGTGGAGGGCCAGTGACGTGAGAGAGACGGTACGAGGACGGCAGAAGCCGAGGTTACTGCTCACCCTCGACAGCGAGCAACGGCTCCAACGCCGCGGTGAACGCCCCTGTCGACGCCGGATAGACGGTCAGCGGCTTCGGCCGGCCGACCACCCGAATCCGCACCCGGTCGCGCTTCCGGTAGGTGAGATAGAGACTGCCGAGACCGACCCCGGTAAAGGCGAGTCCGAACAGCGCGTTGGCCTGCAGCGAGTAGACGCCGTAGCCGACGAGCACCACCCCCAGCAGGCCGACGAAGTAGTCGAAATCTTCGACCGTGACCTCCTCAATGGCCTCGGCGTCGATGTGGTACTCCTCGTCGGTCGAGACGACGAGCGACGACGACGTGACGCCTGCCCAGCCGCCGTGGCGGAGGTCAGCACGGTAGTCGAACTGTTCACCGTCGGGCGCGGTCCCTGTCATCGTTCCACACAACAGCGAGGGAGGGTCCTGACTGTTTCGGTGGCGACGTAACACAAGCGTTGGATACCGACGGCACTCGGCGGATGAAATACGGGAGGGGGTCGCAAAGCGGGGAAGACAGTGTGTCGTTCAGTCGGCGCGCGACGGCGGTGTGTCGTCGTCGCCGGTGACACGCTGCCAGAACGGGACGAAGTCCGCGTCGTCCTCGGTCATCATTTCCCACTCGACGAGACCGCGTTCCTCGCGGCTGCCCTTGATGGTGTTGTCGAGGAAGAAGGCGATGATGCCGCCGACGGCCATCCCCGTCGAGCCGATGACGAAGACCGTGTTGGCGACGACCGTCGTGCCGAGAATCCCGCCGATGACGGCGACGTTGCTCAGACCCTCTTGGAACGCTGCTGCGGAGCCGACCGCACCCATGTAGGCGGGGATTGCGAGACCCGCGAAGAGCGCGAGACCGACGATGAAGACGTTCCGGTTCGAGTCGAGGTCGATGAACTTCAGGTTCGACAGGCCAACCGCCGTGATCTGGCCGAACATGACGATGTAGAGCCCACCGACGATGGGTGCCGGAATCGTCGCGAACAGCTGGCCGACGGGACCGAAGTAGCCGACGATGATCATGACGGCCGCGCCGATCTGGACGACGTAGCGGGAGGCGACGCCGGTGATGCCGATGGCACCGACGTTCTCCGTGTAGGACGTCGAGCCGTTCCCCGTGCCCATGATGCCCGCGAAGGTGTTGCCGAGACCCTCCATCCCGATACCGTGGTCGATACGGCGGCTGGACGGCGCGCCGCGGCCGGCCATCCGAGCGACCGAGTGGTAGTCGCCGAACGACTCGATGGCCGAGGCGAGCATCCCCGCGATCATGCCGATGGCGAACGCCGGGGTGAACCGGGGCATCCCCCACTGGAACGGCGTGATGGGCTGGATGAGGCTCGCCGAGGCTGCCGAGCCGAGGTCGACGTAGCTCACCGTGCCGGGCGCGTAGACGCCCGTCACCGAGAGGACGACCGCGATACCCCACGCGACGGCGATGCCGATGAGGACCGGGAAGAGCCGGAAGACGCGGTGGTACTTGTCGAGATACTGCGAGAAGAGGACGATGGAGACGAGCGTGATGCCGAGCAGCCACCAGTCCTGACCGGAGCCGGGCGCGCCGAAGTTCGGGTTCGTGATCTGCGGCGTGTTGAAGAGCGCGAGCCCGATGAGCGCGATGACGGGCGCGATGACGATGGGGCCCATGTATCGCTTCAGTTTACCCATGACGCCGAAGTAGCCGATGAGAACCTCCACGAGACCGGCGATGATGACGGCCCCCTGGAGTTCCAGTATCGACGCTTCCCACAGTGGTTCAGAGGGGTTTCCCGCAGCGACGACGCCGATGATGGCGAGTGCCGGGGCGAGCATCGAGAACGTCCCACCCTGGACGATGGGGTAGCGGTTGCCGATGACGGTCTGGGCGAGCGTCGCGATTCCGGAGACGACGAAGAACGTCCCGATGAGTCGGCCGATCTCGCCGGGTGCGGCCTCGAACATCCCCATCGCCCCCGCGAGCGCGAGCGGGATAGCGACGGTCGCCCCGATCATCGTCAGGTAGTGTTGGAAGCCGAGGAACACCGACTCGAGGAGCGGTGGCTTCTCGTCGATACCGTACTCGATGAAGCTGGATTCTTCGGGACCGCCGTCGGCGGCGGCCTCCTCACCGTCACTCATCGGCGGCCTCCTGTCTATCGTTCGTACTGTCTACAGTGTCGAATGTGTTGGATGATGGCATATGTCTTCCACGGGAACGGTCTTGAACAGTACTCTTAAACTTGTCGTATAATTTCTCATTTGCGATATTTTGAGATAAGCGGAGCGGGGCAAACCCTTTTGAATATGGTCGGAGTGCGGGAGGTATGGATGCGGAACCGAGCTACGGCGTTCACGCCGAGCTAGACGTGATGGTAGAGATGCGCGACGGCGTGCGTCTCGCGACGGACATCTACCGGCCGGTCGACTCCGACACGGGCGAGCCGGTCGACGAACCGCTCCCGGTCCTCCTCGACCGGACACCCTACGGCAAACGGGGGCGACTGGAACGCCACGGCGAGTGGTTCGCGAAACGCGGCTACGTCGTCGCCATCCAGGACTGTCGCGGCCGCTTCAACTCCGAGGGCGACTACTACATCTTCGTCAACGAGGCCGAGGACGGCCACGACACCGTCGAGTGGCTGGCCGACCAGCCCTACTGTGACGGTCAGGTCGGGACCATCGGTACCTCCTACGGCGCGTGGGTCCAGAGCGCGCTCGCGACGCAGAACCCGCCGCATCTGGCGGCGATGTTCGTCAACCAAGGTGCAGCCAACGGCCGGAAGGCCACCTTCCGCCACAACGGCGCGTTCGAACTCCGGTGGCTCTGCTGGGCCTTCACCCTCGGTGGCGGCTTCGCCAAGCGCGCACTCGACGACCCCGACGTGCAACAGCTGCTTGCGAACGTCGACGTCGCTGACGTCCTCGCCAACAGCCCCGTCCTGCCCGGCCAGTCGCCGCTGCGCCACATCCCCGACTACGAGGAGTGGGCCTTCGACATCATGACGCAGGCCGACGCCGACGACGAACTCTGGCAGTCGCCCGGCGTCAACTTCGAGGCGTACTACGACGAGAGTGCCGACGTGCCCACCGTCTACTCCGGCGCGTGGTACGACTCCTACACGAAGGCGACCTGTGACAACTTCGAGGCCTTTGCCTCCAGAAGCGACAGCGACCAGTTCCTCCTCATGGGACCGTGGACCCACGGCTGGAACACCTACCCGCTGCCCTCGTGGAACAAGTCCTACTCCGGCGAGTTGGAGTTCGGCGAGGAGTGTCTCATGGACTACCAGCAGACCCGTCTGGACTTCTTCGACCACTATCTGAAGGGCAAGGACACCTGGAACGACCAGCCGACGGTCCAGTACTTCGAGATGGGTCACGGCGACGGCCACAGTGCCCGCGACGGCCGGCTGTTCCACGGCGGCGAGTGGACGAGTGCCGAGGAGTGGCCGCCCGCGGAGACCGAATACGAGTCGTACTACGTCCACGCCGACGGGACACTCTCGACCGACGAACCCGGCGAAAACGGCGGGTCGACGAGCTACGAGTTCGACCCCAAAGACCCCGTGCCGACGCTCGGCGGCAACTGTTCGTCCTACATCACGTACGAACCACGCGAGGAGAACATCCTCGAATATCCGCTCGCCCAGCGCAAACTGCAGGACCTCACGGGTCGCGGCGGGTTCGACCAGCGGACGCGACCCGATACCTTCGGTGCCGAGGCTCCCTACGGCCCGCTCGAACAGCGCGACGACGTGCTCGTCTACCGCACGCCGCCGCTCGAGGAGGACGTCGTCATCACCGGCCCCATCCGGGTCAGTGTCTACGGCTCGACCGATGCGGAGGACACCGACTTCACGGCCAAGCTCGTCGACGAGTATCCTGCGTCGCCGGATTTCCCGAACGGCTTCGCGCTGAACCTCTGTGACTCGGTCTGTCGGGCGCGCTACCGCGGCTACCGCGACCACGCGGACTTCGTCGAACCCGGCGACGTCGCCGAGTTCTACATGGAACCCTACCCGACCGCGAACGTGTTCAAGAAGGGCCACCGCATCCGGCTGGACATCTCGTCGTCGAACTTCCCGCGGTACGACGTCAACCACAACACGGGCGGCCCGCTCTACGGCGACCGCGAGTACGAGGTCGCGACCAACACCGTCCACCACGACGCACAGTATCCGACTCACATCGAACTCCCGATCCAGCGACGGTAACGCGCCGGGACTCTCTGCTCGACCTTTCTCGCCCGACCCGACCCGCATCACCCCCCTGTTTTTCCGAGGCCTGTCGTCTCAGCGGTCGGGCTATGGCTGTTGGTACTCCGTGCCACGGCAACACTTATACAGGTGCTATTCATTGTCGACACGTACCTGTATGAGCCACACACCCATCCGGGAGAGAATGCTCTCCCGACCGTCGGGACTGGGGGTGGTCGTCGGATGAAGCCGGCCACCTTCGAGTACCACCGCCCCGCGACCGTCGAGGAGGCAACCGCGCTCCTCGCCGAACACAGCCACGACGCCGAGCTGATGGCGGGCAACCAGTCGCTCGGCATCATCATGGCGAACCGGCTGGCGACGCCGGAGCATCTCGTCGACATCAACGACCTCGACGAGCTGTCCTACATCGACGTCGACGACGACACCGTCGCCATCGGCGCGCTCACTCGGCACCGTGACCTCGCCGGCGACCCGGCACTCGCCGAGGCGTTGCCGATGTTCACTGAGGCCGCCGAACAGATCGCCGGGCCGACCGTCCGCAACCTCGGCACCATCGGCGGCAGCATCGCCGAGGCCGACCCCGCGGGCAACTATCCCACCGTGTTGGCGGCACTCGACGCCGACCTCCACATCACCTCCTCGGAGGGCGAACGGACCGTGTCGGCGCGGGACTACTTCATCGCCTATATGTTCACCGACCTCGCCGAGGACGAGCTCATCACGGGCGTCTCCGTCTCCCGCGAGCCGTTCCCGCCCGAGCGGACGGGGATGGCCTTCCTCGAACAGAAGCCCGCGACGCAGACGTGGCCGACCATCAGTGCCGGCACGTCCGTCCGCGTCGACGACCCCGAGGCGGACGAGCCGGTCGTCGAGGACGCCCGCGTCGCGCTCGCGAACGCCTCGGACGTCCCGCTCCGCGTCGAGGCCGCCGAAGAGGCGGTCGAGGGCGAACCCCTGACCGACGAGACCCTCGACGCCGCGGCGGAGGCGGCGATGGCCGAGGCCCGCCCGCAGGGCGAGTTCCACGCCGACGAGGAGTACAAACTCGAACTGGCTGGCGAGTACACCCGCCGGTCGCTGCAGGCATCGTACACGAACGCAACCACTGACGACACGGACACCCACCAATGATGGAATTCAACGGCGACTTCACTTCGGACTACGACCGCGAAACGCTCTGGAACTACTTCACCGACCCCGACATCCTCGCTGCCTGCGCGCCGGGCTGTGACCACATCGAACTGGTCACACCCTCGGAGCTGGAAGCGACAATCGCCGTCGGCGTCGGCAGCGTCAAACCGACCTTCGAGGTCGAGATGACCGTCGTCCGCGCGGACCGTCCCGAGGTCCTGCAGATGCAGGTCGACGGCGACGCCAGCCGCAACTCCTTCGATACGACCGCCGAGATGCGCCTCGTCGAGAACGACGACGGGACGACGACGGCCGAGTGGGAGGCACAAGCGAATGCATCAGGACTCATCGCCAGCATGGGCCAGCGCGCACTCGGCAGCGTCGCGGGCCGAATCGTCGATAACTTCTTCAACGACCTGGAGGCGAAGGTCGACGAAGGCGTCCCCGCCACCTCGAAACTCGAAGCCAAGTCCGACGCCGAAGCGTCGCTCGAAGGATAGTCGCTGCTTCTTTCCGGACTCTCACGCTGTCTCACGTCGATACGCATCTTCACGCCGAAACCTGTTCTCACCCGACTCCTGAGCCACAGCACAGCAGTCGTCTCGTCGCCGTCGACACTCGGCGAGCGTGCTGTGGGACACGAAAAACGAGAGGGAGTCGTGAACCGCGCGAGCCGCGCGAACCCCGCGGTTCGTTCTATTCGCGCTATTCGCCGGTCGCGTCGCGGATCTTCCGGCGCAGCCGGTCGGGCGTCGCCGGAATCTCGTCGGCGACGATGCCGAGCGGTTCGAGCGCGGCGTTGATCGAGGAGGCGATGGCGGCCGGGCCGTCGATCATCCCGCCCTCACCCGTCCCTTTCGCGCCGGTCACGGTGAACGGCGAGGGCGTCTCGGTGTGGTGGAGTTCGACGTCCGGGATGTTCTTCACCGACGGCAGCCGGTAGTCGAAGAACGTGACGGCCTGGGGCTGCCCCGAGTCGTCGTAGCCGAACTCTTCGAGCAGCGTCGCACCGATTCCCTGGGCGATGCCGCCGTGGGCCTGCCCCTCGACGATGGTCGGGTTGAGCTGTGTCCCGCAGTCGCGCAGCGAGTAGAACTTCAGGATCTCGACCTGGCCGGTCTTGGTGTCGACCTCGACGATGGGGGCGTTCGCGGCGAACGCCGCCGTCGGGTAGACCGGATACTTCCGCGTCAACGCCTCGTCGAACTCCGGCAGTTCCGTCGCCGGATGTTCGTAGTCGTAGCTGGCGCGCGTGAACCGGTCCGTCAGCCCGCGGTCGCGCTCGGCCAACTCGGCCAGCGTGAAGCGGTCGGAGCCGTCAGCCCGCTCGACGCCGCCCTCGCGGTATACGACGTCCTCGGACCCGACGCCCCACTCCGTCGCAGCGAGTTGCCGGAGGTTCTCCTTCAGTGCCTCGCCGAGGCCCTTCGCCGCGCCGGAGACCATGACGGCCATCCGCGAGGCCGCGGAGCCGTAGACGGTCGGCCCGTCGACGCTGTCGAGGTAGTCCGTCTCGATGTCGCTCGGCAGGATTTCGAGTTCGTCGGCGAGCAGTTGGGCGACGATGGTCTGGTGGCCCTGTCCGGAGGAGTCGGCGGCGAGCCACGCCTGCACCGAGCCATCGGGGCGGATCTCCGCGCGGAGATGTTCGGGTAGCTCGGCGACCTCCTCACGCTTGCGACTCGGCAGGGAGTCACGGTCGGTCCGCTGGCGGTCGGTCCAGTCCGAGCCGCTGACGCCGGGCTCGATGAGGAGCGTGTAGTTGACGCCGCGGTACTTGCCCTCCTCGCGACGGGCCTCGACGACCTCGGGGTCGAGCAGGCCGCCCTCACAGATCTCCTTCTCCGCGACGATCTCCTGGATGCTGTCGAGTGCCGCCGGATAGTCGCCCGAGTCGTAGACGTTGTGCGAGGCGATAGTGTAGGGCATCTGCTCGGGCTGGACGAGGTTCCGCTGGCGAAGCTCGACGGGGTCGATGTCCAGCTCGCGGGCCGCCTCGTCGAGTGCCATCTCTATCGCGTAGAGATGTGGCGGGACGCCGAAGCCGCGGTAGGCGGTCTGTGACGTCTTGTTCGTCAGGACGAGGTCGTAGTCGTAACGCACGTCGCGGACGTCGTACGCACCGGAGACCACCGAGAGCGGTTTGAGCGCCTGGTTGACCGGGTAGCGCGGGAACGCGCCGAAGTCGTCGACGAACCACGTGTCGAGACCGAGCATCCGGCCGTCGTCGTCGAGGGCGAGTCTGACGCGGTACTCTCGCTCGGTACAGTGCATGTCGCCGCCCTGGAGGTTCTCGACGCGGTCCTCGACGAACTTGACCGGCGTGCCGCCGAGCTGTTGGCTCGCCATCGACGCCAACGAGCAGTAGCGGTGGATGGCAATCTTCGTCCCGAAGCTGCCGCCGATGTCGGCTGGGACGTTGACTCTGACCTTCTCGGGCGGGTAGCCGAGCGTCTCGTAGATGGTGTCGTCGACGAGCGTGTGCAGTTGGATGTTGCAGTCGATGTCGAACTCGTCGTCCTGCGGGTCGTAGGTGGCGACGACGCCTGCCGTCTCGAGGGGGACGCCCGAGATGCGGCCCCACGAGTACTCGCGTTCGACGACGTGGGCCGCGTTCTCGAAGGCGGCCTCGGGGTCGCCGAACTCGATGACCTCGCCGTCGGGGACGTTCGTGCCGACGTCTTCGTGGATGACGGTCTCGTCCTCGAGTGCCTGACTCGCGTCGGTGACGGGGTCCAGTTGCTCGTAGTCGACGCGAATCAGGTCGACGATGTCCTCGGCGACGTAGCGGTCGGTGGCGACGACCGCCGCGACGGGTTCGCCGACGAACCGGACCTTATCGGTCGCGAGCGACCACTCCTCGAAGCCGTCGAGTCCACAGGGCATCGGCCGGTAGTTCGCGACGACGTCTTCGCCCGTGAGGACGAGCGCGCAGTCGGGGTGAGCCTCCGCCTCGCTCGTGTCGATGGACTCGATGGTTGCGTGCGGGTGGGTCGTCCGCAAGAGGGCCATGTGGAGACAGCCCTCCGGCGTGATGTCGTGGATGTACTCGGCCTGCCCGGTGAGGATGCGGTGGTCCTCGACGCGGTTCATGCCCGTCCCGGTGAAGGTCTCGCGCTTAGCCTCCTGCTTCGCTTCGGCTCGGGACTCGGTCTGTGCGTCGGCTCGCGACATCAGTCGTCACCTGCCGTATCGGCCGCCTGCTCACCGTCCATCTCGTCGGCGGCCCGCCGGACGGCGTCGTAGATGTTCTCGTAGCCCGTACAGCGACAGATGTTGTCGGCGAGACCGGTCTTGATCTCTTCTTTCGTCGGGTCGGGGTTCTCCTCCAACAGCTCCTTTGCGGCCATGACGAAGCCGCTCGTACAGAAGCCACACTGCAGGGCGTGTTCCTCGTTGAACGCCTCCTGGATGGGGTGGAGTTCGCCGTCATCGTCGAGGCTCTCGACGGTCTCGACCGCGCCGCCGTCGGCCTGGACGGCGTAGACGAGACAGCTCTTCGCGTTGCGGCCGTTCAGCGAGACGGTACAGGCCCCGCAGACGCCGTGTTCGCAGCCGACGCGGACGCCGCGCAGGCCCTGGTGGTTCCGGAGGAAGTCGGAGAGTTTCAGTCGGGGTTCGACCTCGGCGGTGACCTCCTCGCCGTTGAGCGTGAGGGAGATCTCCTGGGTCGGACGCGCCGACTGATCCGGTGTATCAGTACTCATGGATAGGGATACTCCGAATGAGGCAAGTTACCATGATAAACCTTTCCGCGGCCGCGGGGTGTCGCGGCACTCAGTCGTGGCTGCCGGGAGGGGTCGCCCGCCGGTGGACCGGTCCCCCGTGGTGGGCGAGTCGGCCACCGGTGCGACCGTTGTGAACCGCCAAAACTTCCGAGACGACGCTGAGCGCGATCTGCGTCGGGTGGTCGCCGCCGAGGTCGAGACCGACGGGCGTCGACACCCGCGAGAGGTCGGCGTCGCCGAGGGGCGACCCTTCCTCGGCGAACGCCTCACGCATCTCCGCGAAGCGCTTGCGCGGCCCCATCAATCCGATGTACGGTATCGGTGTGTCGAGTAGCGACTCCAGGGCGAGGCGGTCGTCGACGAAGTTGTGGCTCATCACGACCGCGTAGGTCGTCGCGGGCGCGTCGACGAGGCTTGCGAGGTCGGGTGACCGCGTCGGGAGCACCTCGTGGGCCGCGGGGAATCGGTCGGCGTCGGCACTCCCGCCACGGCCGGTGACGACCCGGACGCGGAAGCCCGCCTCCCGGCCGAGCCGGGCGACGGGCGGGACGTCGCGCTGCCGACCAAAGACGAGCAGTTCGGGCGCGGGCGTCAGCGTGTCAACGAAGACCTCGACTGTGCCCGCGTCGGTCTCGACGGTGACGGTCGCCGACGCGCCCGACTCGCGGAGGGCGGCCACGTCGTCGGCGATGGCGTCGAGGACGGCGTCGGGAAGCCCCGGCCGGTCGCGAGCGACGCGGTCGCCGTCGGTGGTGAGTGTCGTCCGGTCGCCGACGGCGATTTCCGAGGAGTCGGAGCCGACGGCGGTGGCGACGACGACAGTCCGCTTGGCGTCGAGTTCGTCGACCGCCGGGGCGAGGCTCTCGTCGACCGGTTCGACCAGCAAGTCGATGACGCCGTTGCAGCCGAGACCCATCCCCCAGACCTCGCCCCCGGCGTCGGCCGTCAGGTCGAACCGCTCGACGCGGGCCTTGCCGTCGTCGACGGCGGCGCGCGCGAGGTCGGCGACGGCGTCCTCCAGACAGCCCGCGGTCACGGCACCGGTCGAGTTGCCGTCGCCCGCGACGACGAGTTTCGCGCCGGGACGTCGGTAGGCCGACCCCTGGACGTTCGTCACCGTGGCGACGGCGGCGGGTCGTCCCGTCCGGAGCGAGGCGCGGAGCGCGCGGTAGCTCCCGAGCGGTGTCGCATCCCAGCCGTCGGCTCCCTCGTCGGAGGGACTGGTCCCACCGTCCGTGGCAACTGCGGGCGAGGGGACGTCGGTGTCGTCAGTCATACCAACGTGTGTGACGTCATGGCTTATCAGTCTTCGTCCGTCTCGCCGGTGATGACGTCGATGTCCTCGTCCTCATAGCCGAGTTCGGCGAACACCTCGCGTGTGTGCTCGCCCAGCTTCGGCGGCGGCTGCCGGAAACCGCTCTCGGAGTGGCGGAACTTCAGGGGATGCTCGACGACTGGAATCTCTCGGTCGTCCTCTTCCATCGTCCAGACCATCTCCCGGGCCTCGGTCTGCTCGTTGTCGAGGGCGTCTTTGACTTCTTGGACCGGCCCGGCCGGGACGCCCGCCTCGACGAGGACGTCCATCCACTCGTCGGTCGTGCGCTCGCCCAGTGTTTCCTCGATTTCGGCTTCCAGTTCCGCCATCGCGTCGACCCGGTCGGCGTTCGTCTCGAACCTCTCGTCCTCGGGGAGGTCCGGTCGGCCGATAGCCTCACAGAACGCCGTCCAGAGCTTCTGGTTCAGACAGGCGACGTTGAGGTGGCTGTCTTTCGTCCGGAACGTCTGGTAGGGCGCGAGCACGGGGTCTTTCGTCCCCATCCGGCCCGTCTCCTCGCCCGCGAAGACTTTCCCTGCCTGCTTCGACAGCCACGGGAGCGTCGCGTCGAGCATCCCGAGGTCCATATACTCGCCCTTGCCGGTCCGCTGGCGACGGTAGAGCGCGGAGACGATGCCGAAGGCGGCCCACATCCCGGTGATGAGGTCCGTCTGCGGCAGGCCGACCTTGACGGGACGGCCACCCTCCTCGCCGGTGACGCTCATGATGCCCGACAGCCCCTGGACGAGCAGGTCGTAGCCGGGGCGTTCGCGCCACGGGCCGGTCGCGCCGAACGCGGAGATGTCGCAGTAGACGATGTCTTCCGTGACCTCGGTGACGGCGTCGTAGTCGACGCCGAGTCGCTCCGCCGTGCCGGGCCGGAAGTTCTGGATGAAGACGTCGGCCTCGGAGACGAGGTCGAACAGTGCGGCCTTGCCCGCGTCGCTCTTGAGGTCGAGTTCGACGCTCCGCTTGTCGTAGTTGATGGTCCAGTAGTACGGCGATTCGCCGTCGACAAACGGCGGGCCGCTGTGGCGGATGTCGTCGCCGACCTCCGGCCGCTCGACTTTGATCACGTCCGCCCCCTGGTTTGCCAGCATCAGCGAGCAGAAGCCCCCTGTGACGAACGTCGAGAGGTCGACGACCCGCACCCCATCCAAGATATAGCCGTGTGAGTCCATACCGTCCCAATCGTTCGTGCCACGAAAAGCGTTACCCTGACCCGTACCGACCGCCGCTTCTTGCTCCCGCCGACGCTACTCCAGTGCAGCGTACGGAACGACACGCACCGTGTCGCCTGCCGAGAGCGGTTCGTCCGTCACGACGACGCCGTCCGCACGAGTCGCCCGCGTCGACGACGAGAGGACGCTGGGGTCGAAGGTCTCGTCGTAGACCGACAGCGGCGAGTCGACGTGGCCGAGCGGCATCGCCTCGGGACATCCCCCGTCCGCCGAGGCACCGGCGGACGCGTCGAGGACCACCGGAACCACGTAGTCGAAGCCCGAGGGCCCGAGTCCCACGTCGCGAGCGAGCGTCGCCTCGACCGTCGGCAACGAGGCGTCGCCGGTGAAGAAGGGCCGGGCGACGAGCGTCGCGATGGTGTGCGCGCCGAGTGGCTTGCCGGGGATGGCGATAGCGACGGCGTCGTGATCGGGCAGGCGCGCGACGGCGATGGGCTTGCCCGGCCGGACACGGACACGGTGGAAGAGCACCTCGCCGAGGTCAGCCAGCGCGCGGACGACGTGGTCCTTGTGGCCCACGCTGGTTCCCCCAGTGGTCACGACGACGTCGTGGGCACTCGCGGTGTCCGCGATGAGTCCCTTCACCCGCTCGTAGTCGTCGGGCGCGCTCCCCTCGTACGTCGCCTCGTGGTCCCACGCGCTGACGAGTCCCTGTAACATCGCCGAGTCGAGGTCGCTGCTGACGCCCTCGTGAATTTCCGTGCCGGTGGCGACGACGCCGACCGAGAACGGTTCGTAGACTGCGACGGTCTCGCGGCCGAGGTCGCCGAGCAGGATGGCGTCTTTCGGTCCGAGTCGCTCACCGGGAGAGAAGAGTTCCTCGCCCGCGCGGAAGTTGCTCCCCCGTTCGTAGACGTAGGTGCCGGCCGTGACGTCGGGTCCCGCGACGAGGTCCCCGTCCTCGACGGTCGCGTCCTCGCGCTTGATCACGGCGGTCGCGCCGCGAGGGACGGGCGCGCCGGTGGCGACGCGGGCGGCCTGTCCCGAGGCGAGGTCACCCGGATCGGACTCGGGAAAGACCTCGCCCTCACGAAGGGTGAAGGGGTACGTCTCGCTCGCGTCGAAGGCGAAGCCGTCCATCGTCGCGTGGCTGTGCGCCGGCGCGTCGCTGTCGGCGATGATAGACTCGGCGAGGACGCGACCGCCGATGGCGTCGAGCGGGACGCGTTCGGTGGGTCGTGTGGGGAGGAACTCCTCGCGGAGAGCGAGCACGCGGTCGACCGCCGTCTCGCGGGCGAGCATGTCGTCGTGGTCGTGCATAGCTCCCGTACCGCGTGCCGCGAGAAAATTGTTGGCCCGAGTGAGCTAGGGTTCGAGAATCGCCATCCCGTGGTGTTCGCCGGAGCGAATCCGCTCGTGGAGCGTCGGCACTTCGTCGAGACCGACGCGCTCGGTGACGACGGGGTCGACGCGGCCGTCGGCCAGCAGACGAGCCGCACGGACGACCTGGTCCTTCGTCGCGTAGCGCGAGCCGAGGAACGAGGCCTCCTTGACGACGAACTCCTTCATCGGCGGGGCGAACGCGCGGTCGTGGTGAGTCGTCAGCGAGACTATCTGTCCGCCCATCGCCAGCACGTCCCAGGCCGCCGCGAGCGTGTCGGTGTCGCCGACGGTGTCGACGACGACAGAGGGGCCGTCGCCGTCTGTGGTCGCACGGAGTCGCTCGGCGACATCGTCGCCGCGGGCGTCGATTGGCATCACCGCATCGGGTGTCACGCTGTCGACGTGGGCCAGCCGGTCGGCGTCGACGTCGGCCGCGAGCACGCGGGCACCGCGCAGTGCCGCGAGCTGTGAGAGGTGGATACCGACCCGACCCGCCGCGCCGACGACGAGGACGGTGTCGGTGTCGTCGACGGCCGCGCGCTCGCAGACGTGCAGCGGCGTCGCCAGTCCATCGGCCGCGACTGCGCCCATCTCGAAGGTCGCCCCGTCGGGCAGGGGCAGGAGGTTCGCGGCGGGGACGACCGTCCGCTCGGCGTAGGCACCGTCGCGCTGGACGCCCAGCCAGCCGCCGAAGTCGGTACACCGGGCGGTGTCGCCGCGGCGGCAGTTGTCGCAGCTGCCGCAGGTGAGATAGAAGTAGCAGACGACGCGGTCGCCGGGGTCGACGGTCTCGACACCGGGGCCGACGTCCTCGACGACGCCCGCGAACTCGTGGCCGGGGACACGCGGCGTGAACGCGGGATCGTCGGAGAGCCCGCCCTGTATCGCGTTCTCGATAGTCCGGGTGACACCGCAGGCGCGGACGTCGACGAGTGCTTCGCCAGGGCCGGGGTCGGGTACGTCGAGACGGTCGGTCGTCAGTTCGCCGCCCCACTCGTCGAGGACGACGGCTTTCGTTGGGGTCATGCCACGGCGTTTCGCGAGTTCCCAGATAAAGCTTCGCGCGGAGACGGGTCTCTACGTGGCTGAGAGAAAGGAGAGGATGTCGGGGTCGTGAGTTAGGCTTCGGTGAACGCGACACAGCGACAGACCGAGGACTCGCCGCCCTCGAAACGCCACGGGAAGGTCCCGATCTGACACCGCTCGTTGAGCAGTTCCTCGGGAACCTGGGCGTTCTCGACGTGGACGATGCCCTCCGGGAAGAGTTCGGTGTGCATCAGCTGGTAGCCCTCCGGCGGGAAGATCTCGTCGAGGTCGTCGACGCCGAGCTTCTCGCAGGCCTCCTCGGCGAGCTCGGGGCGCACGTCGCGGACGATGGTGTTCATCGGGTGGTCCGCGCTCCCGCAGTCGAGCATGAGGTAGTTGAGGTTCATGTCGCGGCACCACTCGGCGAACTCCATGTTCGGGCCGGGGTGCTTGCAGAAGAACGCGTGGGGGTCGGCCTCCTCGCGGTGGTAGGCGTACTTCTGGTAGCCGGTGTGGATGAACAGGATGTCGCCCTCCTGGACGTCACAGACCTCCTCGATCATCTCGCTGGTGTAGACGTCGTAGTCGCCGACCATGTCGGAGATGTCCGCGACGACGGCGTCGCCGACGAGTTCGTCCAGCGGCATATCCGCGATGTCGCGGCCGTTGCCGACGAAGTGTTTCTCGCCGTCGAGGTGCGTCCCCGTGTGGTTCATGAACTCGATCTTCTGGCCGTTGACCTTCTCGGTGTCGAGGCTCTTTTCGTACCAGACTTTCGGGTTGTCGTACGTCGGCCACGCGGGCGTGTCCTGTGACCACGGTTGGGTCAAATCGTGCATCTCATAGCCGTCAAGCATACACCCGACTGTCCCAAGGCAGGGACTTAACCGTTCGCCCCTCGGTGGCGGTGCCCACCAGCCACTGTCGTCGGGGCGAGCAAGGTCGTGAAATGACGATAATGGCCGAGAGAGACCTACTGGTAGGCGATATTGAGTTCGAGTTCGTTCGTCGCCCCGAGCAGGAGCGAGGGGAACTCCTCCTCGAACCGCTCGCCACGCATCCGATTGATGGGACCGGAGATGCTCAACCCGCCGATAACCTCGCCGTCGGCGTCGGTGACGGGCGCGCCGATCGCGCGCAGCCCCTCGATCGTTCCCTGGTCGTTGATGCTGTAGCCGCGCTCACGGACCGTGTCGAGTTCGGCGAAGAGCGTATCGCGGTCGGTGATGGTCTGTGGCGTCAGTGCCTCCAACCCGTGCTGGTCGATGATCTCCTCGACGCGTGACCGCGGGAGCTTCGAGAGGATGGCCAGTCCGGCCGCGCTCGCGTGGACCGGGACGCGCTTGCCGGGGTACGAATCCGCCTTCACCGCGTGGTTGCCGGTCTTCCGGTAGACGTAGACCGCGCGGCCGTGCTCTTCGACCATGAACTGCGCACGTTCGTCGGTCCGGTGGGCCAACTCGTCGACCTTCTCCATCGCCAGCTGGTAGGCTGGCCGTCGCGTTCGAGTGAACTCGCCGAGGTCGAGAAACTGGAGGCTCAGGGCGTAACCCTCGTCGGTCTCGACGACGTAGCCTCGGCTCTCGAGGGTCTTGAGGTGGCGGTGTGCGGTACTCTTCGAGAGATCGAGCTCGCGAGCGACGCTCGATAACCGAGCGGTCCCCCGTTCACGGAGCAGTTCCACCACGTCGAGGGCGCGTTCTACCGACGAGACGGTGTTCGTCTGGGCGTTCATCGTGACTGTGGTCTCTCGACTACCACCTACTAAATGTTCCGCATGGCGGGACGCAATTCGGTACACATTTGGCGGCCTTCCGGCGGAAAACGGCGTTAAAACGGGGTATCAAGCCCCAATAAGCCGTTCTGTCTGCCCGAACGTCTGCGGACAGTGTTGCCGGCTAGCCGAGTCGCCGACCGCTGACGAGACGGCCGCTATCGTCGAATTCAGGACTTTCACCCGGAATCTCGACGACGAACAACCGGAAGAGACGGCAAAACCATCCCGCAGAATCGAACAGCGGTCAACGCTCGTTTCGCGGCCGTCGGAGACACCGGAACCACGCTATCGTGAGTGAGACGAGGACGAATCCGACGTTCGTGTGGTTGTGTCACACATTCACGCGAAAATAGTCGAACCGTCATCGAAACCATCGTTCCGCACAGTGGAACGGTGGTCTATCGAGGACGCCGTTTCGTGAGTGTGTGATTACACACCTATGTCTGTAACGTCACCACGAGGAACAATGATGGTTGTTGCTAGACAGATTCCAAAACAACGACAGTACTGTTTAACTAGGTGTCTGGATTGACAGTCCTGCACGAATCACAACCGCCAGACATAGCTCTTCAACAAGGAATGTGAACGGCTTACTACCGAATACCGTATTCGAATCAAACTCTCAAAACGTGGTTCGTTAGTTCGTCGAGACGATCTCGACCACGTCGCGGTGGGTGAGTTCGTGGCTCGACCCGATCTGTCGCTTCGCGCGACAGTCCATCCCGTGGAGGAGACCGTCGCCGATGTCCGAGTGCAGGTGGTACGCGAAGTCCTCGGTGGTCGACCCTTCGGGCAGGATGAAACAGTCGCGGAAGACACCCTTCTCGTCCTTCGACCCGTTGGCACTGCCGGGGAAGATGGCGATGGCCCCCATCACGTCGAACAACGCACGTTCGAGCGCGTCCTGCACGCCGGTGCCGTCGTACTCGTTCATGAACTCCCGGATCTGCTCGAGCCCCTGCTCCTGCTCGCCGCTGATGTCGCCGACGATGTCGAAGTCCGCGTCGCCGGGGCGGTAGTCGACGACGCCCGCGTCTGCGGCCTTCTTCAGTGCCTTCTCCGCGTGCGCACTCGCGGGAACGAACGTCAGATGCTCGTACTCCGGGTCCTGCGTGATCTCCTCGAAGTTGGCCTGTGCCTCGGCCGTGTCCATCTTGTTCGCACCGATGATGATCGGCTTCGTCCGCTTGCGGATCTCGCGGGCGAGTGCCTCACGGTCCTCGTCTTCCCACTCGTCGGGGTCGAGGTCGAGACCCAGCGAGAGGATGATCTGCTTGATCTCGTCTTTGTTCGTCTTGAACGCGCTCATCTGCTCTGCGAGATCGATTTCGATCTGCTTCTCCTCGCCGTGGTAGCCGCTTCGGTACCGCTCGATACCCTTCTCCAGGATGTCGAGATACCACATATCGAGTTCGTTCTCCAGGAAGTCGATGTCGTCACGGGGGTCGTGGCCCTCCGTCGCCTCGCCCTCGATGTCGGTCTTCCCCGAGAAGTCGACGATGTGGACGAGGACGTCCGCCTCGTTCAGGTCGGTCAGGAACTGGTTCCCGAGCCCCTTGCCCTCGTGCGCGCCGGGAATGAGACCCGCGACGTCGACGAGCTTTACCGGGACGAACCGCATCCCGTGGTCGCAGTAGCCGACGCTCGGCGTACACGACTCCTCGAAGTCCGGTGCCGCACACTCGACGCGGACGTACGCCTCCCCGATGCTGGGGTCGATGGTCGTGAACGGATACGCACCCTCCGGCACGTCGTTCATCGTCGCCGCGTTGAAGAAACTCGACTTGCCGACAGAGGGCTTGCCGACGAGGCCGATCTTGTAACTCATTACTCGCCCTGGACGAGCGACGGTGAAAAGCGATTCTACCTGTGCGACGTGTGCGTGAGAGACCCACGCTCGCCGGTGTCGGCGACCCCTGGCAGTGATTCCTTCCCGACGCGCCTTTGAACATCCCCGGCTAAGTGTGGGGTATGAATGGCGACACCTTCGGCGTCGGCATCGGCGTCACCGACACTGATCTCCAGTTTCTCGTCCAGGTGCCTTCGGATATCGACTCGCAGTGGACCGACCCCGAAGAGTTCCAACGACTCGTCGAACAGGTCGTCTGGCAACAGCTCGACCAACAGACGGTACTCCAAGAGATCGCCTCGACGGCCGAGCCCGGCGACTCGGTCCGACTCGGGACGGTGACGCTCACCCCCGACGGGACGGTCGTCGATCACTCGCTGCGCGAACCGGATCACACTGAGTGAATCCGACTCCACAACCTCACCGATGCTGCCCCGAGTTCGCCTGAACCGTGGCTGTTTCCAGGCTCGACACCGTTGAAGCCGATATGGACGCTGGCGACGACTCGCTCTCTCAGGACCTCTCGGCCGGAACGGCAGCCTCGCCTATCCGCGCGATACAGGACGCCGCGCTCGAACGCGCGCTCCTCTCTCCGACCGGCAACAGCGACTACGTCGCCTTCGTCGGCGCGCTCGAACGGACACACAGGCGCGGCGACCGAGAGCTGTCGCTCTCCGGTGCGGCGATGCTCTCCTGTCTCCTCAGTCTCCACCTCGATGGTGACGGCTCCAACGGCCGCGACCGACTGGCGACGGCCGATCCGACCGACCGGAACGAACCGCTCGTCGCGGGTGCACTCGTCGCGTTCGACCGCTTCGACATCTCGCTATCGACCGCAGCGTCGCTCGCGAACCGCTCCGTCGACGACTTCGAGACGGAACTCGAACGACGACGGGACCGGTAAGCCGGCGGCCCCTTCGCGCCGCAGGCGCGATGGGGTCGTCACCCGTTCTACTGCTGTCGTTGGGGCGGTGCTGTGTTGTCGGTGTTGCGGTCGCGGTGCTGTCGCTGGCGCGGTGCTGTCGTGTTGTAATGTCGTTGCCGGCGCGGTATCGTCGCGGTTGCGATGCTGTCGCTAAGGAACTACTCGCGCTCGTGCTGTCGCTCTCGATAGTGCTGCCGCTCTCTGTATAAATGAAGAAAGCCCCCGACGCACTGCGTCGGAGGCTAAAGTATGAATGGTGGACGGCGAACGGGTGTTCCCAGAGGCTCTCGCACTCCAGTACTTGCTCGTACGCTGGTGAGCTTAACTTCCGTGTTCGGGATGGGTACGGGTGGAACCTCACCGCTGTGGCCGTCCGAATGCCGATCTACGGAATCGAACCGTAGTTAACACCAGGATCGGATCGGATTCGCTTTGACAACCAATGTGTTCGTGCATTCCAGTTAGCACCTGGACCCGTTTACGGACACGGGTTCCCATGCGGTATGAATGTGGCTTGGACTGTTAGTGCTCGCGGGCTGAACGCCTCGTTGCCTCGG